>JAFAEG010000081.1 GCA_023424095.1 Pseudomonadota bacterium | reverse complement strand
GCGCGGGGCGCGGTCGGCGGCGCATGAGCGCGATCCATTTGCCCGACGCGGGGGCGACCGAGGCCTTCGGGCGGCGGCTCGCGCCGCTGCTTCGGCCCGGCGACATCGTCGCTCTGTTCGGGACCTTGGGGGCGGGCAAGACCAGCCTGTGCCGGGGGATCTTGCACGGCCTGGGCCTCGCCGGCGACGTGCCGAGCCCGACCTTTCCGATCGTCGTCACTTATGATCCGCCCGAGGTGAGGCTGCCGGTCTGGCACGTCGATCTCTACCGGATCGAGGATCCAGGCGAGTTCGAGGAGCTCGGGCTGGACGATGCCCTGGGCGCGTCGGCTTTGCTGATCGAATGGCCCGAGCGGCTGCCCTTTCTGTGGCCCGAAACGCTCCGCCTGTCGCTCGAAGCCGATCCTTCTGGTGGGCGTCGCTTGACAGCAACCGCGCCGCCCGCTTGGGAGCGGCGATGGCCACCGCCCCCGCTTTCAATCCCATGATCCCGCCCGCCGAGGCCCCCGCTTTCCTTGCCGCAAATGGCTGGGAAGGGTGCGAAATCCGTCCGCTCGCGGGCGATGCGAGTTTCCGCCGCTATTTCCGCGTCCATCGCGGCGAAGAGACCGGCGTGCTGATGGATGCGCCGCCGGACAAGGAAGATGTCGGGCCGTTCCTGACCATCGCCCAGCATCTGCTCGATCGCGGCTTCGCGCCGCCCCGGCCACTGGCGGTCGATCGCGAGCTCGGCCTGCTGTTGCTGGAGGATTTCGGCGACGACCGGGTCAATCCGCTGCTGCAGCGCGAGCCGGAGCGCGAGGAAGAGGTTTATGCGGCGGCGGTCGATATCGCCGTGCGGCTTGCCGAGCAGACGGCGCCGGAGGGGGTGAAGCCCTATGACGCGGCTGCCCTTCGCCGGGAGGCCGGGCTGTTCACCGAATGGTATCTGCCCGCGCTCGGCATCGCGCCCGATGTCGAGGGTTATGAACGCGCCTGGGACGAGACCTGGGCCGACATGCTGGCGGAGACCGAACGCCACCCGGTGCTGGTGCTGCGCGATTATCATGCCGACAATCTGATGGTCGTGCCGGGGCTGGGGCAGCTAGGCCTGCTCGACTTTCAGGACGCCCGGGCCGGGCATCCGGCCTACGACCTCGTCTCGCTGCTGCAGGACGCGCGCCGCGACGTTTCGCCGGCGCTGGAGGAAATGATGCTGGCGCGGTTCATGAACGGCGCTGGGATCGCCGACCGTGAGCGTTTCCGCGCCCATTATGAAGTGCTCGGCGCGCAGCGGAACGCCAAGATCCTGGGCATATTCACCCGGCTTTGGAAGCGCGACGGCAAGCCGGCTTATCCGGCGATGCAGCCGCGCATCTGGAGCTATGTCGAGCGCAATCTCGCCCATCCCGCTCTGGCGCCGATAAAGGCCTGGTTCGACGCGAACGTGCCGCCTGAAGCGCGCGGCGACGCGGTGGCGCGGCTGGCCCGATGAGCCGTTTTTCCAAGCCGCTGGCATTGCGGCCGACGCTCACTGCAGAAGTCCCTTCGACCGCGATGGTGATGGCCGCTGGCCTCGGCAAGCGCATGCGCCCGCTGACCGCGACCCGGCCCAAGCCTTTGGTCGAGATCGCCGGCAAGCCGCTGATCGATCATGCGCTCGACCGGCTCGAGGCGGCCGGAGTCACCAAGGCGGTGGTCAACGTCCACTATCTCGCCGATTCGCTGGAAGCGCATCTGGCGGCGCGGAACGGAGCGCTGGAAACCGTCATTTCCGACGAGCGCGACATGCTGCTCGAGACCGGCGGCGGGCTCGTCCGGGCGATGCCGCAGATCGACGCGGATCCGTTCCTGGCGGTCAATTCCGACAATCTGTGGGTCGAAGGCCCGATCGACAGCCTGCATCTGCTCGCTTCCCATTGGGATGACGAGAAGATGGACGCCTTGCTGCTGCTCGTGCCGCTGGCAAAGGCTTATTGTCACGTCGGCAAAGGCGATTTCCACATGGATTCGCTCGGTCGCCTCCGCCGCCGCAAGCCGCACGGCGTCGCGCCCTTCGTCTATATTGGCATCCAGATGCTCTCGAAGCGGCTGTTCGAAGGCGAATTGCCGGACGGGGCCTTTTCCACGAACATCCTGTGGGATCGCGCGATCGCGAAGGGGCGGCTTTACGGCACCGTCCACCAGGGCCTGTGGTTCGACATCGGCCGCCCGGAATCGATCCGGCGGGCCGAGGACATGCTGGCCAATCTCTGACTCTGCGCTAGGCTGAGCGGATGAGCGCGGCCCGGCCCAATCTGTTCACCATTCCGGCCCACCGGTCGTTCGCCGATGCGCTGGCGGCGGGGCTGATGGCGCAGCATGGCCGCGATCCGGTGGCGCTTGCGCGGGGCATCGTGCTGCTGCCGAACCAGCGCGCCGCGCGGGCGGTGCGCGATGCGTTCGTTCGGGCGTCCGGCGGCGGGCTGCTGCTGCCGCGGCTGGTGCCGCTCGGCGATCCTGAGCTGGACGAGCGGATCGGCGGGATGCTCGATCCGCTGGACGGCGAGCACATTCCCCCGGCGATCGAGCCGATCGAGCGGCAGATGCGGCTGGCGCGGCTGGTGGCGCGGGAGCGCGGCGTGGATGCCGCCGATGCGATGCGGCTGGCGGCCGATCTGGGGCGGACGCTCGACCAGTTGATCGTCGAGGATGTGGCGCCTGCCGGGCTGGGCACAATCGCCTTCGAGACCGGCGATCTGGCGGCGCATTGGCAGACTTCGCTCGGGGCGCTCGACGCGATCCTGACGGCGTGGCCGCTGGAACTGGAGCGGCTCGGGCGGATCGATTTGGCGACTCGGCGGAACCTGCTGCTGGTGGCACTGGAGCGGCGGTGGCGGGAGCGGCCGCCGGGGGATTTCGTCTGTGCGGCGGGGATCACGACCGCGGCCCCGACGGCGGCGCGACTGTTGCGGCGGGTGGCGCGGCTGGAGACTGGGAGCGTCGTGTTTCCGGCGCTCGATCTGCACATGCCGGAGGCCGAATGGGAGATGCTCGGGCCGCACGAGGCGGAGCCGGGCCGGCGCGCGCCGCCGAACCTGGAAACGCATCCGCAATTCCACCTGAAATTGCTGCTGACCGGCATGGGTTATGTGCGCGACGACGTGCAGCGCTGGCGCTGGGGCGGCGGTCATGCGGCGACGGCGGCGCGGGGGCGGGCGATCGGCAATGCGATGGCGCCGGCCGAAGCGACGGCGCGCTGGAACGGACTGAAGCCGTCGGAACGGCGGCTGACCGGGGTGCGGGCGCTGGAACTGGCCGATCCGGCGGAGGAAGCGCAGGCGATCGCTTTGGCGTTGCGCGAGGCGCTGGAGGAGCCGGGCAAGACCGCGGCTTTGGTGACTCCGGACCGCGCACTGGCGCGGCGGGTGACGGCGCATCTGGCGCGCTGGGGGATCGAGGCGGACGACAGCGCCGGGCGGCCTTTGTCGCAGACGCCGCCAGGAACCTTGCTGTTGGCGGTGGCCAATGCGGCGGCCGAGAGGTTCGCGCCGGTGGCGTTGCTGACGTTGCTCGGCCACCCGCTGGTGCGGGCAGGGGAGGCGCGGCTGGACTGGCTGGACGGCTTCCGTTTGCTCGACCGGGCGCTGCGCGGGCCGCGGCCGGCGCCGGGGCTGGCTGGGGTCAGCGCCCATCTGGACGAAGGCGATTTCCGCGAGAAACCGATCCGGGGGGCGGCGAAATCGTTCTGGGCGGAGGCCAGCGCCTTGCTCGCGCCGCTGGAGGCCGCGTTCGATGCGGGCGACGGTCTGTGGAAGGCGCGGGGCGGCAGCGGGCTTGGCGGGTTGCTCGCCATCGTGCGGGAGACGGCGGCTGCGCTGTGCGGGGACGATCTGTGGCGCGGGCCGGCGGGGCGCGCGGCGGCGGAACTGATCGCAGCGCTCGAGGAAGCGGCCGAGCATGGCCCCGAGCAGGTGCGGCCCGAGGCGCTGCCCGCTTTGCTGGAGGAGGCGATGGCCGCCGTCGCGGTGCGGCCGCCTTATGGCAAGCATCCGCGCCTGTTCATCTGGGGGTTGATCGAGGCGCGGCTTCAGCAGGCCGATCTGATGGTGCTGGGCGGGCTGAACGAGGGGGTGTGGCCGGCTCTGCCCGCGCCCGATCCCTGGCTGGCGCCGCGCATCCGCGCCGAGCTTGGTCTGCCGTCGCTGGAGCGGCGGATCGGGCTGGCGGCGCATGATTTCGCCTGTGCCCTGGGTGCTCCCCGGGTGCTGGTGACTCGGGCGCGGCGCGATGCGCGGGCGCCGGCGGTGGCGTCGCGGCTGTGGCTCAGGATCGAGGCGATGACCGGCGGGGTGACGCGCGCGCTGCCGCTGGCGAAATGGGCGCGCGCGGTCGATCGGCCGGAGGCGTTCGTGCAGATCGCCCGGCCAGCGCCCGCGCCGCCGGTGGACGAGCGGCCGCGCAAATTGTCGGTCACCGAGGTGGACCGGCTGAAGGCCGATCCCTTCGCTTTCTACGCACGGCGCGTGCTTGGGCTGAACCAGCTCGACGCGGTCGATGCCGATCCTTCCGCGGCGTGGCGCGGAAGCGCGGTCCACAAGGTGCTGGAGGATTGGCTGAACGAGGATCAATGCGATCCGGCCAAGTTGACGCCGCGGGTGGAACGACTGCTCGACGATCCCGGGGTTCACCCGATGCTCCGGGCTCTCTGGCAGCCGCGACTGATCGAGGCGATTGATTGGGTCGGCAAGAAGATGGCGGAAGGACGCGCCGAGGGCCGGACGCCGCTGGTGGCCGAGAAAGCGGGGTTCGCGCAGGTCGCTGGCGTGCGGTTGAGCGGCACCGTCGACCGTTTCGACCGCCAGGCCGGCGACGGCTTAGGAATCGTCGATTACAAGACCGGCAAGCCGCCGAGCATGGCGGCGATCCGGGGCGGGTTCAGCCTGCAACTCGGTCTGCTCGGACTGATCGCCGAACTGGGTGGGTTCGACGGGATTGAGGGCCGCGCCAGCGCATTCGAATATTGGTCCCTGTCGAAGAAGGGCGGCGACTTCGGCTATGTCGAATCCCCCACCGACGCCAAGCGGCGCGACCATATTCCCGCCGATGAGTTCGTCGCCTTCGCGGCCGAGAAATTCCGTGAGGCGGTCGAAAAATGGCTGACCGGCGAGGAGCCGTTCACCGCCAAATTGCACCCGCAATATGCGCCTTATGGCGAGTTCGACCAGCTGATGCGGCTGGATGAATGGTATGGGCGTTAGGGCAGGACGCGACACCGGGAGGTTTGCCATGACTGCGATGCCGGCCCTGTTCATCGGACACGGCAGCCCGATGAACACGCTCGAAGCCAATGACTATACCAATGCCTGGCGGCGGATCGGCGCGGCTCTGCCACGGCCGCGGGTCATTCTAATGGTATCCGCCCACTGGTTCATCGGCGCGACGGCGGTGACGGCGATGGCGCGGCCACGCACGATCCACGATTTCTACGGCTTTCCGGACGAACTGTTTGCCTTCGATTATCCGGCGCCGGGCCTGCCCGAACTGGCCGGCGAGATTGCCGAAACGGTGAAGCCGCACTGGATCGGTGCCGACCGCGATCAATGGGGGCTGGATCACGGCACCTGGAGCGTCCTTGCCCACATGTTTCCCGAGGCGGACGTGCCGGTCGTGCAATTGTCGATCAACGCCTTGAAGCCGCACGATTATCATCTGGAATTGGGCGCACGGCTGGCTCCGTTGCGGGAGCAGGGCGTGCTGATCGTGTCGAGCGGCAATGTCGTCCACAATCTGCGCCTGATCGACCGGCGCGACCCGGATGGGGGAACGGACTGGGCGCACCGCTTCGACGATGCAGCCGCGAAGCTGATGACGGACGATCCGGGCGGGATCCTGCGCCTTGCCGATCATGCCGATTACGATCTGGCCGTGCCCACGCCCGACCATTTCATCCCCTTGCTCTACACCGCCGGCCTGGCTGCGGCGGCCGGGGGAGGGACGGAGGCGGTCGTGCGCGGCTATGCGATGGGGTCGCTGTCGATGACCTGCTACGGGATCGGCATGGAGGGCCTGGCGTGCACGCAAGGGGGCTCCGCCGCCACGATTCCGGCCGAAACGCCGGCTGATCAGACCAATATCTAGCGCCGGCCTCAGCCGGGAAGGCTCCTAGATGCCGGGCGTGCCGCCGGGCCCGCGAGGGCGGGGCGCGGACGAGGGCGTGCCCGGCCGCTGGCGCTGGGGCACGGCGGGGCGCTGG
>JAFAEG010000066.1 GCA_023424095.1 Pseudomonadota bacterium | reverse complement strand
GGCGGAGACCGCGGCGGCTTCGGCGGCGGCGGTGGCGGCTATGGTGGCGGCGGCGGTGGTTTCCGCGGCGGCGGCGGTGGCGGCGGCTTCCGTGGCGGCGGCGGCGGCATGCCCCCCCAGGTCGTTGGCGAAGGCAAAGGTGTCGTCAAATTCTTCAACGCCCAGAAGGGCTTCGGCTTCGTTGTTCGCGATGATGGCGGCGAGGACGTGTTCGTCCACATTTCCGCCGTTGAGCAGGCCGGCCTGACCGGCCTGGCCGAAGGGCAGCCGCTCGAATTCACCCTGGTGGATCGTGGCGGCCGCATCTCGGCGACCGACCTGAAGATCGAGGGCGATCCGCTCCCGGTCGAGGATCGTGGCCCGCCGCGTGACCGCGAAGGCGGCTTCGGCGGCGACCGTGGCGGCCCGCAGCGCGAGCTGACCGGCGAGAAGGCGACCGGCACGGTCAAGTTCTTCAACGCGACCAAGGGCTTCGGCTTCATCACCCGTGATGACGGCCAGCCGGATGCGTTCGTCCACATTTCGGCGATGCAGCGCGCCAACATCCACTCGCTGCAGGAAGGCGACCGGCTCGAATTCGAGCTGGAGGTCGATCGTCGCGGCAAGACCGCGGCCGTCAATCTGGTGTCGATCGCTTAACTCTCGCGCGACGCGGCTTCGGCCGCGTCAGCATGAACGAAGGCCGCTCCGGGCAACCGGGGCGGCCTTTGTCGTTTGGCGCTCAACGCTGCGCCATTCGCACCCGGCAAGACCTTGCCGGCCGGACCGGCAAATTCGTGCCTACCGGCGCGTAAACCTTTCTCTCGCACCTCTTTTCCATTGTCGTGCGTTAGCCCGGTGTCATGGCAAGCGTATTCATGGCCGCGCTGTTTGCGCACTTCACCGCCCAGGCCGGCGTCCCCCCGCCGCCGGAGCCGTCCCCGCAGGACGTCCGCTGCTACCGGCTGATGGCCGAGCTGGCGCAGGACGAGGACCCGCGGATCGCCACGGCGGGTCTGACCGGCGCGCAATATTTCCTCGGTCGAATCGACGCCCGAGCGCCCGGCTATGAGCCGGAGCAGCATGGCGCCGGCATCGCGGAGCGTGAGCGCGCGACGCTGATCGGCCAATGCGGCGCCTTGATGGGCGTCGGCGGCCGCGACTTCCGCAGCCTCGGCCAGCAACTCGCCGACCGGCGCGAGACGATCTAGCTCACCAGCCGTTTCAACGCGTCGATCGTGTCCGCCTCATGCGCGGGCTTGTCGGTGCGGATGCGGCTGATCCGCGGGAAGCGCATCGCCAGCCCGCTCTTGTGGCGCTTGCTGAGGTGGATCGAATCGAACGCCACTTCCAGCACCAGGCTTTTCTCCACCTCGCGCACCGGGCCGAAGCGCTGCGTCGTATGATTGCGCACGAACCGATCGAGCCACTTCAGCTCCTCGTCCGTGAAGCCGAAATAGGCCTTGCCGACCGGCAGCAACTCGCCCTTTCCCTGCGCCGGCCCGGTCCAGCAGCCGAAGGTGAAATCCGAATAATAGGATGAGCGCTTGCCGCTGCCGCGCACCGCATACATCAGCACGCAATCGGCATTGAGCGGGTCGCGCTTCCATTTGTACCACAGGCCGACGCGACGGCCGGTGACATAGGGACTATCGCGCCGCTTCAGCATAACGCCCTCGATCGCCGCGTCGCGCGCACCGGCGCGGATCTCACCCAAAGCGTCGAAGTCCTCTGCTTGGATCAGCGCGGAAAGGTCGAAGCGGTCGGGGTTGAGCTTTGACGCAAACGCCTCGAGCCGGGTGCGGCGCTCGGTCCAGGGCAGGTCACGCACATTCTCCCGGCCGTCGAGCAGGATGTCATAGACCCGGACGAAGGCGGGATAATCGGCCAGCATCCGCGCCGAGACCGCCTTGCGGCCGAGCCTTTGCTGCAAGGCATTGAAGCTCGCCGCCAGGCCAGCGCTGTCCGTGCCCTGCGCCTCCCCCTTCACCAGCAATTCGCCGTCGAGCACACCTTCGCGGTCGAACGCCGCCGCGACTTCGGGAAAGGAGCGCGAAATGTCGTCGCCCGCGCGGCTGTACAAGCGCGTCTCGTCGCCGACCCGGACGAGCTGAACGCGGATGCCGTCCCATTTCCATTCGGCGGCATAATCGTCGAGGCTGACCTGGGCGTCCTCGAGCGGGTGGGCGAGCATGAAGGGGCGAAAGGTCGGCACATCCTCGGCACGGGGCTGGGCGGCGCGGCCCTCGGCCCAATCGAACAGCGCCGCATAAGGCGGCGCGATGCCGTGCCACACCTCCTCGACCGCATCGACATTGAGCTCGAACGCCTGCGCCAGCGCGGTCTTGGCGAGCCGCGCGCTGACGCCGATACGCAGCGCTCCGGTGGCGAATTTGAGCAGAGCATAACGGCCGCTGGCATCCAGCCGGTCGAGCATGTCGGCCAGCACGACCGGCGCCTCGGCCCGGCCGAGCGTGGCCAGCCGCTCCACCACCGCCGCGATGCTGAGCGAACCATCGTCAAGTTCGGCGGGCTGATAGAGCGGCTTGGGCCAGAGCAGGGCCACCGTCTCGGCCATGTCGCCGACATAGTCGCGGCTCATCCGGAACAGAATTGGATCGACGCGCTCCTCGATCAACGCCCGCACCAAGGCCGGTTTCACCGCCGGCAGGTCCAGCTCGCCGGTCAGCGCCGCCAGCGTCCAGCCGCGATCCGGATCGGCCGTGCGCTTCAGATAATCGCCGATCAGCTTCAGCTTGGCATTGCGCGAACGCGTGTAGACGAGGGCGTCCAGAAGCTGCGAGAAAGCGCGCATAAGCGTTCAATAAAGGAAGCGGCACTTTGCTCCGAGCCCGAAGCGGAAGGGATTTGCGGCGCTGGTTCATCGGCGTGCTGGCCGGCCTGTTGGTGCTGGCCCTGCTCATGGCCTGGTATGGCTATTCGACCGCGCGCAGCGACCCGGTGGTGCGGGAAACGCGCGTCGCGGTCCGCGACTGGCCGGCCGGGCAGCGGTCCGTGCGCATCCTGCTGATGAGCGACATCCACGTCGCCGGGCCGGACATGCCGCCCGAGCGGCTCGAGCGGATCGTCGCGCACGCCAATGGCCTGCGCCCCGACGCGGTGCTGATCGCCGGCGATTTCATCAGCGAGAAGAGGGTCGCGACCCACGTCTACAATTTCGACGAGATCGCCGCGCCGCTCGCCCGGCTGCGTGCGCCGCTTGGCGTCTTCGCCGTGCTCGGCAATCACGACCATTGGGTCGATGCCGATGCGGCCCGCGCGGCGCTCGGCCGAGCCAATGTGCGGGTGCTGAACAATGAGGCGGCGCGGGCCGGACCGCTCGCGATCGGCGGGCTGGACGACGATTATACCGGCCATGCCGATCTCGCCCGCACCCTGGCAGCGATCCGGGCCACTGGCGGCGTGCCGGTGCTGCTCAGCCACACGCCCGATCCGTTTCAGGACGTGCCGCAAGACGTGCCTTTGATGGTCGCGGGCCACACCCATTGCGGCCAGATCAGCCTGCCGCTGATCGGCCCGGTCTCGACGATGTCGCGCTACGGCAATCGCTACGCCTGCGGCCGGATCGACGAAAACGGGCGGACCCTGGTGGTCAGCGCCGGGCTCGGCACCAGCATCCTGCCGATCCGGATCGGCGCGGTGCCGGACATGTGGCTGATCGAGCTCGGGCCGGAGACCCGGCGATAAATCAGCGCGGCGCGGCGCTGTTCGCGCTGTTCAGCGGGGCCGGCGGCACGACCGGGGCGGGAGCCGGAGCGGCGCCATTGCCGGTCACGGCGTCCTCGTC
Source organism: Pseudomonadota bacterium (assembly GCA_023424095.1). Taxonomy (GTDB): domain Bacteria; phylum Pseudomonadota; class Alphaproteobacteria; order Sphingomonadales; family Sphingomonadaceae; genus Allosphingosinicella. Next base: position 18,074 of record JAFAEG010000066.1, on the reverse strand, counting down.
CGCGGGCACCATCGAATCCGGCGACGTGTCGATCGTGCCCTGATCGTCCAGCCGCTTGGCGACATTGTCGAGCTTGGCGCGTTCGTCGGCGCTCGGCTGGCCGGGCGTTTCCTCGCCGCGACCGCACCCGGAAAGCAGCAGCAGACTGGCAAGCGCCGCGCTGAGGCCGATCCGGATCATCACATTCTCTCCCGTGCTGCGGCCCACCGCCGGACGCCAAAACGACATGCCGGCGTGGAAAAATCAAGCAATCGCGTCAGTTGCCAGTCGAATTGGTGCTGGCATTGGCATTGCCATCATCATTGCCGCGCAGCTCGCGGGCTTTCTCCTTGACCGTGTTCCAGGCCGCCTTGGCATTGTTCTCGATCACCTCGCCGGCGCGGTCCAGGCCGTTGCCGAGCGAGCGGGCGCTGTTGCGCGCGAAATTGCCGGCGCCTTCGAGATTGTTCTGCACGTCGCCGCCGATCACGCTCGTGTTCACGGTCACCGAGCCATTGTTGGTGCTGACCGCACCGTCGCTGCACGCGCCCAGCATCGCCAGCGCACCCGTCGTCAAAACCAGACCGACTTTCCGCATCCTTATCGCTCCCTCGAACAGCAAAACCCGCGAACAAGAAAAAAGGGGCCGCGCTTGTGGCGCGACCCCTTCCTTATACCGCAAAAGCGGACGCTGTCGCGTCGGCTTACTGGGCGTTGGCGACGGTGTTCGACGCAACGGCATTGCTGGCGTTGCTGACATTCGCGGCGCCGGCGCTGTTGGCGCTGTTGGCGGCCGTGCTGTTCGCGGCATCATCGAGCGCGCTGTTCGTGGCGTTCTCGGCGGTGTTGGCGACGTTCACGTCCTCAACCGCATTGGTGGTGGCAGCAGCGTTGTTGGCGCTGTTGTTGGCGGCCTTGTTGCCACCGCAGGCGGCGAGACCCAGAGCCGCAACGGCGACCAGAGCGAAAGCAGTCTTCTTCATGGCAAACTTCCTATTCAAGAAATCGATTGCGAGGTTGCCGCCGGACCGGTGTGCACCCGTTCTCCTTCGACAATGCCGCAAATACCGATTCGCCGGCCACATGTAAAGTATTCTCTACCGATTCGGTCGATTTATCTTTTGTTGACCCATATAAGGATATCTTTATATGCGGAAATGCAGTAGAAGAATGATGGCTCAGCTCCCGCGCCTTTTCGCCGCTCTGGCCGATCCCACGCGCCTTCGGGTGCTGGCTCTGCTGCGGGCGATGGAGCTGTCGGTCGGCGAGATCGCGCAGGTGCTCGGCCAGAGCCAGCCGCGCGTGTCGCGCCATGTGAAGATCCTCGCCGAAGCCGGCCTGATCGACCGCCGCCGCGAAGGCAGCTGGGTGTTTCTGGGCCTGGGCTCCGGCGACTTGGTCGAACCCCTGTTCGGCCTGATCGACCGCTGGAAGAGCCGGGGCGGGGCGGACATTTCGGTCGCCGATATCGAACGCCTGCAGGCCGTCCGCGCCGAGCGAGCCGCCGCGGCGCAAAGCTATTTCGATGCCCATGCGGTCGACTGGGATCGCCTGCGCTCGCTTCACGTCGCCGAGGCCGAGGTCGAAGCCGCGATCGCCCGCGCCGTCACGGCCGGCGGCCGCCCGGTCGGGCGCCTGACCGATATCGGCACCGGTACCGGGCGGATGATCGAATTGTTCGGCAAGCAGGCGAGCCAGGCGCTGGGCGTCGATCGCTCGCCGGAAATGCTGCGGCTGGCGCGGGTGAAGCTGGCCGAGGCCGGGCTCGCCGCCGATCTGCGCCAGGGTGACATGTATGCCCTGCCCTTGCCGTCCGCTTCTGCCGACACCGTGATCCTCCATCAGGTGCTGCATTATGCGCAGAACCCGGCCGCCGCGGTCGCGGAAGCGGGTCGCCTGCTCAGCGACGGCGGGCGGTTGCTGATCGCCGATTTCGCCCCGCACGAGCGCGAGGAATTGCGCAACCGCGACGCCCATTCGCGCCTGGGCTTCGCCGACGAGGCGGTGCTCAAATATCTCGAGCAGGCCGGGCTTGTGGGCGAAGTGGTCGAACATCTCGAAGGCGGCGAACTGACCGTCACCATTTGGGCCGGAGACCGGCCCGCCGAACGATTGAAGGTGGTCGCATGAGTCTTGCTCCCGCTCTGTTCGAGCATGTCGCCGGCGATATCGGCGTCAGCTTCGAATTCTTCCCGCCCAAGACGGAGAAGATGGAACAGACCCTGTGGGAATCGATCCAGACGCTCGCGCCGCTCGGCCCGCGCTTCGTGTCGGTCACCTATGGCGCCGGAGGCTCCACTCGCGAGCGCACCCATGCCACCGTCGCCCGCATCGCCCGCGAAACGCCGCTGAGCGCCGCCGCGCACCTGACCTGCGTCGAGGCGACAAAGGGCGAGATTGACGACATCGCCCGCGCCTATTGGGACGCAGGCGTACGTCACATCGTTGCGCTCCGCGGCGACCCGCCGGTCGCGGGCGCGGCCTTCGCCCCGCATCCGGAAGGCTATGCCAATGCCGCCAAGCTGGTCGCCGGGCTGAAGGCGATCGCCCCGTTCGAGATCAGCGTCGCGGCTTATCCGGAATGCCACCCCGACAGCCGCAACCGCGCCGCCGACCTCGACAACCTCTGGCGCAAGATCGACGCGGGCGCCGATCGCGCGATCACGCAGTTCTTCTTCTCGCCCGATTGCTTCTTCCGCTTCCGCGATCAGGCGGCGGCGATGGGCATCGACGCCGAGATCGTGCCGGGCATATTGCCCGTCTCCAACGTCGCCCAGACCCGCAAGTTCGCCGGCCTGTGCGGCGCGCACATCCCCGCCTGGATGGACAATCTGTTCGAAGGGCTGGACGACCTCCCGGCCGCGCGCCAGCTCGTCTCGGCGACGGTGGCGGCCGAATTGTGCGGACGGCTCTATCAGGGCGGCGTCCGCAACTTCCACTTCTACACGCTCAACCGCGCGGAGCTTTCCTACGCCATCTGCCACCTGCTCGGCCTGCGGCCGAAGGCGGCGGCGATCACGGAGAAAGCGGCATGACCAAGCGCGAGCAATTGCTGGCCGAGGCCGCCCAGCGCATCCTGGTGATCGACGGCGCGTTCGGCACGGAGATCCAAAACTGGAAGCTGGCGGAAGCGGACTATGCCGGCAACCTCGGTCTCTCCCACGACCAGAAGGGCAATAACGACATCCTGGCGCTGACCAAGCCCGAGGTGCCCGCCGCGATCCACCGCGCCTATTTCGAGGCCGGGGCGGACATTGCCGAGACCAACACCTTCTCCGCCAACCGGATCAGCCAGGCCGATTATGGCGCCGAGCATCTGGTCCGCGAGATCAATGTCGAGAGCGCGAAGCTGGCGCGGAGCATCGCCGACGAGTTCGAGGCCAAGGACGGCCGCCCGCGCTTCGTCGCCGGGGCGCTGGGGCCGACCAACAAGACCCTGTCGCTGAGCCCGGACGTCAACGATCCCGGCTTCCGCGAGATCGACTTCGACACGCTGAAGGACGTGTATCGCGAGCAGATCGACGCCTTGGTCGAGGGCGGCGTCGATTTCATCCTGATCGAAACGGTGTTCGACACTTTGAACGCCAAGGCCGGGATCATGGCCGCGATCGAGGCGGGCGAGGCGCTGGGCCGCGATCTGCCGATCATGCTTTCCATGACGCTGACCGACCTGAGCGGGCGGAACCTGTCCGGCCACACGGTCGAGGCCTTCTGGCACGCGGTGCGGCATGCCAGACCGCTGACCATCGGCCTGAATTGCAGCTTCGGCGCGGAGCAGCTTCGGCCGCATGTGAAGGTGCTGAGCGCCATCTGCGACGCGCTGATCATGGTCTATCCCAATGCCGGCTTGCCGAACGAGCTTGGCGCCTATGACGAGTTGCCGGAGACCACCGCCGCTCTGGTCAAGGAATGGGCCGATGCGGGGCAGGTGAACATCCTCGGCGGCTGCTGCGGCTCCACCCCGGCGCACATCCGCGCCATCGCGGCGGCGGTGAAGGATTTGCCGCCGCGCGCGCTCCCGGACTGCGAGGTGCGCACGCGCCTCGCCGGGCTCGAGCCGTTCACGATGGCCGCTTAACCCAAACCCGCTCTCCCTGAGCTTGTCGAAGGGCTGACCTTACTTTCGGCCGCAGACAAGGACAGGGCTTCGACAAGCTCAGCCAAGACGGATTTCTAGTGACCACCACCCCCTCCTCCACCAACTTCGTAAACGTCGGCGAGCGGACCAACGTCACCGGCTCGGCGGCGTTCAAGAAGCTGATCATGGCCGGCGATTATGCCAAGGCGGTCGAGGTCGCGCGCCAGCAGGTCGAGAATGGCGCGCAGGTGATCGACGTGAACATGGACGAGGGTCTGCTCGACGCGCACCACGCCATGACAACCTTCCTGAAGCTGATCGCGGCCGAGCCGGACATCGCCCGCGTGCCGGTGATGATCGACAGCTCCAAGTGGGACGTGATCGAGGCGGGGCTGAAATGCGTCAGCGGCAAGCCGATCGTCAATTCGATCAGCATGAAGGAAGGCGTGGGCCAGTTCCTGGAGCATGCCCGCAAGTGCATGAATTACGGCGCGGCCGCGGTCATCATGGCCTTCGACGAGGTCGGGCAGGCGGACACGAAGGAGCGCAAGGTCGAGATTTGCGAGCGCGCCTACAAGGAGTTGATCGCGATCGGCTTCCCGCCGGAAGACATCATCTTCGACGCCAATGTGTTCGCGGTCGCGACCGGCATCGAGGAGCATAACAATTACGCCGTCGACTTCATCGAGGCGGTGAAGGAGATCAAGCAGCGCTGCCCGCACGTCCATTTCTCGGGCGGGCTTTCCAACCTCAGCTTCAGCTTCCGCGGCAACGAGCCGGTGCGCCGGGCGATGCACAGCGTGTTCCTGTATCACGCCATCCCCGCCGGGCTGGACATGGCGATCGTCAATGCCGGCCAGCTCGACATTTACGATCAGATCAATCCGGAGCTGCGGACCGCCTGCGAGGATGTGATCCTCAACCGCGATCCCGATGCGGGCGAGCGGCTGGTGGCGCTGGCCGAGAAATTCCGCGGCACCGATGCGGTCGCCGAGAAAGCGGCGGCGGAATGGCGCGGTTTCGATGTGGCGAAACGGCTGGAATATGCGCTCGTCAAAGGCATCGACGCCCACGTCGTCGAGGATACGGAGGAATGCCGCCTCGCCTTCGCCAAGCCGATCGAGGTGATCGAAGGCCCGCTGATGGACGGGATGAACGTGGTCGGCGACCTGTTCGGCAGCGGCAAGATGTTCCTGCCGCAGGTGGTGAAATCCGCCCGCGTGATGAAGAAGGCGGTCGCGCACCTGCTGCCCTTCATCGAGGCCGCGAAGGAGCCGGGCGCCAAGGGCAAGGGCAAGGTCGTCATGGCGACCGTGAAGGGCGACGTGCACGATATCGGCAAGAATATCGTCGGCGTGGTCCTCCAGTGTAACGGCTTCGAGGTGGTGGATTTGGGCGTGATGGTGCCCTGGTCGAAGATCCTGGAAGCCGCGAACGAGAATGACGCGGACATGATCGGCCTGTCCGGCCTGATCACGCCCTCGCTCGACGAGATGGTCACGGTCGCGGAGGAGATGAAGCGGGCCGAAATGACGATGCCGCTGCTGATCGGCGGCGCGACCACGTCGAAGGTGCATACGGCGCTGCGCATCGCCCCGGCCTATGACGGTCCGGTCGTACACGTGCTCGACGCGAGCCGCGCCGTCGGCGTCGCGACCACCCTCGTGTCGGAGACGATCCGCGACGATTATGTCGCCAAGATCGCCGACGAATATGAGGCGGTGCGCGTCGCACGGGCGAACAAGGGCCAGAGCGAATTGCTGCCGATCGCCAAGGCGCGGGCCAATCCCTTCCCGGCCGACATGGCGCTGAAGCCGGGCCGTCCGGTCAGCCCCGGCCTGCACGTCTTCCCCGACTGGGATCTGGCGGACCTCGCCGACGTGTTCGACTGGACGCCCTTCTTCCGCGCCTGGGAATTGGCGGGCGTCTATCCGGCGATCCTCGACGACAAGGTGGTGGGAGAAAGCGCGCGCTCCTTGTTCGCCGATGCGCAGAAGATGCTGCAGCGGATCATCGACGAGAAATGGCTGACCGCGCGCGGAGTCGTCGGCTTGTGGCCCTGCGTGCGCCACGGCGACGATGTGTTCGTCGATGCCGAAGGGGTGTGGACGCCGGACGAACTGGGCGGGCTGGAGCTGCTCGGCCTGGTCGAGAATGACGACCTCGTCCGGCTCCCGTTCCTCAGGCAGCAGATCGCCAAGCGCGAGGGCCGGGCGAACATGTGCCTGGCCGATTTCATCGATCCGGCCGGCGACTGGCTCGGCGGCTTCGCCGTCTCGATCCACGGCATCGAGCCGCACCTCGCCCGCTTCAAGGCGGGGATCGACGATTATTCCGACATCCTGTTGAAGGCGCTCGCCGATCGTTTCGCCGAAGCCTTTGCCGAGCGGCTGCACCAGTATGTCCGCACCACCTTGTGGGGCTATGCCGGCGGCGAGCAGCTGACCAACGAGGCGTTGATCAAGGAAGAATATCGCGGCATCCGCCCGGCGCCCGGCTACCCCGCCTGCCCCGAGCACAGCCTGAAGCCGATCCTGTTCGACATGCTCGGCGCGCAGAAGGCGACGGGGATCTCGCTGACCGAAAGTTTCGCAATGTTGCCCACTTCGGCAGTCAGCGGCTTCTATTTCGGGCATCCCGAGGCCGCATATTTCGGCGTCGCGCGAGTGGGCGAGGACCAGCTCGAGGATTATGCCGGCCGTCGCGGCGTCAGCCTCGAGCAGGCGACCCGCTGGCTGCGGCCGAACCTCGACTGAGCCGCTTCTCCGCACCCGGATAATGGTGTAATCTGCGAGTCTTGAGCCTCTGACCGCAGAAAGGACGCGCCTATGTCGCTTTTCTCGAAAGTCTCCGGTGCCGGGATCGCCGCCGCCGCTCTGCTCGCCTCCGCTCCTGCCGTCGCGCAGCCACCGGCTGAGCCCGCTCCGGCGCGGCCCGAGATGGAAGCCCCGACCGGCACGCGCATCATGACGGTGATCGGCGCGATCAAGGATCAGAACGCCCCGCAAGCGCCCGCCGCCCGCGAGGACGAACGCGTCCCGGAACTGCCGGTCGTCTACGAGGCCGACGATCAGGGCTGAGTAAAGGCTCTGGGCCTGGTCCGGACTTCCTGCATCTCCGTCCACTGGATCAGGCCCGCCAGCTGATTGGCGGCCGAGATCGATCGCACGTCGCCATCGCCGATCGTCAGTGCGATGTGCGTGGAATCGAAATTGCCGAGCGCCGCGTCATAGCTGCGCCAGCGCCCGTCCACATAGGCGATCACCCAACTATGCGGCAGGAACACGTTGCTCGCGCCATGATAGGCGCCGCGTGAGTAGACGAGGCCGCTGACCACCTTGGTCGGGATGCCGATCGAGCGGCCGAGTGCGGCGAGCAGGACCGCGCTTTCGGTGCAATCACCGCGACGGCGGCGCAGCGCCTCGACCGCCGAAAAGTGCCCGGCGAAATCGATCTCGGCGATCTCCCGTTCCACCACCCGGACGAGCGCCTCCATCCTGCGGGCGGCGGAGAGGCTGCGGTTGCGCGCCGGTGCGGCCAGCGCCCGGATGCTGCGATGATCGCTCTGCAGCCAGGCGGTCGGCCGGGTCGCGGCCGCCAGTTCCTCCGGAGTCGCCGGCAGGTCCGGACCGCAGGTGGCGCAGACGTTCAGGGTCGCGACCCCACCCGCCACCACGCCATTTTGCTCGCCCGTCGCGATCAGCGGAAAGGCGATGCCGTGGCGGAAGGTGAAGCGATAACGGATGCGGCCATTGAGCGCGCCTGCGGGAATCCGGAACGGCGACTGGGACAGAGCGCGGGTGAGCGGCTGGTAGGGCCGGATCGGGCGCGACGCCTCCTCCTGGGTGGACGGGCGGACGATCAGGACCGAGCCGAACAAAGGCTGGTGCGTTTCGACCACCCGGCCGTCGGCGCCGAGGATCAGCAATTGCACGCCGCGCAGCGCGTCCCCTTCATAGCTTCGGCGTTGCAGGGCGATGCGGCCCTCGGCCAGCTCAGGCGGGGCATCGATGGGCGCGATCACCACCCGGTCGACGGCCATCGCCTCCAGATTGAAATTGAGGAATTCGAGCTGCGGCGTGACGCTGCGATCCCAGCCCGCGAGCAGGGCGGTGCCATTGTCGAAACGGGTGCCGGGCGGGAGCGCGACGGTGGAGTTGCGCGGCGCGGCGACCGAATCGGTGCGCACGATCTCGGCGCGGTCGGCGTGGATGCGCGCCGCGACGCTGCCGCGGATCCGGCCCGAAGACCAAGTCTTCTCGATCGCCGAGACCCTGCCGGCGGAATCATAGCGGGTGACGTTGCGATCGACGATGGCGGTGGCGGCGTCGCCCCGTTCCTGGATGGTGACGCGCTGTTCCGAGACGCTCTCCCGCCCGTCCGCGCTGCGCGTCTCGGCGATGGTGCCGACGATCGTCCCGTCATCGGCCGCGAGGACCCACCAGCGCGCGTCCGCCCCCGGCGACTGCGCGCCGATGAGCAGCAAGACCGGGAGCAGGCGAAGAAACCGGGCCATCGCCGCAGCTTACGCGCGTGAGGACGCAGGTCCAGCCGGCAACGAGTGGCCCCGCGATTGTCCCGCTGCGGAGCAGGCGCGATATTGCCCCGCTTCGCGGCTCGACTCCCGGCCGGAGCCCATGTCACGCGGGACGCATGACCAAGCGCTTGCTCCTCATCGCCTTGCTCGCCGCCGCGCCTGCCTCGGCGCAGTCCACCGGTCCCGCGGCCATTCCGCGCTTCACCGTCGAGGGCGGCCACACCTATTTCACCTTGCAGGAAGCGGTCCGCGAAATCGGCGAGGGACGCGGCACGATTCGCATCGCGCCCGGCCGCTACGAGGAATGCATCACCCAGGATGGCGGGGAGATCACCTATCGCGCGGAGCAGCCGGGCGGGGTGATTTTCGACACCGTGACCTGCGAGGGCAAGGCGGCGTTCGTGCTGCGCGGCCGATCCGCCACGATCGACGGCCTGGTCTTCCAGAACATGCAGGTGCCCGACCGCAATGGCGCGGGCATCCGCATCGAGCAGGGCAATCTGACCGTGCGCGAGACCCTGTTCCGCAATTCGGAGAGCGGCATCCTCGGCTCCAACGACCAGCGCGGCGCGATCCGCATCGAGCGCTCGACCTTCGCCGGCCTCGGCCGCTGCGACGACGAATATGATTGCGCCCATTCCATCTACATCAATGGCGGCGGGCCGGTGACGGTGACCAATTCCCGCTTCGAGCGCGGGCGTGGCGGCCATTATGTGAAGATCCGCGCGCCGCAGGTCGAAATCACCGATTCGAGCTTCGACGACAGCGCGGGGACCGCGACCAATTACATGATCGACCTGCCGTGGGGCGCGAACGGCACGATCGCCGGCAACATCTTCGTGCAGGGCCGCGACAAGGAAAATTACAGCGCCCTGATCGCACTGGCCGGCGAAGGCGACGAGAACGGGCCGAGCCGGCTGAACGTCGTGAACAACCAGGCGAGCCTGGTCCCCGGTCTTCAGCGCCGCACCGTGTTCCTCGCGGACTGGAGCGGCTCGCCGGTGCGGCTGGAAGCGAACCGGCTGGGCGACCAGATCACGCCGACGGAGCGTAGGCGGCGCTAGGCCCGCCACCACGGTCGCCACAGCCACAACCACCAGAACCGTCATGCTGAACTTGTTTCAGCATCCATCCCTCCGCCCGGACCGAAGGTGCTGTGAATGGATGGACCCTGAAACGAGTTCAGGGTGACGTCGGTTTGATTTGAGGGTGACATTGGTATGAGTTCAGGGCGACGTTGCTCTGTGGTGGGCATTGGCTGCTATAGAGCCGCCGTGTCGCGCTTCCTGCTTTCCCTGCTGATCCTGCTGTTCGCCGTCCCCGCGGCCGCGCAGCCGTTGTCGGGCGGTGCCAACAACATCGCCTCCACCCTGGTCGCGGAAGCGCCGGCGCCTGCACCGGGCCAAAGCGTCACAGTCGCTTTCTCCTTCACGCCGCAGCCGGGCTGGCATGGCTATTGGCTCAATCCCGGCGATGCCGGCCAGCCGATGCGGGTGGAATGGTCACTGCCCGAGGGCGTGACCGCCGGGGCGCTGCGTTTTCCGGTGCCGCACACGCTGACCATTTCGGGCCTGATGAACTATGTGTTCGAAGGGCCGCACGCCGTGCTGGCCGAGCTTCGGCTGGCGGACGAGATCGCGGCGGGCACGCGGCTGCCGGTGCGGGCGCGGATCGATTATCTCGCCTGTACCGACCGGATCTGCGTGCCCGAACGGGCGGAGCTGGCGCTCGAGCTGGTTGCCGGCGACGGTGCCGTCGCGGCGGCAGAGCGGGCGCGGTTCGACGCGTGGCGGGCCAAGCTCCCCCGGCCGCTGGGCGTCGACGGCACGTTCAGCCTCGAAAATGGCCGAATCCGCATCGCTTTGCCGATGCCGGCCGATGTCGCCATTCCCGAAGCCTATCTGTTCCCCGCCGAGGCGGGCATCCTCAATCACGCCGCCGCCCAGTCGGCGAGCCGCAATGGCGATGCCCTGATCGTCGAGACGGACGCGGCGCAGGGGGCGGAGCGGATCGGCCAGATCGAGGGCCTGCTGCGCACCGGCGAGGGGCAGGGCCTGACCTTCACCGCCCGGCCGGGCGACGTGCCGGCGCCGGGCGATCCGATCGGTGCGCAGGGCGATGCCTGGACCCTTTTGCTCGCCTTGCTCGGGGCGATCCTGGGCGGGCTCATCCTGAACGTCATGCCCTGCGTCTTCCCGATCCTCAGCCTGAAGGCGTTGAGCCTGGCCAAGACAGGCGGCGACCCCAAAGCGGCGCGGCGCGAGGCGCTGGGCTATGCCGCCGGGGTGATCGCGACCTGTCTGGCGCTCGGCGGCATCCTGCTGGTGCTGCGGGCGAGCGGCGCGGCGGCGGGCTGGGCCTTCCAGTTGCAGGAGCCGCGCGTCGTCCTGGTCCTGTTGCTCCTCGTCACCGCGATCGCGCTCAATCTGGCCGGGCTCTTCCGGCTGCCGGGGCTGAGCGTCGAGAGCAAGGGCGGCACGGCGAGCGCCTTCGGCACCGGCGCGCTGGCGGCCTTCGTCGCTACCCCCTGCACCGGGCCTTTCATGGCCGCCGCCTTCGGGGCGACGATCGTGCTGCCCGCCGCCGGCTCGCTGATCGTGTTTGGCGGGCTGGGGCTGGGCCTCGCTCTGCCCTTCCTGCTGCTCGCCTTCATCCCCGCATTGCGCCGGATGCTGCCGAAGCCCGGCCCGTGGATGGCGCGGCTGCAGCGCATCCTGTCGGTGCCGATGTTCCTGACCGCTTTGGCCCTGCTCTGGGTGCTGTGGCGGCAGACCGGGATGAGTGGCCTCGCCTTGGGCCTGGGCGGAGCGATCGTGCTCGGCATCGGCCTGTGGCTGATCCAGCGCCAGCGCCTGGCGGCGGTCGCCTTGCTGCTCATTGCCGTCGCCGCACCTTTCGCCTTGCTTCGGCCGGCGGCGCCGGGCGTCTCGGCCGGGGCGCTCAACGCCGAGCCTTTCTCGGAAAGCCGGCTCGCCCAGCTGCGGGCCGAGAACCGCCCGGTCTTCCTCTATTTCACCGCCGACTGGTGCATCACCTGCAAGGTCAATGAGAATGGCGCGATGGCGAGCCAGGCGGTCGCCGACGCCTTCGCGGCGAAGAATGTCGCGGTGCTGGAGGGCGACTGGACGATGGGCGACGCCGCGATCGGCCGCTTCCTGGAGCGGCACGGGCGACTCGGCGTGCCGCTCTACCTCTATTACGCACCCGGCCAGGAGCCGCGCATTCTGCCGCAAATGCTGAGTGCCGAGGAACTGGCCGCTCTGGCTGGTTAAGGTTTCCGGACGCGAGCTTAACCATATCTCAACCGCGCTGAGGCACTCCGGCTGGCGATAACAGTGGCCGGGACGCCAGGAACAGATGGACAGCTATCGCGTGTTTGACGAGGATGCGGCCTGGGCGGCGACCGCCGAGGACGAGCCGGCGATCGAGCGGCCGCCGGAAATCGGCGTCGACGAGCGGCGCATGCACGTCCGCGCCTACAATTATTGGGTCTCCCTGCTGGGTGGCCGTTCCTATCCTTCCGTCGAGGATCTGCAGCCCGAGCGGATCGGCGATTTCGGCCCGCACAGCGTGCTGCTCGATTTCACCAGCGATCCCGACGATCCCAACATCGCCTATCTCGGCCCCGCCTTGCGCGCCGAATGCGATCTGGACAGTGCCACCACCCGGATCAGCCAGGTGCCGAGCGGCTCCCTGCTGTCACGGCTGACCGACCATTATCTGCAGATCATCGCCAACCGCGCGCCGATCGGCTTCGAGGCCGAGTTCATGAGCGATCGCGGCGTCAACACGCTCTACCGCGGCATCCTCATGCCGCTGTCGACCGACGGCGAGACAATCGACTTCATCTACGGCGTGATCAACTGGAAGCAGCTGGCCGACAGCGAAGCGACTGCGGCGCTGTCGAGCGCGGTCGATCGCGCGCTGTCCGCCGCGCCCGCTGCCGGCGGCCTGCCGGTCTGGGCCGACGGCCCGAATGCCGAGCTGGACGAAGCCGAGCCCGAACCGCGCGCCCAGGCCGACAATCGCACCCTCAGCCTGTGGCCGGACGAGAGCGCCAATGGCGACGAACTCGATCCCCTGCCCGACGATGCCGGGCTGGCCGACCGGCTGGAGCAGGCCCGCCAGGGCGCGGAAATCGCCCGCGGCGCCGATCATCGCAGCCGTGCCGCCCTCTATCGCGCGCTCGGCCTGGCCTATGACTTCGCCTGCGTCGCCGATGCGCGGCCGGACGAATATGCCGAATTGCTCGAAGATGCCGAACTGAAGGTGCAGGCCCGAGCGCCGATGACGGCGATCGTGAAGCTCGTCTTCGGGGTGGATTATGACAAAAGCCGCCTCACCGAATTTGCGGCGGCGCTGAGCTGGGCGCAGCGCACCGGCCTTGGCGTCGGCGCGTTCGGCGCGACGCTGGAAAGCCATAAGGGCGGCCTGAAGGCCATCGTCGCCGAGGAGCGCGCCGCGCGCCGTCCGGCAGCGAAACCGGATCAGGCCGCGGTCCGCCGCGAGGCGCTGCGCCATGCCCCGCCGATCGCCACGCTGGAGGATCTGGCCGCCGGTCCCGCGGGCGAATTCGTGCTGCTGGTTGCCCGCAGCGAAGGCGATGGCCGCGTTTCCATCGTCGCCCCGGCACTGACCGACGCACGCCTGATCGACGCCGCCATCGGCAAGGCCGCAATCCAGAACTGACAGCGCCTTCCCGGCCTTGAAGGGCCGGTGACGGCGGGGCTATAGGCTCTGCGTATAGGCCGGACGCTCAACTGCGCCGGGACTTTACCAGGAGCGGATGCATGGCTGCGGACAGCATGGGAGCGGAAGACGCCGCTCACCAGCGCCTTCTCAACGCGTTGAGCGAAACGCTCCGCACCAACGCCTTGCCCGGCGAGCTCGAGGGCTTCGACGCCGAGGAAAGCCTGAACGCCGCATCCTTCGTGATGGAATGCGCCGATCAGCGGCCGGCGAACACGCCCCTGGTCAGGGTCGAATCGCTCGGCGGCGTGGTCGGCCACCGCCGCATGCGGATCGCCATCGTCAATGACGACATGCCCTTCTTGGTCGATTCCGTCGCCGCGGCGGTGACCCAGTTCGACCTCGTCATCCACCGTCTGCTGCACCCGGTCGTGAAGGTGACGCGCGACGGCGACGGCAAATTGCTCACCTTCGACCCGGACGGCGCGAAGGAATCGATCATCTACATGGAGGTCGATCGCGCCGACGCCCGCACCCGCCGCGACCTCAATGCCGATCTCCATCAGGTGCTGGCCGACGTCCGCGCCGCCGTGGGCGACTGGCGGTCGATGCAGCAGCAGATGCGCGACGACGCCGCCGCCGTCGATGATGGCGAAGGCCGCGCCTTGCTGGAATGGTTCGCCGAGGGCGCGATGACCCTGCTCGGCTATGAGGTCGAGCGGCCGGGCCAAGCCTCTTCGGGCGGCATGGGCGTGTTCCGCGTGCCCAGCCCGCCGGACGAGGAAGGCGGCTGCGAAAGCGCGATCAATTATTTCCGCAAGGGCGGGCAGGTGCCTTTGGTCGCCAAGGCCGAGCGCAAATCGACCGTGCACCGCCGCGTGCCGCTGGATCTGATCGCCGTGCCGATCCGCGAAAATGGCGAGATCAATGCGATCGGCGTCCATGCCGGCCTGTGGACCAGCCAGGCGCTCGGCGCGCCGGTCGAGGACGTGCCGCTGCTGCGCCGCCATCTCGATGAGCTGGAACGCGATCTCGGCTTCGACCCGAACGGTCATAGCGGCAAGGCGCTGCGCCACGCGATCAGCGCGCTGCCGCACGACCTCTTGATCAACCTCGACAAGGATTGCGTCCGCGAACTGGTGCTGACCGCCATGTCGCTGGCCGATCGGCCGCGCTCGACGCTGTTGCTGGTCCGCTCGACCCTGAAGGGTCATTTGTTCGCCTTCGTCTGGCTGCCGCGCGACGAGCTGACCACCCGCCGCCGCGTCGATATCGGCGCGATGATCGCGGCCGAAGCCGGCGCCAAGGAAACGAGCTGGTCTGTCGCGCTGGGCGACGGGGACATCGCCCTGGTCCGCTACACCCTTGTGATCGATCCGAAGCGCGGCGCGCCGGACAGCGCCGCCCTGGACCGCAAGCTGGACGCGATGATCCGCGGCTGGGAGCCGAATGTCGAAGAAGCGCTCGGCCACCTTGTCGGCACGGCCCGCGCCGCCCGCCTGGCCATGGCGCTCGCGCCGAGTTTCCCGGCGCCCTACCGCTCGCGTTATCCGATCGAGGATGCCGCGCTCGACATCGTCCGGCTCGACCGGCTCGACAATCCCGAGCAGCGCTCGGTCCGGCTGTACGAATTGCCGGCCGATCCCGACGACCGGCTGCGGATGAAGATCTACCGCTCGCACGGGCTGGTGAAATTGTCCGACGTGGTGCCAGTGCTCGAGAATTTCGGCTTCCACGTGCTGAAGGAGACGCCGACCCGGCTCAATAGCGCCGGCGGCGCGGGCGGGGCGAGCGAGGATGACACCCACATCCACGAATTCGTGCTGGAAACGGGCGGCGCCTCGCGCGGGCCGTTGCTGGCGAGCGCGGAGATCATCGAACAGGTCGTCGCCGACGTGCTCGAGGGCCAGTCCGAAAATGACGTCTTCAACCAGCTGATCGTGACGATCGGCCTGAAGCCGCGCGACGTCGTGCTGCTGCGCGCCTGGTTCCGCTATCTGCGCCAGACCGGCCTGTCTTACTCGATGATCACGGTCGTCGATGCGCTGCGCAAGGCGCCGGACGTCACCCGCTGCCTGATCAACCTGTTCAACGCCATGCACGAGCCGGGCCTCGCCGCCCGCGACGAGGGCATTGCCGCCGCCCAGGCGCATATTGACGAGCATCTGGCGAAGGTCGCGGCGATCGACGAGGACCGCATCCTGCGCCTGTTCCGCGGCGTCATTGGCGCCACCTTGCGCACCAACGCTTTCTCGGCCGCAGCCGCCGAAGCGCTCGCCTTCAAGCTGGAATCGGCGCGGGTGCCAAACCTGCCGGCACCGCGGCCGTGGCGCGAAATCTGGGTCTACAGCCCCCGCGTCGAGGGCATCCACCTGCGCGGCGGCCCGGTCGCCCGCGGCGGCCTGCGCTGGTCCGACCGGCGCGACGATTTCCGCACCGAAATCCTCGGCCTGATGAAGGCGCAATTGGTGAAGAATGCCGTGATCGTGCCGACCGGCGCGAAGGGCGGCTTCTACGCCAAGCAGCTGCCCAATCCCGCGACCGACCGCGATGCCTGGCTGGCGGAAGGCACGGAAAGCTACCGCATCTTCATCCGCTCCTTGCTCTCGGTGACCGACAATCTGGTCAATGGCGAGGTGGTCCACCCCGATCGCGTCGCGATCCATGACGGCGACGATCCCTATTTCGTCGTCGCCGCCGACAAGGGCACCGCCACCTTCTCCGACGTCGCCAATGCGCTCGCGATGGAGCGCGACTTCTGGCTTGGCGACGCGTTCGCGAGCGGCGGGTCGAAGGGTTATGACCATAAGGCGATGGGCATCACCGCCAAGGGCGCATGGCTGTCGGTCCGGCGCCACTTCGCCGAAATGGGCGTCGATGTGCAGACCGACACGATCCGCGTCGTCGGCTGCGGCGACATGTCGGGCGACGTGTTCGGCAACGGCATGCTGTTGTCGAAGGCGATCAAGCTCACCGCGGCCTTCGACCACCGCCACATCTTCCTCGACCCCGATCCCGATCCGGCGAAGAGCTGGAAGGAGCGCGAGCGGATGTTCAACCTGCCGCGCTCGAGCTGGGCGGATTATAACGAGAAGCTGATCTCGAAGGGCGGCGGCATCTTCCCGCGCAGCCAGAAGAGCATTCCGCTCTCCCCCGAAGTGCAGGCGATGCTGAGCCTGTCGGTGTCCGAAATCGACCCCGGCTCGCTGATCTCGGCGATCCTGAAGGCGCCCGCCGACCTGCTGTGGTTCGGCGGCATCGGCACCTATGTGAAGGCTGCGAGCCAGAATAATGCCGAGGTTGGCGATCCCGCGAACGACGCGCTGCGCGTCGACGCCGAGGATCTGCGCGTCAAGGCGGTGGGCGAGGGTGCGAACCTTGGCACCACGCAGGCCGCGCGCATCGCCTTTTCGGCCAAGGGCGGCCGGATCAACACCGACTTCATCGACAATAGCGCGGGCGTCGACTGTTCGGACAATGAGGTCAACATCAAGATCGCATTGAACCGCGAGATGGCCGAAGGCCGCCTGAGCCAGGACGACCGCGACGCGCTGCTCGTGCGCATGACCGACAATGTGTCGGAACTGGTGCTCGAGGATAACCGCCTGCAGGCGCTCGCGCTGTCGATCGCCGAAAAGGGCGGATCGGCGGCGGTGCCGTCGCTGGTGCGGATCATGGAAACGTTCGAAGCATCAGGCCGGCTCGACCGCAAGGTCGAGGGGCTTGCCGCGAACGACGAACTGCTCCGCCGCGCCGCCGAAGGCCGCGGGCTGACGCGTCCCGAGCTTGCGGTGCTGCTGTCGACCGCGAAGCTCGCGCTGCAGGACGCGATCGAGCATAGCGACTTGCCGAACGATCCGGCGCTGGCGAGCGACCTTGCCGCCGCCTTCCCCGATGAGATGCAGCGCGACTTCGGGCAGGCGATCGCCGATCACCAGCTTCGCCGCGAAATCATCGCGACGAAGATTGCGAACCGCATCATCAACCGCATGGGCATCGTCCATCCGTTCGAACTGGTCGAAGAGGAAGGCTGCGCGCTCGGCGACATCGCCGCGGCGTTCGTCGCGGTCGAGCGCCTGCTCGACATGCCCGCGATCTGGGACGCGCTCGACGATGCCAAGATCGACGAAAGCATCCGCCTGTCGCTGTTCAGCCAGGCGGCGTCGGCGATGACCTCGCAGATGGCCGACCTGCTGCGCGTGACGCAGTCGCTGTCGCAGCCGGGGCCGGTCGTCGCACGCCTCGAACCTGGCGTCGACCGCCTCAATGCGAGCGTCGACGGGCTGCTCAGCCCCTCGGTCAAGCATCAGTGGGACATGCTGACGCAGCAACTGCTCGACGCAGGCGCGCCCGAGGCGCTGACCTCGTCGGTCGTCCGCCTGTTCAAGACCGACGGCGCGATCGGTATCGTCGACCTCGCCGAACGGCGCGGCGACGACGAGGTCGCGGTGACGAGCGCCTTCACCCATCTGGGCGAGGCCTTGGGGCTCGACTGGGCGCAGACGCTGGCGGCGCATATGAGCCCCGCCGATCCGTGGGAACGCCTGCTGGTCAACAGCCTCGCGCGCGATTTCCAGCAGATGCGCCTGACCTTCCTCGCGGGCTTGCCCAAGGGCGATCTCGACGCGGCGGTGACCAAATGGCTCGCCGATCATGCACCGCGGGTCGAGCAATTTCGCGCCACGGTCGACCGCGCGCGGATGATCCCGACCCCGAACGGCGCGATGCTGTCGCATATTGCCGGGCAGGCGCGCGGATTGCTGGGGAGGTAATGCCTTTCCAGCCCCGCGT
>JAFAEG010000063.1 GCA_023424095.1 Pseudomonadota bacterium | reverse complement strand
GCGGCGCCCCCCGCGTGGCGCCCCGGCCCCGCATGGTCGCCGCCCCGGCCAGCACCGGATCGCCCACCCCGAAAAAGCCCGAAGCGCCTGTCACCGGCGGCGCACCACGCAACAAGGCCAGCGACTGCAGCGACGGGACATGGACCAGGCTCTGCGTGTCACCGAACCAGCGCGTCGTCCGAAGCATCTCCGGATCGTCGTCATCCCCTTCCGGCGGGGCGCTGACCAGCAGCGAGAATGGCAGGCCGGCGAGCGAATCCCCGGCGGCGATGTACAGCCGCGCCTTGCCCGCGATCGTGGCGCTGACCGGCGCGATCAGCTCGCGATACAGCGCGTGAGCGACGCTTCGGTCGAAGCGGGGCCGCTCGCCATGGTCCGCGTCGCGCGCGCGCAGCCGCGCCAATTCGCCCTCGCTGCCATCGACGCTGGCGCCCGCATCCCAGCGCAAGACCTGCACGGCGGCGCGGATGTCGCGCAGGTCGCGCGGCGAACGGTGCCAGACCATCGCCTCGCGCGTCACCGCCACGACATGCGTGCCATAAGGCGACGGCATCACCAGCAAGGCCGCCTCGTCCGCCGCCAGCAGATCGCGCGCCGCGTCCGGCGTCAGCGCTGTCGGTTCGATCAACGCGAAATAGTCCGGCGCCTCGACCGCCAGCCGCGCATCGATCGCCTCGATCCGCGCCTGCACCGTCTCCACCTCGGCGCGGATCGCGGCATTTTCGGCGCCGAGCCCGGCACCATAGCTCGAGGCCAGATCGCCATCGAGCCGCGACCAGTCGCGCTCTAGCTGCTGGCGCTCGCGCATCAGTTCGGCCAGCTCCGGCCGCTGGGCCGCCACGTAGCGCCGCGCCGCCTGCTCGGCGACCGAGCGGTCGGCCGCCCCCGCCACCGCATCCTGAAGCACCCCGAAAATCTCGCTTTGATGCCGCGCCGTCAGCGCCGGCTCGGCCGCCGCGGCGCTCCACACCGCGTCGGCGAACAGCCCCAGCCGGTCGTAAGAGGAGCGCGCCTCGCGCTGGCGTTGCAGCCGCGCCTGCTGGCTCGATCCACCGCCCGCGCGCCGGCGCAGTCTGACACCTTCGGCCAGCGAGCGGGCGGGCGCGATCATGTCGCCGCCGCCGGGCCGGTCGAGCCCCGCCACCACCACGTTGGACACCGCCAGCAGGGTCAGCGGATGGCCCGGCCCGAACTGCCGCTGCCGCGTTTCGAGCACGCGTCGATAGAGCGGGTCCGCCGCCTCGAACCGTCCCTGCAACTTGTAGAGCAGGGCCAGATTGCCGACCGCCGTCAACGTGTTGCTATGATCGGGACCGCGCAGCCGCTCATAGCCTTGCACCGCCCGCACCGCGATCGGCTCGGCCTGCGCATATTGCTCCATGTCCATGTAAAGCTGCGCCAGATTGGTCGCGGCGGTCAGCGTCGTGCCATGATCCGGGCCGTGCAAGCGCTCGCTGTCGGCCAGCACGCGCAGGAAGATCGGCTCCGCTTCGGCCGGCCGGCCGCTATCGCGCAGGATCGCGGCCAAATTGCTGGCGGCAGTCAGACTGGACGGATGATTGCGCCCGAAGATACGCTCCGCATCCTCGGCGGCGCGGGCCATCAGCATTTCGGCATCGGCGCGGCGGCGCTGCGCCACATAGAGGACGGCCAGGTTGTTCAGCGAGACGAAGGTGCTTCGATGGTCGCGCCCGAGCGTGCGCTCGCGCTCCTCCAGAGCGAGGCGATAAAGCGGCTCGGCCTCGGCATAGCGGCCCTGATCCTGGTAGAGCGAGGCGAGGTTGTTGACCGAATTCAGCGTGTCCGCATGCGCCGGCCCGAGCTGCCGCCGGCGCTCGGTGAGCGCGCGCAGGGACAGCGGCTCGGCCAGGTCGTAGCGGCCCCGTTCCTGATGCAAGGTGGCCAGATTGCTGACCGCGATCAGCGTATCGGGGTGGGCAGGCCCAAGCGTACGCTCCGCATCGGCCAGCGCCGAAAGATAGAGCGGCTCCGCGTCCGCCAGCCGGCCCATATTCTGATAGAGCAGGGCCAGGTTGTTGCGCGCCGTGCGGGCGGCATTGTGGTCGCGGCCGAGCAGCCGCTCGGACAAGTCCGCGGTGCGGCGCATCAGCGGTTCGGCGTCGCGAAAGCGGCCGCGGGCGAATTCGATCATCGCCAGATTGTTCACCGCGCGCAGCGTCTCGCGATGCTCCGCGCCATGCTCGCGCTCAGCCGCGATCAGCGCGGCGCGCGCCAGCGGCTCGGCCTCGGCCAGCCGGTTGCCGTTGAGCAGGGTGTCGACCTGGCGGTTGAGCGCAGCCGCATCCGGCTGATCGGGGGAGGCAGGGGCTTGCGGGCGCGCATCGGCCGGTTGCGGGGTCTGGGCCAGGACGGCCGCCGGGGCGCCCAGCGCCAAACAGGCCAGCGTCAGATTCACGCCACGCATGACTGCCCTCCCACCAGAGCCGGCGAGCCTAGCAGACCGCCTGTCTCAAGGGGATGGGATGGAAAGCGGCGAAAGCGGCCGCCAGTTCGGCGCGACCAGCGCGACGCAATCAGCGATAAAAGATGTGCAGGCCGATCTTGGTGGTGCGGTTGAGGCGCGGGCCCCAGGCCGGCGACACATAATCGGCGTGATACCAGAGCGTGTCTTCGGGCAGCAGGCGGGCAGCGGTGCCGGCCTGCACCATGCGGGCGACGCCAACGGCGCGGCGCCACATTTCGGAGGTGCGGTCGACGCGCGGAATGCGGCCGCCGCGGACGTAGGAGAATTGCGCCGGCTGCAGCACGACGCCGCAGATCGTGGTCGGATAACGGCCCGAACGCATGCGGTTCAGCACCACTTCGGCGACCGCGACCTGGCCCTCAAGCGGCTCCAGGCCGGATTCGAAATAGACGGTGTTGGCCAGGCAATCCTGCTCGGCATCGTCGGTTTCGTACTGGGCGTGCCGCTCGATCGCGCGCTCAAGCTGCGCCGACGGATCATTCTGGGCAAAGGTGCGGACGGGGATCGAGGCGGCGGCGGTGACGCCCCCGGCTGGTCCCGCAGCGGCGACGGTCGTAGCGGCAGCGGGATCGGTGATCGAGGCGGCGAGCGCGGCCAGGCCGAAAAGGATGCTCATCTTGGGAAATCGCTCCTGGATGCGAAACCGGTTCGGCGGGGCGCTCAGCGCTCCGGAGCCAGGCTTCGAAATCTGAAAACCCCCTTTGGAACCGGGCTTTGCCCACCTCCGCTTGAACTGTGTGAGGGGGTTTGCCGCGCCAGGCGCCAGGCATCAACCTATCGTACGCATGCTTTCGATGAGTTGAACCGATCGTTGCGACGAACCGAGGAACCTATTTCGGTTGGCCGATATTCTGGCTCGGCTGAGCGGCGGGGATTTCGACCCCCGAGGTCATCCGGACCTGCGCGCTCGGCACCCAGCCCCATTTGCAGGGGCCTTCATAATCGCGGCGCGAGGCAACCGGCGCGGACACGCCGCAGCTCCGTTCGGCGCGGCCGGTGTCGCTGTAAACGACGCCCATCCAGCGCTGGTCGAGCGAGCGCGTGCAGATGAAGAAGGTCGTGCCGGGATTGAGGTTGCCGGTCGCATGCGCCTGCTCGAACGGCGAGGCGCGCACCTCGATCGCACCGTCGGCGGCGCGCTCATTCACTTGCCCCTGCGCGTTGCAGGCGGCGAAGCTGGGGCCAAGCTCGCCGATCCGCACCGGCGTATCGGTTTCGCCCAGCACCGATTTATCCTCGGCTGGACGATCGATCTGTGGCGTGGTCGACCCATAGCCATTGACGATCGGCTGGTCGTTGCAGGCGCTGAGGATCAGAAGCGGGACGAGCGGCAGGAAGCGAACGATCATCCGGCGAGCTTAGCGCCACGGATGCGATTGTGCGAGACCTTCGGGCAGCCTTATAGGCCCTGGCCATGGCATATTGGCTGATGAAATCCGAACCCGAGGCATATAGCTGGGACGATCTGGTGCGCGACGATGGCACCGAATGGGACGGCGTGCGCAACAACGCCGCGACCCTCCACCTGAAGGCGATGCAGGTCGGCGACCGCGCCTTCCTCTATCACAGCGTGAGCGACAAGGCGGTCGTCGGCATCATGGAGATCGTCCGCGCGGCGCAGCCCGACCCGAAGGCGCAGCCCGGCGAACGCTGGGTCTCCGTCGCGGTGAAGCCGGTCGAGAAACTGGCCCGGCCCGTGACCCTGGCCGAAGTGAAGGCCGAGCCGAAGCTGAAGGACATGGAATTGATCCGCCAGTCCCGCCTGTCGGTCGCCCCCGTACGGCCGGAAGAATGGGCGCTGCTGCTCGACATGGCCGGGGCGGAGCGCAAGGCGTAATTGCCTAGCCGCCTGACCGGGCGGCCGCCCGGAACAGGCTGGCGGACGCCAGCCACAGCGCGATGAAGAAACCCTCGATCGGCAGGGTCACGTAGCCGTTGAGCAGCGCGACCAGCCCGGCGGCGCCTTGCGCCACCGCCGCCGCGGCCATGGCCCAGGCCATCCGCCGCGCTCGCCCCCAGGCCAGCAAGGCACCGGCCACCGGCACTGCCAGGACGCCGAGATAGACGAGGTTCAGTGCATTGTGCTCGTCACCGATGATGCCGACCGCCAAATTCACCCAGACCAGCAGGAAACAGCCCACGGCCGCGATCAGCACGGCCGCCCGATAGGCGCGGCTGCCATTCATCCGCACCGCCAGCTCGTAGGCGCCGCCGACCATCGCCAGCATCACGCCGATGATGACGAAATCCTCCGGACCCCATTTGACCTCCGCGGTGAATTGCATCGCCACCAGGGGCAGCAGCAGCAATGCCGCCGCCGCGCCCCACACCAGCCGGCGGCCGCCCTCCCCGGCCCATCGGTTGCGCGCATTCATTGTCCCGGCCATCGTTCGTCTCCCGCTTGTTGCGGGATGGTCGTGCCAGCCGTTGCGGTGAAAGCCATGAGGCCCGCATGAGCATTTGCTGAGCGCCTTTGATCGGCATCAATTCATCATTGCGGCGGAACAGGCTAACGCCGCCATTCGTAATGCAAGCCAGCGCAGGAAGCGGGGTTGAAGTGGCGAGCTCAGCAGCAGCATTCGAACCTTCGGGAGTCGGCGAAAATGCCCTCACCGCAAGCGGCGAGATGGGCGCGCGGATCGCGTCGTTCGACTGGTCGTCCACCCCGCTCGGCCCGATCTCCGGCTGGCCAGCCAGCCTGCGCGCGATCACCAATTTCGTCCTGAATTCGCCGGTGCCGATGGTGATGCTGTGGGGCGAAGACGGCATCATGCTCTACAATGACGGCTATGCCGTCTTCGCCGGCGACCGCCATCCGCAATTGCTTGGCAGCAAGGTGCGCGAGGGCTGGCCCGAAGTCGCGGACTTCAACGACAATATCATGAAGGTCGGGCTGGCCGGCGGCACCCTTGCCTACAAGAATCACGTCCTCAGCCTCAACCGGACCGGGACGTTCGAGGATGTCTGGCTCGACCTCGATTATTCCCCGGTGTTCGACGACGCCGGCCGGCCCGCGGGCGTGCTCGCGATCGTGATCGAGACGACCGACGCGGTCACCGCCGCCGCCAATCTGCGCCAGAGCGAGGCGCGGCTGCGCTTCCTCGATGAGCTGGGCCAGGCCACCGCCGCCAGCGTCAGCGCCGACGAAGTGCTCGCCATCACCACCCGGATGGTGGGCGAAACACTCGGCGTCGCGATGTGCGCTTATGCCGATCTGGATGCCGACCAGGAGGGCTTCACCATCCGCGGCGACTGGACGCGTGGCGATCTGCCCTCGATTGTCGGCCATTACCGGCTTGCCGATTTAGGCGACCTTGCCGTCGAACGGCTCCATGCCGGCCAGCCGCTGATCATCTGCGACAATCGCCGCGAGCTGACGACCAGCGCCGCCGCCGCCTTCCAGGCGATCGGCATCGCCGCGTCGATCTGCATGCCGTTGGTCAAGGAAGGCCGGCTGACCGCCTTGATGGCCATCCATCAGGACCGGCCGCACGATTGGGTCGCCGACGAGCTCGCGACCCTGCGCGCCGTCACCGAGCGCAGCTGGGCGCATATCGAGCGGGTCGCGGCCGAAACCGAGCTGCGCCACACCGCCGATCGCCTGCGCGAGCTGAACGAGACGCTTGAGGTCCGCGTCGAGGAACGCAGCGCCGCGCTGGACCGCAGCCAGACCCAGTTCCGCCTGCTCGTCCAGGGTGTCAGCGACTATGCCATCTACATGCTCGATCCGAGCGGTCTGGTCTCGAGCTGGAATGCCGGCGCCGAGCGGATCAAGGGCTTCGCGCCTGAAGAAGTGATCGGCCGGCATTTCCGCACTTTTTACCCCGAGGAGGATCGCGACCGGGGGCTGCCCGAACAGGCCCTCGAGACCGCCCTACGCGAGGGCCGTTTCGCCTCCGAGGGCCTGCGCGTTCGCAAGGACGGCACCCATTTCCGCGCGAGCGTGGTGATAGACGCAATCAAGGACGATGACGGCGCGCTGATCGGCTATGCCAAGATCACCCGCGACGTCACCGAACGGGACGAGGCGCAGCGCGAGCTGGAGCTGGCCCGCGAGGCGCTGTTCCAGTCGCAGAAGCTGGAGGCGATCGGCCAGCTCACCGGCGGCGTTGCGCACGATTTCAACAATCTGCTGATGGCGATCATGAGCGGGCTGGAGCTGCTGAGAAAGCGCGTGCCGGACGATCCCAGGATCGTGAAATTGCTCGACAACGCCACGCAGGCGGCCGACCGCGGCGCCAAGCTGACCCAGCGCATGCTCGCCTTCGCCCGCCGCCAGGAACTGACCGCCGAACCCGTCAATCTGCCCAAGCTCGTCGCCGGCATGACCGAGCTGATGCAGCGCTCGCTGGGGCCGCAATATGTCATCGACACCAGCTTCTCCGCTGGCCTCCCCCCTGCCCTGACCGACGTCAACCAGCTCGAAATGGCGCTCCTGAACCTCGCCGTGAACGCGCGCGACGCGATGCCCGATGGCGGCCGGCTGACCATCTCGGCCACCGACGTCCGCGCGCGTGAAGGCGAGGTCGAGGATCTCGCCCCCGGCCGCTATCTGCGCCTCACCATCGCCGACAATGGCAGCGGCATGGACGCGGATACGTTGCGCCGCGCCGCAGACCCCTTCTTCACCACCAAAGGCGTCGGCAAGGGCACTGGCCTCGGCCTATCGATGGTGCACGGCTTCACGCGCCAGATGGGTGGCGCGCTGCAGCTCGACAGCAGCCCCGGCGAGGGCACCCGTGCCCACATCTGGCTGCCCGCCGCCGCCGGCGCCACCTTGCTCCAAATGGTTCCGGCCGAAGCCGCGGCGGAATCGGCCGGGCCGCCGCGCACGATCCTGGCGGTCGACGACGACGGGCTCGTGCTGATGAACACGGTCGCGATGCTCGAGGATCTGGGCCACCGCGTGTTCGAGGCCGCATCGGGGGAGGAAGCGCTCGCCGCCTTCGACGAGCATGATGAGATCGACCTGCTGGTCACCGACCAGGCCATGCCGGGCATGACCGGCAGCGCTCTAATTGCGGCGTTGCGCCGGCGGCGCGCCGATCTGCCCGTCATCCTCGCCACCGGCTATGGCGAGACCCCGGCCGATGTCGGCGCGGCCGTGCACCGGCTCAGCAAGCCCTACGGCCAGGCGGAACTCGCCCGCGCTCTGACCGTCGCGATGCCGGACTGAGGGTAGCAATCCCGGCGCGGCAAGAGC
>JAFAEG010000028.1 GCA_023424095.1 Pseudomonadota bacterium | reverse complement strand
CCGGCGCCCTTTTCGTGTCCGGGGTAAGCCGGCTTAGCGGCTGCCCGCGGCGATCTGCACCTGGGTGGAGCCGCCGAGCTGCGTCGCGGTGACCGCGATGCCTTCATTGCCCTTGGTCAGCGCCAGCGTGGCGTTCGGCCCCATCGCGCTGCGCGAGGTGGTCGTCAGCCCGGCCTGGCCCGCGGCGTTCGCATAGAAATCGATCACCTGCTGCGGCGTATCGGTGGTGGTGAACGAGACGACCCGGCCCGAGCCGCCGGCGCCCTGGCCCTGCACATTGATGCCGCCGCCGGCCTGCGCATTCGGATAGGCCGGCAGCCCGCCCGGCAGATCGCCCGTCGGCGCGCCCATGGTAACCTGCGCGCTGCCCTGATTGGTGGTGATGGTGGTGGTGCCGGCATCGTCCTTGGTGACGGTCGCGCCGCCGCCCTGGGCGACGACCGTGCTGTTGGCGGGCGCGGCAGTGCCGGCATTGGCGGTCGTGTTGGTCGCGCCGCCGCCGCAACCGGCGAGCAGGATCGTCGTGGCGGCAATGGCAGTCAGTCTGAATTGAACCTTCATGTCACTCTCCCTCCTTGATGACGGCGCGAACACTAATGGCGGCGGCGCGGGCCGCAGCCGGCGCGCGACGGAAATAGCGCAGAACAAGACGGAATGCGCGGCGCACAGCGTGGCTTGACGCCTGGCGGGGAGGACGCATGATCCGTTACGGATGCGTACCGGAGCGGGGGCGGCGGCATGGCGAAGGGGAGCGGCAGGAGGCTGGGCGGCAAGGCGCTGGCGGCGGCCTGGGCATGGGCGGCGCTGGTCGTGGCCTATGTCTGCTGGGGCGCGGCGACCGAGCGCGGCCTCTATGGCTGGCTGATGCGCTGGCAGCTCGAGCGCGGCGATTCCTATTCGGGCACGTTCACGTTCGTGCTGCCGATCATCCTGCTGGGCCTGCCGAGCATCTGGCTGCTGTTCGGCCATTTCGCCGCGGTCGAGCAGGAGGCGGCGCGCTCGGCGGAAGCGGAGAAACGCTATGTCCTGCGCTGGGCCATCGGGACGCTGGCGCTGGCCGGCGTGTCGATGGCCGCCGGGATCGGCTGCGGCGTCATGGCGGCGCAGGTGCCGGGCCGCGAGGCGCCGGTGGAGATCGACGCGGCGGAGCTGGTCGCGGGCCGGGCACCGCCGGGCCGGCTCAGTATGACCGGCGAACCGGTCACCGCCGCGCGCTACACGATCACCGAGCATAATCGCCGCACGTCGGACGAGGTCACAGTCTGGCAGGGCTTCCACCCCGAACGGTCGCGCCCGCGCGACCCGCTGCAGCGGGTCCCGCCGATCCCCGACGACGTGCCCGTCGCCTTGTTCTACGAGGGCCGGACGAGCGGCGGCACCGAAGGCCGGCTGGGCGAGAGGATGCAGATCACCGGCCGCGTGGTCGAGGGCGGGCTCCCGGAAGTGGCCCGGCGCGGGCTGGCCGCACGGGGCGTGACCATCGCCGAGCCGCATGTGCTGCTGAGCGACGAGGAGGAGGGATCGGGCTGGCTGACCGGGGCGCTGCTCGGCTTCTTCTTCGCCTTCGCTTTGGGGGTGATCGGCGGGACTTTGCTGCTGCGCGCCTTGGGCGCGTTTCCCGCGCGGCGCTGAATGCTTGGCCCGCGCGCGGCCGGGACCTAAGAGGCAGGCGGGCGGAGCGGAAGCGGAGACGAAGCGATGTCCTGGGAGCGGATCTACAAGATGCCCTTCGCGAACCTCTATCCCGCCTATCTCGCCAAGGCGGAGAAGAAGGGGCGGACCAAGGCCGAGGTGGACGAGATCATCCTGTGGCTGACCGGGCATGACCGCGCCTCGTTCGACGCGGCGCTGGCCGACGGGACCGATTGCCGGACCTTCTTCGAGCAGGCGCCGAAGCCCAATCCGGCGCGCACGCAGATCACCGGCCTGATTTGCGGCTACCGGGTCGAGGAGATCGAGGAGCCGCTGCAGCGCGAGATGCGCTATCTCGACAAGCTCATCGACGAGCTGGCGAAGGGGAAGAAGATGGAGAAGATCTTGCGGGTGTGAGGGTCTGGGGGCGGTCACGCGAGTGAATCGCGTGACGTCGATCGGGCTCGGCAGAGCCGACCCGTCGGCCGGCCTTCGCCGTCTCTGCGCGCTGCCTCGCGATCGCTGCGCGATTGCTCCGCTACGCTTGGCGGCTCTGACAAACTTCACAAACTTCACACGGAATCGCGGGGGGTCTCTTCCCGGTCGTAGCGGTAGGGAACGACGACATCCTCGTTCCAGGCTTCCTCTTCCTGCTCGTCCTGTTCGCACATCGCCGCGTCCCAGCGCGCCGCTTCGGGATTGAGGCCGGGCAGCCGGCCGTAGCCGGGCGGGAGGAGGTAGCCGTTCGGGGCCTGCGACCAGCCTGTGGCGAGCTTGGTCGCGGTGGAATGGCGCTGGATCGCCGAGACCTTGCGCAGGATCTCGGCCCGCACGTCCTCGATGTCCGGCTCGCGGGCGCGATATTCCGCCGCGATCTCGGCGCGCAGGTTGCGCTCGATTTCCTTGCGCTCGTGGCGCAGCACGCGCTTGCGGCGGAAGCCGGGATTGGGGCCGAACTTCCTGGGGTTCGAGCCCTGCAGCAGCAGGCGCAGGAGATGATCGGAATAGCGCCGGCGGACATGGACCTGGCCGCCGCAGGCGAATTCCTGCTCGACGCCGTGGACGGCGCGGCGCCAGGCGATCATCTCGACCGGCGTGGCGCTCATCGCCAGCGCGGTGCGCACGTCCTCGGCGAAGGCCGGGTCGCTGTCCTGATGATTGTAGACCGTCTTGGCCGAGACGCCGGCGGCGCGGGCGGCGTCCTTCAGGCAGCCGGTCTTGATCAGGGCGGTGAGGAAGGCGGCCCTGCGCCCTTCGTTGAAGGCATCGTGCCGCTCGCGGCGCCGGGGCGGAACGGAATCGTCAGACGGCTGGAGGGGGAATGGGAAAGGCATTTCAAAGGCTCCCGCAAAGCAAAAGGAGCCGAGCATTTATCCCATCTGGTACGCTGTAGGAAAATGGAAAATGACGCTAGAGGTGATACGGCGAGATCAGCCGCAGGTCCGGCGTCGCCCCCCTCTCGACTTCGCGCGGGCGGAACGGCAGGTGAGCGCCAGGCGCACGGAGGGATCAGGTGGACGAAGCGATCGCGGCGGCGGTGCGGGCGTTGGTGTCGGCGGACGGCATGCTGGCGGTGCGCGCGACGCCCAAGGCGGCGGCGGAGCGGATCGCGGTGGCGGACGGGCAGGTCCGCGTCTGGGTCACCGCGCCACCGGACAAGGGCAAGGCGAACAAGGCGGTGACCGCCCTGGTGGCGAAGACGCTAAGCGTGCCGAAAGGCGCGGTGAATGTGGTACGCGGCGAGACGGCGCGGGAGAAGATGCTGCGGGTGCAGATGTAGCCCGCCTGCCGGCGCGGCGGCTTAGCTCGTATGGCAGGCGGGGCTGCAATAGTAGCAGCCATTGGCTGTGGCGTAGAAGAGCTTGGCCTGCGCGACGGCGGTATGGCAGAAGCTATGGTCGCCAAGCTCTATCACGCTAGCCGGAAAATAGGTGCAGCCCTCAACGTGCACCTCGTGATCGCCGTTCGCCTGCGACACCGTGTTCACGACATATTGAGCCATGATCGCTCCTCCTGATGGGAGAATAGCTGCCCATTGCCGGTGGGGAACAAGAACATGGTCCAGACTGGCGGTATCGCGGTCTGGCTCGCACCCACCTCACGTTGGCCGGATTGGGTATCCATGGTAGAAGGTGGCATGACCGAGCGGCCGACCCTGTTCGACGAGCCCGACCCGGAGCGCGAGGCTGAGGCCGATGCGCGGGCGGAGGCCGATGTGCGCGAGGGGCGGCTGGTCAGCCACGGGGCGGTGAAGAAGTGGCTGTCCTCATGGGGCACGGACCGCCGCCTGCCCCGCCCGCGCGCTGGCGATTGATTGCGCAGGATCGTCTGGACCGACGACGCGGTCGCCAATCTGGAGGCGATCGAAGCCTATATCGCCGTGTTCGACCCGGCGGCGGCGGAACGGCTGGCAACGCGGCTGATCGAGGTGGCGGACAGTTTGGCCGCGTTTTCCGAGCGCGGCCGTGATGCCGGCGGCGGCCTGCGCGAAATGACGACGGTCTGGCCCTATATCCTGCGCTATCGCGTGGAGGCCGAGCGGGTGATCATCCTGCGCATCCGCCATGGCGCGCGGAAGGACGACCCGCAGGCTTGAAGCGCAATCGTTGCGCCATCACCATAGTTACGACCGCTATCCCGGCATCACCCGAAGGCGTTGCTGCTCGCGAGGACCGAGGCGACGCAGAAGGCCAGGCCGGCGGCGGTAAAGTTGATGCGGCCGATCGTGGAGCCGATCGCGGCGATGATGAAGCAGACCAGGGCGACGAGGAGGAGGATCGTGGGGAGCGTCAAAGCCATGTTCGGTCTCCTGTTGCGGTGCGTTGCGGTGGCACCGTTTCGGGAGCGTAAGGCATTGGTGGGTGCGTGTCATTGGGGATCTGCCGAGGT
The DNA here is from genome assembly GCA_023424095.1 of Pseudomonadota bacterium. Lineage (GTDB taxonomy): Bacteria > Pseudomonadota > Alphaproteobacteria > Sphingomonadales > Sphingomonadaceae > Allosphingosinicella. The sequence continues at coordinate 30,957 of JAFAEG010000028.1, read as the reverse complement.
CAGTAGCTTCTGGGCGGCTCGGAGAGCTTCATTGGCATCATGCCATCTCGGTTCGTTACCGAGCTTTCCCTTAGCGTTCGTCCGCGCAACACTCGTTGCGTGCGCAGCGTTTTGGTATGCACTTCTTACCAACGCATTTCCAGAAGACGTCATACAGCCTCCCAGAGACGATGTAATGATAAGATCACGTGAAAAGCTGCTCCAATTGTCTAAAAGTCGAATTATACAAAATCGTGCGGCCATCTCTCGGTGATCTAAGGCGCCCACAGCCGAGCGATAAGACGCCCTTATCGCTTCACTATTCTTCAAAAACTTCTGACTTAACTACTCCGCCGCCATCCCAGCCCGCGCGAACATATCGTCCTCCTTCGCCGCGGCCTCGCCAGCCGCGTCGCCATCGTTCGCCGCCTTCGCGTCCTGGCGCTTGTCGAAGCTTTCCCAGACTTCGTTCCAGTTCCCGCGGGTCGCGGCCTTGGAATATTCCGTCGCGCGCTGTTCGAAGAAATTGGCGTGCTCGACGCCGTTCAGCAAAGGCGCGAGCCAGGGCAAAGGATGCTCGTCCACCATATACATCTTCTTCAGGCCGAGCTGGCCCAGCCGCCAGTCGGCGATGTAGCGGATATATTTCTTGATCTCGGCCGGGGTCATGCCGGGGACCGGGCCCTGTTCGAACGCCAGATCGATGAAGGCGTCCTCCAGATCGACCGTGTGGTGGCAGACGTCGCGTATCTCCTTGCGGACCGCCGGGGTGAAGCAGTCGCGCTCCTTCACGAAGGCGTGGAACAGCTTGGTGATGCCTTCGCAATGCAGGCTTTCGTCGCGGACCGACCAGGAGACGATCTGGCCCATGCCCTTCATCTTGTTGAAGCGCGGGAAGTTCATCAGCATCGCGAAGCTGGCGAAGAGCTGCAGCCCCTCGGTGAAGCCGCCGAACATGGCGAGCGTCTTGGCGATATCCTCGTCCGTATCGACGCCGAAGGTCGCGAGGTAATCGTGCTTGTCCTTCATCTCCTTATATTGAAGGAACATGCCATATTCGCTCTCGGGCATGCCGATCGTGTCGAGCAGGTGGCTGTAGGCGGCGATGTGCACCGTCTCCATGTTGGAGAAGGCGGCGAGCATCATCTTGATCTCGGTCGGTTTGAAGATGCGGCCGTATTTCTCGTGGTAGCAATCCTGCACCTCGACGTCCGCCTGGGTGAAGAAGCGGAAGATCTGGGTGAGCAGATTGCGCTCGTGATCGGTGAGCTTCTGCGCCCAATCGCGGCAATCCTCGCCGAGCGGCACCTCCTCCGGCATCCAGTGGATCTGCTGCTGGCGCTTCCAGAAATCGAACGCCCAGGGATATTCGAACGGCTTATACTGCTTGCGGGCTTCGAGGAGGGGCATGGGAGAGGCTCCGGGTAAAAAGGTGGCGGTCAGGCCCCGGTGAAGAGGCGGTAGAAGCCCAGTCCGAGGAGGACGAGGCCGACGACAAACAGGATGCTGGCAATCGGGACGAGCAGGCGGGCGCTGTCCGGCGCCTTCTTCGCGCGGGTGAACAGCAGGGACGCCACCAGGAAGACCGCGGCCGCCGGCAGGACGTAGACCGCCGTGCTCATGGCCGTTGCTCCGGGCGAGGCGCGCTGCGCGGCATCACATCACCTCGAAATAGCGCAGCCAGTTGATGATCGCGGCGATCGCGAGCAGCAGGCTCAATGCCCACCAGGTGCGGCTCTTGCGGCTGAAGGTCGAGCCGATTGCGGCGATCGTGAACAGGATCGCGATGACGAGGGTCAGGGTCATGTTCCGGTTCCCGTAACGAAATGTAGCGTGCCCGCGATGATGAAGGCGACCCCGGCGACGCTGAGCAAAGCCCCGGCAAGCCGCGACGTGCGCTCCGTCTTGCCGTCCGTCGCCTTTCCGGCCTGCCCGAAGAAGACGAAGGACAGGCCGAAGAAGGTGATGCCGAGGCCGAGGAAGGTGTAGCCCATGATGCCCATGAAGCCGCCCTCAACGCCCGCCGGCGGAATTGGCGCGCGTCATTGGCACGCCAAGCATTCGTCGTAATCGGTGGACTGCAGCTCGATCTCGCGCAGGTCCGGCGTGTTGTCGGCCTCCACCCCGCCCGCGAAGCCGGCGCGCTGCACGGACTTGGAGCGGAGGTAATAAAGCGACTTGATGCCGAGCTCCCAGGCGCGGAAGTGCAGCATCAGCAGATCCCATTTGTCGACGTCGGCCGGAATGAACAGGTTCAGCGACTGGGCCTGATCGATATAGGGCGTGCGATCGGCGGCGAGCTCGATCAGCCAGCGCTGGTCGATCTCGAAGCTGGTCTTGAAGGTCGCTTTCTCCTCGGCCGAGAGGAAGTCCAGATGCTGGACCGAGCCGCCGCGCTCGAGGATGGTGTTCCACACCGCATCCGAATTCTTCGACTTGTCGATCAGCAATTTCTCCAGATACGGATTGCGGATCGACCACGAGCCGCTGAGCGTCTTGTGGGTGTAAATGTTGGCCGGGATCGGCTCGATGCAGGCGGACGTGCCGCCGCAGATGATGCTGATCGACGCGGTCGGCGCGATCGCCATCTTGCAGCTGAAGCGCTCCATCACGCCCATGTCGGCGGCGTCCGGGCACGGCCCGCGCTCCTGCGCGAGCATCATCGACGCCTCGTTCACCTGCGCGCTGATGTGCTTGAACATCCGCAGGTTCCAGCTCTTGGCCATCGCCCCTTCGAACGGCAGGCCGCGGGCCTGCAGGAAGGAGTGGAAGCCCATCACGCCGAGGCCGACGGAGCGCTCGCGCTCGGCGCTATATTTGGCGCGGGCCATCTCGTCGGGCGCACGCTCGATATAATCGGACAGCACATTGTCGAGGAAGCGCATGACGTCCTCGATGAAGCCCTTCTCGTCCTTCCACTGGTCCCAGGTTTCCAGGTTCAGCGACGACAGGCAGCAGACCGCGGTGCGATCGTTGCCGAGATGGTCCTTGCCGGTCGGCAGGGTGATTTCCGAGCACAGGTTCGAGGTCGAGACCTTCAGGCCCAGATCGCGGTGATGCTTGGGCATCGACCGGTTCACCTGGTCGGCGAAGATGATGTAGGGCTCGCCGGTCGCGAGGCGGGTCTCGACCAGCTTCTGGAAGAGCGCACGGGCATCGACCTTGCCGCGCTCGCTATCATCCTTGGGGCTGCGCAGGATCCATTCCGTGCCGTCGCGCACCGCTTCCATGAAGGCATCGGTGACGAGCACGCCGTGGTGCAGGTTCAACGCCTTGCGGTTGAAGTCGCCCGAAGGCTTCCGGATTTCCAGGAACTCCTCGATCTCCGGGTGGGAGATGTCGAGATAGACGGCGGCCGAACCACGGCGCAGCGAGCCCTGCGAGATCGCGAGCGTGAGCGAATCCATCACCCGGACGAAGGGGATGATGCCGCTGGTCTTGCCATTGAGGCCGACCGGTTCGCCGATGCCGCGGACATTGCCCCAATAAGTGCCGATGCCGCCGCCGCGCGAGGCGAGCCAGACATTCTCGTTCCAGATTTCGGTGATCGCCTGCAGGCTGTCGTCGACCGAATTCAGATAGCAGCTGATCGGCAGGCCGCGGCCGGTGCCGCCGTTCGACAGCACGGGCGTGGCCGGCATGAACCACAGCTTCGAGATATAATCATAGAGCCGCTGGGCGTGGGCGGCGTCATCGGCATAAGCGCTGGCGACGCGGACGAAGAGGTCCTGATAGGATTCGCCCGGGAGCAGATAGCGGTCCTGCAGCGTGTCCTTGCCGAAATCGGTCAGCAAGGCGTCGCGACCATGATCGACCTCGACCGGATAGATGATCGGCGCGACGCTCTTCGAATCAAGCTCGGCCGAATCGGCTGCCTTGGAATCGGCCTTGGCCGGCGCTTCGGCCGTGGCCTCGCCTGCTTTCTGAGCCTTCTGGAGGGCGGATTTCGTCTCTTCTACCAATGCGCTCATTGCTTCGGCCGTTCCCGACTCACTGCTGCCTGAAAGGTCCATCACCTTAATCCCCGTTCCATATTCGTTCCAGCCGATTCGGCCGACCTTAGGCGAACGTCAGGGGGCTGGCGCGACTTTCCTGGCATCCGTCCCCGTTATCCACATGGGCCGTATGCGCGCGCTCGCGCCTATTACTATGTATTGCGGCCCCCGTGCCGTTCAACCACAGCATCTTGTGCCAGACCATGAGTCCGACGCAAGCCGTTAATGCCAGTGAAAGACTCGGTTCGTCGCTTTTTCTGGGGATGTTTCGGCGGTGAGTTGAGCGGCGCCCGGCCCTTCCCTCTCTGCCCCAGCCCTGTCCTTTCTCTTGAAACGCGCGGTCAAGCAGGACAGGGGTTGGCCCGCGGCCGACTACGTCCCGCCAACCTCAGCGAAGACGGGTTTTTTGATGTCCGACGAGAATGCCAGGATCGAACTGAACAATGGCGAAGACAGCGGGACGGCACCGGCGCCGCGCGACCTGCCCGCGCCGCCCGCAAACGCCAGCCTGGCGCAATGGGATGCGCTCGCAGCCAAGGAGGTGAAGGGCAAGGACCTGATCTGGGACACGCCCGAAGGCATCGCGGTCAAGCCGCTCTATACCGAAGCCGACACGGCCGATTGGGACCCCGGCCTGCCCGGCTTCGCGCCGTTCACCCGCGGCGTTCGGGCCAGCATGTATGCCGGCCGGCCCTGGACGATCCGCCAATATGCGGGCTTCTCCACCGCCGAAGCCTCCAACGCCTTCTACAAGCGCAACCTTGCCGCGGGGCAGAAGGGGCTCTCCGTCGCCTTCGATCTGGCCACCCACCGCGGCTATGACTCAGACCATCCGCGAGTCACCGGCGACGTCGGCAAAGCGGGCGTCGCGATCGACACGATCGACGACATGAAGATCCTGTTCGACGGCATTCCGCTCGACAAGATGTCGGTGTCGATGACGATGAACGGCGCGGTGATCCCGATCCTCGCTTTCTTCATCGTCGCCGGCGAGGAGCAGGGCGTGCCCCGCGCCGAGCTGGACGGGACCATTCAGAACGACATTCTGAAGGAGTTCATGGTCCGCAACACCTACATCTACCCGCCCGAGCCGAGCATGCGGATCATCTCGGACATTTTCGGCTACACCAGCCGCGAGATGCCGAAGTTCAACTCCATCTCGATCAGCGGCTATCACATGCAGGAGGCTGGGGCGACGCAGCTCCAGGAGCTCGCCTTCACCATCGCCGACGGCATGGAATATGTGAAATATGGCGTCGCGAGCGGCCTCGACATCGACAAGTTCGCCGGGCGGCTGAGCTTCTTTTTCGCGATCGGCATGAACTTCTTCATGGAGATCGCCAAGCTGCGCGCCGCGCGGGTGCTGTGGCACCGGGTGATGACGAAATTGGGCGCGAAGGACGAGCGCTCGAAGATGCTTCGCACCCACTGCCAGACGTCGGGCGTCAGCCTGACCGAGCAGGACCCGTATAACAATGTGATGCGCACCACGATCGAGGCGATGGCGGCGATGCTGGGCGGGACTCAGAGCCTGCACACCAATGCGCTGGACGAGGCGATCGCGCTGCCGACCGATTTCTCCGCGCGCATCGCCCGCAACACCCAGATCGTCATCCAGGAAGAAACCGGGATGACCAAGGTCGTCGATCCGCTGGGCGGCTCCTATTACGTCGAGAGCCTGACCAAGGAGCTGGTCGACAAGGCCTGGGAACTGATCGAGCGGATCGAGAGCGAGGGTGGCATGGCCAAGGCGGTCGCCGCCGGCTGGCCCAAGGCGATGATCGAGGAAGCCGCCGCCGCCAGCGCCGCCCGCATCGACCGGGCTGAGCAGGTGATCGTCGGCGTCAACAAGTACCGCAAGGATGGCGAGGACCCGATCGACATCCTCGACGTCGACAATCACGCCGTCCGCGAAGCGCAGATCCGCCGCATCGAGAAGGTGAAGGCACAGCGCGACGAGGCGGCCTGTCAGGCGGCGCTGGATGCACTGCGCGAGGGCGCGAAGGGCGACGGCAATCTGCTGGAACTGGCGGTGGAATGTGCCCGCCAGCGCGCGACGCTCGGCGAGATCAGCAAGGCGATGGAGGATGTGTTCGGCCGCTTCGGCACCTTCCCGACGCCGGTGCAGGGCATTTACGGCGGCGCTTATGATGGCGATGTGCGCTGGGACGGGCTGATCGACGGCGTCGAGAGCATCGCCGCGCGCAAGGGCCGCAAGCCGAAGATGCTGGTCGCGAAGATGGGCCAGGACGGCCATGATCGCGGCGCGAACCTCGTGTCGTCGGCATTCGGCGATCTGGGCTTCGAGATCGTCGCCGGGCCTTTGTTCCAGACGCCCAAGGAAGCGGCCGAACTGGCGTTGAGCCAAGACGTCGACGTGGTCGGCGCCTCCAGCCTCGCGGCCGGGCACAAGACCCTGATCCCCGAACTGATCGGCCATTTGCGCGACGCCGGGCGCGGCGACATCAAGGTGATCGCCGGCGGCGTGATCCCCGCGCAGGATTATCAATTCCTCCGCGACGCCGGGGTGCAGGCGATCTTCGGGCCGGGCACGAACCTGGTGAACGCGGCGGAGGAAGTGCTGCGGCTGCTGGGGCACAATATGCCGCCGCAGGGTGAGGAGGAAGCAGCGCAGTGACAGCCCCGACAGAACGTCACCCTGAACTTGTTTCAGGGTCCATCGGCGAACCCGCGGCGGGATTGCCAGGGGAGGAATGGATGCTGAAACAAGTTCAGCATGACGGTGAGGGGGGTCAGTGGTCGCGGCACGCGATCGCCGCGCTGTTCGATCGCCCTCTGCTCGACCTCCTGTTCGACGCGCAGGCCGTCCACCGCGCGCATCACCCGGCCAATCAGGTGCAGCTTTCCACCCTGCTCAGCATCAAGACCGGCGGCTGCCCGGAGGATTGCGGCTATTGCTCGCAGTCGGTGAAGGCCGACAGCGGGATCAAGGCGACCAAGCTGATGGACGTGCAGGCGGTGCTGCAATCGGCGGCGCAGGCCAAGGACCATGGCTCGACCCGCTTCTGCATGGGCGCAGCGTGGCGCAACCCCAAGGACAAGGACATTCCGGCCCTGGTCCAGATGGTGAAGGGCGTGCGCGAAATGGGGCTGGAGACCTGCATGACCTTGGGCATGCTGACTCCGAGCCAGGCCGAGGCGCTCGCCGACGCCGGCCTCGATTATTACAATCATAATATCGACACGGCGCCGGAAAATTACGGCAGCGTCATCTCGACGCGATCGTTCGAGGACCGGCTCGACACGCTCGACACGGTGCGGGCGGCGGGGATCAATGTCTGTTCGGGCGGGATCGTCGGCATGGGCGAGACCCGCGAGACAAGGGTGGGCTTCATCCATGCGCTCGCGTCGATGCCTGAGCCGCCGGAGAGCGTGCCGATCAACGCGCTCGTGCCGGTGAAGGGCACGGTGCTGGGCAACATGCTGGCCGACACGCCGCTCGCCAAAATCGACGATATCGAGTTCGTGCGGACGGTCGCGGCGGCGCGGATCACCATGCCGAAGTCGATGGTGCGGCTGTCGGCGGGACGCGAGTCCATGTCCGAGAGCACGCAGGCGCTCTGCTTCATGGCAGGGGCCAATTCGATCTTCACCGGCGACAAATTGCTGACCGCGCCCAATGCGGGGGATGATCGCGATGGGGCGATGCTGGCGAAATTGGGCCTGACCGCGATGGGGGTGAATTGATGTTCGGATGGGTTCTCGTCGCGCTGCTGGCCGCGGCCCAGCCGCAGCCGCCGCATTCCGACCCGGTACCGCCATCCGCCCCGCAGCCGATCGTGATCGGCGAGACGTGGCGCTTGCAGTCGCAGGCGCTGGGCGCCGAGCGGGTGATCAATGTCTGGACGCCGCCTTCCTATCGCGAGGGCGATCGGCGCTATCCGGTGATCTATCTGATCGACGGCGGGCTGGCGCAGGATTTCCACCACATTAGCGGGCTGGCGCAACTGGGCGCGATCGCCTGGCAGACGCAGGAGATGATCGTCGTCGGAGTCGAGACGATCGACCGGCGGCGCGAGCTGGCCTTCCCGGTCGAGAGCATGCCGGCCCTGCGCACGCTCTATCCCACCGCCGGGGAATCGGCCTTGTTCCGGCGCTTCCTGGTCGAGGAGGTGAAGCCGTTCGTCGAGGCGCGTTATCGCAGCTCCGGCGAGGACGCCCTGCTGGGGGAATCGCTGGCCGGCCTGTTCATCGTCGAGACCTTCCTGAAGGCGCCGACCACGTTCGACACCTATATCGCGATGGACCCCAGCACCTGGTGGGACGATGGCCGGCTGACGCACGAGGCGGCGGGCCTGCTGGCGCGGATGCCGGCGGGGCAAAGGCGGCTGTGGCTGAGCGTGGGCAGTGAGACGCTGGCGGCGTCGACGCACACCGACCGGCTGCTCGCGGCACTTCGGGCGGCGCCGGCGGACCGGGTGACGTTGCGCTACGAGCCGCGGCCGAACCTGGCGCACGCGACCATCTATCACCCGACGGCGTGGGAAGCGCTGACCGCTTATTATCCGCGGCCGCCGGAGTGAGCGCTACGCCGTCACCGCGGGCTTGATCCGGGACGAAGCTTCCTCTCTAGGGATGGGGCGAATGACGCCCCGGTCCGGACCAGGTCCGGGCTGAGGGAGGGGAAAAGAGCATGTTGATCGCGATCGCGGCGCTCCTCGCCCAGCCGCTCGACTGCAGCAACGCCATGCAGCAGCAGGAGATGAACCGCTGCGCCGCCGAAGCCGCGCGGGCTGCGGATGCCGAGATGAACCGGGCCGCCGCGCAGGTGATGCGCGCGTTCGCGGCCGATCATGGCGGCGAGAATGGCGAGGCAGCGCGGCGGCTGCGCGACGCCCAGCGCACCTGGCTCGCCTTCCGCGAGGCGCAATGCGCTCTGGCCGGGGTGGAAGCGCTCGGCGGTTCGCTCGAGCCTTATCTGGTCGGCGATTGCCTGAAGACGATGACCGAGCAACGCACGGTCGAACTGATGATGATGGTGCGGTAAGGGACCCAATGTTTTCCAAAATCCTGATCGCCAATCGCGGCGAGATTGCGTGCCGGGTGATCCGCTCGGCGAAGAAGATGGGGATCGCGACGGTCGCGGTCTATTCGGATGCGGATGCGCGCGCACCGCATGTGCTGATGGCGGACGAGGCGGTGCGGCTTGGGCCGGCGCCGGCGGCGGAGAGCTATCTGAAGGCTGAGCTGATCCTGCTCGCGGCGCAGCAGACCGGAGCGGAGGCGATCCATCCGGGTTACGGCTTCCTGTCCGAGCGCGAGAGCTTCGCCAAGGCCTGCGCGGACGCCGGCATCGCCTTCATCGGGCCGCCGCCCAAGGCGATCGCGGCGATGGGCGACAAGATCGAATCCAAGAAGCTCGCGCAGGCGGCGGGCGTGAACGTCGTCCCCGGCTATCTCGGCGAGATTGCGGATACTGACGAGGCGGTGCGGATCGCGTCCGACATCGGCTATCCGGTGATGATGAAGGCCAGTGCCGGCGGCGGCGGCAAGGGGATGCGGCTGGCCTGGAGCGAGCAGGATGTGCGCGAAGGCTTCGAGGCGACGAAGCGCGAGGGGCTGAACAGCTTCGGCGACGACCGGGTGTTCATCGAAAAATTCATCGAAAGCCCGCGCCATATCGAGATCCAGGTGCTGGGCGACCAGCATGGCAACATCCTCTACCTCGGCGAGCGCGAATGCAGCGTGCAGCGCCGTCACCAGAAGGTGGTGGAGGAGGCCCCCTCCCCGTTCGTCACGCCGCAGATGCGCAAGGCGATGGGCGAGCAGGCGGTCGCGCTGGCGCGGGCGGTGGGCTATTATTCGGCCGGCACGGTCGAGCTGATCGTCAGCGGCGCGGACGCGACCGGCGAGAGCTTCTACTTCCTCGAAATGAACACGCGGCTGCAGGTCGAGCATCCGGTGACCGAGGAGATTACCGGGCTGGACCTGGTCGAGCAGATGATCCGGGTCGCGGCGGGCGAGAAATTGGCGCTGACCCAGGACGAGGTGACGCTGAACGGCTGGTCGATCGAGAATCGCGTCTATGCGGAGGACCCGTATCGCGGCTTCCTGCCGAGCACGGGGCGGCTGGTCCGTTACCGCCCGCCGACCGTGAAGCGCGACGCCGAGGGCGCGACCCGTGTCGATGATGGCGTGGTCGAGGGCGGCGAGGTCAGCATGTTCTACGACCCGATGATCGCCAAATTGATCACCTGGGCGCCGACCCGCGAACAGGCGATCGACGCGCAGGTCGCGGCGCTGGACGAGTTCGCGATCGACGGCATCGGCCACAATGTCGATTTCCTGTCGGCGCTGATGCAGCATCCGCGCTTCCGTTCCGGCAACATCACCACCGGCTTCATCGCCGAGGAATATCCGGAAGGCTTTGCCGGCGCGCCGGCGGACGCGGAGCTCAACCGCGACCTCGCTCTGGTCGCGGCGATGGCGGCCTATGAAAGCGCCTGTCTGGCGAGCGCGGTCAGCGATCAATTGGGCGACATTGTCGAGCCGGAGGGGCTGCACGTCGTGCGGCTGGGCGGCGCCGAGCATCGCGTCCGCCTGGCGCGGTTCGAGGCCGGGCTGCTGGCTTATGTCGATGACGAGGCCGCGCCGGTGGAACTGGTCGGGCGCTGGCGGCCGGGGCAATTGCGCTTCCGCGGCAGCATCGACGGCAATGACCGGATCGTGCGGATCGAGCGCAAGCCCGGGGCGTGGAAATTGACCACGCGCGGCGCGAGCCACCTCGTGCAGGTCTATCCCGCCCATGTCGCCGAACTGACCCGGCACATGATCGAAAAGGTGCCGCCGGATCTCTCGAAATATCTGATCGCGCCGATGCCGGGGCTGCTGACCACCTTGCACGTCGCCGAGGGCGATGCGGTCGAAGCCGGCCAGCCGCTGGCGGTGGTCGAGGCGATGAAGATGGAGAACATCCTGCGCGCCGAGAAGAGCGGGACGGTCGCCAAGGTCGCGGCCAAGCCCGGTGACAGTCTGGCGGTGGATGCGGTGATCCTGGAATTCGCGTGAGGCGAAACGGCCACCGCCCGAGAAAATCGTTTAGGCGCCGGAACTTCCCGGCCCCTGCCCCTTTTTTCCGGCAAGCTTCGTGCCCTCCGCTCGAAAGGCCATCCATGCTCCGATTCTTCTGCTCCGGCTTCGCCGCTTTCGCCGCCCTCGCCGCCACGCCTGCGCTCGCGCAGGACAATGAGCCGGACGAGCGGCCGCTAGTCATCAGCTTCGGCGCGGGCGTGCAGTTCACGCCGGAATATCCCGGCGCCGGCGAGCTGAAGCTCGGGCCCTTGTTCACCGGCGGGGCGCGGCGCGAGGGCGATCCGATCCGCGGCACCGCACCCGATGACGGCTTTGGCTTCAGCCTGATCGGCCGGGGCGGCCCGGTGGAGTTCGGCCCGATGATCGCCTTTCAGGGCGAGCGCGACGAGGATGATGTCGGCGTGGCCGTCGGCGACGTCGATTTCGCCTTCGAGCCCGGAATCTTCCTGAACGTGAACCTCTCCCCGGCCATGCGCCTGCGGGCCGAGGCGCGGCGCGGCTTTGACGGGCATGAAGGCTGGCTCGGCGATCTGGGCGCCGATACCTTCTTCCGGCCCGGCCCGAACAGCGTGGTGAGCCTCGGCGCGCGTGTCCGGCTGGCGGACGAGGAATACATGCAGACCTATTTCGGCATCACGCCGGCCCAGGCACTGAGCTCCGGCCTGCCCGTTTTCACCCCCGATGGCGGCGTTCGCGCGGTCGGCGCGGTGGCCGGGGTCACGCACGAATTCACCCGCAATCTCGGCATCTATGCCTATGCCAGCTACGACCGGCTGATCGGCGACGCGGCGGATTCGCCGATCGTCCAGCAGCGCGGCTCGGAGGATCAGTTCGGGGTGGGCGTGGCCCTGTTCTTCAATTTCCGGGTGCGCAACCCGTTCTGAGGCTGCTCCAAGAGGCCGCCCCCTCCCTTGTCAGGGAGGGGAGTGAAAGCCGCTTCGTCGTTGCACTCCTCGCACTGACGGGTGAGAAGGTGCGGATGCTGACCCGCGCACTCACCTTCTTCGCCCTCCTGCTCGCGCCCGTCGCGGCGCAGGCCCAACTTTCCGCGCCCGAGCGCCAGGCCGTCGCCACGATCGAGCGGGAGACGGACCGGCACATCGCCTTGCTCGAGCGGCTGGTGAACCAGAATAGCGGCACGCTGAATTTCGCCGGCGTGCGCGCGGTCGCGGACATGCTGAAGCCGGAATTCGAGGCAATCGGCATGTCGGTGCGCTGGGTCGAACAGGCCGAGGCGGGCCGCGCCGGGCATCTGATCGCGACCAATAGCGCGCAGCGCCGCCGCGACGGCCGCAACCCGCCCAAGCAGATCCTGCTGATCGCCCATCTCGACACGGTGTTCGAGCCGGACAGCCCCTTCCAGCGCTTCGTGCGCCAGACCCAGGGCGACACCGACCGCGCCACCGGGCCGGGCGTCGGCGACGACAAGGGCGGGATTGTCGTGATCCTCGCGGCGCTGCGCGGGCTGCACGAAGCCGGCCTTTTGCGCGGCATGGACGTGACGGTGGTGCTGACCGGCGACGAGGAACGGATCGGCACGCCCATCTCCATCGCGCGCCGCGAGCTGATCGCGGCGGGCCAGGCGGCCGATTATGCCTTCGAATATGAGGGGCTGGCGCGCGAGGGCGAGCGGGATTTCGGCACGGTGGCGCGGCGCAGTTCGACCAACTGGACGCTGACCACCACCGGCCGCACCGGCCATTCGAGCGGCGTGTTCAACGCCAGCCTCGGCTTCGGCGCGATCTACGAAATGGCGCGCATCCTGGACGAGTGGCGGCGCACCCTGATCGAGCCGAACCTGACCTTCAATGTCGGCGTCGTCGGCGGCGGCACGCCGGCGGCGGTGGACGAAAGCGGCGTGACCGTGACCGCGTCCGGCAAGACCAACATCGTCGCGGCAACCGCGATCGCGCGGGGCGACATCCGCACCTTGTCGCCCGAGCAGGAGCAGCGCGCCCGCGCCGCGATGCAGGCGATCGTGGCGCGGCATCTGCCGCACACCTCCGCCGAACTGGTCTTCGCCGACAATGGCTATCCGCCGATGGCGCCGACGGAAGGCAACCGCTCGCTGCTCGGCCGACTGAACGCGGTCAATCGCGACCTCGGCTTCCCGGAAATGCCCGAATTCGATCCCGCTAGGCGCGGTGCGGCGGACAGCGCCTTCGTCGCGGCGGACGTCGACACGCTCGCCGGCATGGGCATGGCCGGCGGCGGCGCGCATGCGGAGGGCGAATGGGTGGACCTCACCAGCCTGCCCCGCCAGGCGATCCGCAGCGCCATCCTGATGGCGCGGCTGGCGGCGGAATAAGCTGGTCTACGCCCGCCGCGCCGCCAGCAGATAATTCAGGCTGGTGTCCGCCGTCAGGGCCAGGCCGCGCGTCGGGGTCCAGCCGATGCCGGTGACGTCGTCGACCTGAAGCCCGGCTTCGGCGAGGGCGGCGGTGAGTTCTTCCGGGGTCAGGAACTTGTCCCAATCGTGGGTGCCGCGCGGGATCTGGCCGAGGCCTTCGGCGGCCCAGATCATCAAGGCGCGAGAGGTCATGGTGCGGTTGGGCGTGGACATGACGAGCAGGCCGTCCGGTGCCAGCGCGTTCGCGAGGCCGGCGAGGAAGGCGGGCACCTCGGCGACATGTTCGACCACTTCCATGCTGGTGATCAGGTCATAGGGCCCGGCCAGCGCCTCGACGCCGCCGGTGCGGTAATCGATCTCCAGCCCCTGCCCCGTCGCGTGGGCGCGGGCGGCCTCGACATTCTCCGCCGCCGCATCGAGTCCCGTCACCGTCGCGCCAAGCCGGGCGAGCGGTTCGGCCAGCAGCCCGGCGCCGCAGCCGACGTCCGCCGCCTTCTTGCCCGCCAGCGGCCGGCGGTCATGCTCGTCGCTGCCGAAATGGCTGTCGATCCGCTCGCGCAGATATTTCAGCCGCACCGGGTTCAGCCGGTGAAGCATCGCCGACGAACCCTTGGGGTCCCACCAGTCGGCGGCCATCCGCCCGAAATGCGCGGCTTCGTTCGGATCGATGGTGGATTGGTCGGCCATTTCGAGGCCAATAGTCCGGTTGTCATCCCCGCGAAAGCGGGGACCCAGGTTCCGGGCCGTCTGGGTTCCCGCTTTCGCGGGAATGACTTTGGTGGAGGATTGCGGCGGTTGCACCCGTTTCCCGCCAGCCCTAAGCGCACCCACGATGGCGCGCATCGTTATGAAATTTGGCGGCACTTCGATGGCCGGGATCGAACGCATCCGCCATGTCGCGGGGCTCGTGAAGCGCGAGGTCGAGCGCGGCAACCAGGTCGCGGTGGTCGTCTCCGCCATGGCGGGCGAGACGGACCGGCTGGTCCATCTGTGCCGCGAGGCCGCCTCGCTCTACGATCCGCGCGAATATGACGTGGTGGTGGCGTCGGGCGAGCAGGTCACCGCCGGTCTGCTGGCGATCACCTTGCAGGGAATGAAGCTCAACGCCCGGTCCTACATGGGCTGGCAATTGCCGATCATGGCTTCGGGCCATGCCGCGGCGCTGATCGAGGGGATCGATGTCGACGTGCTGGAGCGCGTGTTCGACGGCGGCGGGATCGCGGTCATTCCGGGCTTCCAGGGGGTGACCAGCGACAATGCGGTGGCGACCTTCGGGCGGGGCGGCTCCGACACCTCCGCGGTCGCCCTGGCGGCGGCGATGAAGGCGGACCGCTGCGACATCTATACCGACGTGGACGGGGTCTACACGACCGATCCGCGCATCGTGCCGCGCGCGAAGAAGCTCGCGATGATCACCTATGAGGAGATGCTGGAGCTGGCATCGGTCGGCGCAAAGGTCCTGCAGACCCGCTCGGTGGGCCTGGCCATGCGCTACAACATGCCGCTGCAGGTGCTGTCCTCGTTCGAGGACCGGCCCGGCACCCACATTGTCGGCGAAGAAAAGATCGAGGAAGCAGGCATGGAACGCAACGTTATCACCGGCATCGCCGCCGACAAGAATGAGGCGATGGTCACTTTGACCGGCCTGCCCGATACGGCCGGGACGGTGGCGGCGATCTTCGCGCCGCTGGCCGCCGCCGGGGTCAATGTCGACATGATCGTGCAGTCGGCGCCGCGCCGGGGCGAGGCGAGCATGCTGACCTTCACCGTGCCGACCGCGAGCTTGCCGCAGGCGGTGGACGAGCTGAAGAAGGCGCAGGAGAAGATCGGCTTCGACGAAGTGATCACCGACACCAATGTCGTGAAGGTGAGCGCGGTCGGCGTCGGCATGCGCAGCAACGCCGGCATCGCCGCCGCGATGTTCGAGACGCTGGCGGACCGGAACATCAACATCCTGGCGATCACCACCAGCGAGATCAAAGTCAGCGTGCTGATCCCGGAGGAATATATGGAGCTGGCCGTGCGCGTGCTGCACACGGCCTACGGACTGGACGCGGAGGACGGGGAATGAGTGACGGCGTGGGCCACGACCGTTTGAAGCGGCTGATGGCGCGGGGGACGGACTTCCTCGGCTGCGAGGTCGCGATCCTGGGCGGGGCGATGAGCTGGATCTCCGAGCGGAATCTGGTCTCAGCGCTGTCCAATGCGGGCGCGTTCGGGGTGATCGCTTGCGGCGCGATGACGCCGGATCTGCTCGACACCGAGATTGCGGAGACGAAGGCGCGGACGGACAAGCCGTTCGGCGTCAATTTGATCACCATGCATCCGATGCTGTCGGAGCTGATCGACGTGTGCGTGAAGCATGAGGTCAGCCACATCGTCTTTGCGGGCGGCATTCCGGCCGGCTGGGCGATCGAGAAGGTGAAGGCGTCCGGCGCCAAACTGATCTGCTTCGCGCCCGCCCTGAGCTTCGCGAAGAAGCTGGTGCGCTCGGGCGTGGACGCGCTCGTCATCGAGGGCATGGAGGCGGGCGGCCATATCGGGCCGGTGTCCACGTCCGTGCTGGCGCAGGAAATATTGCCGCCGCTCGCCGCCGAGGTGCCGATCTTCGTCGCCGGCGGGATCGGCCATGGCGGGCTGATCGCGGGCTATCTGGAGATGGGCGCGGTCGGGGTGCAATTGGGCACCCGCTTCGTCTGCGCGAACGAATGCATCGCGCACCCCAATTTCAAGAAGGCCTTCATCCGCGCCTCCGCCCGCGACGCGATCACCAGCGTGCAGATCGACCCGCGACTGCCGGTGATCCCGGTCCGCGCGCTGAAGAATAAGGAAATGGAAAGCTTCGCCGCCAAGCAGCGCGAGGTCGCGCAATTGCTGGACGAGGGCGCGGTCGAGATGGGGGAGGCGCAGCTCCAGATCGAACATTATTGGGCGGGCGCGCTGCGCCGCGCGGTGATCGAGGGCGACGTCGAGACCGGATCGGTGATGATGGGCCAGTCGGTCGGCATGGTGAAGGAAGAGGCGCCGGTGGCGACGATCCTCGCGAATCTGATCGACGAGGCCGCGCACGCGCTGGAGCGCCGCTCGGCCGCCTGACCTCCGGCCCCTCCGCAGAGGGACCGGAGCGCAGGTTTAGCGGTTGCCGTAGGGCCGCGCCGACAAAGCGAGGCGCTGGCGGCTGGTGTTGCCGGGCACGGCGACATGGCTGGCCGGATCATATTCGCGGCCGACCGCCGGGCTGTCCTCCGGCACCCAGATCGACACGACGGTGTGGCTGTAACCCTGCGGCAGGTAGCGGATGTAATAGCCGTCCGGGTGCAGGCTCCAGCGGCCCGACGGCACGGCCTGGCTGCCCGGGCCCATCGGCGCGTTGCCGGTCAGCACCGCCACCCGCTCCAAGTCCGAGAAGCTCGCACCGGCGGTCACCATCTGGCGAAGCTGCGCCTCGGCCTCGGCGATCCGCCGAAGCGGCGCGGGGACTCGGCCCAGCAGGCGGCCGAGCGCCGGCCCGGCCAGCACGTCGAGCGCTCGGCGGTTGAGGCCGGCGAGCTGACGCGGGCTGAGCAAGCGGGCGGCGGCGGCCTGATGTTCGGTCGACATGTCCTCGAACTTGGCGCGGGCCAGGATCGCCCAGATCAGGGTCTGGATGGTCTGCTGCCGGATCTCGGGTGCGTTCACCGAATTGCGGAGGATGGTCATGATCGCCTCCTCGGCCGGGCCCTTGACCGGCGCGTACAGATAGCCGTCGCCGCCGCCCGGCCCGTGCGTGCCGGCGTGCAGGCAATAGCTTTGCGCATGCATCTCGTAATAGCCGCGCTGCAGCACGAAGCCGCCGTTCGGCGTGCGCTGCAGGTCCAGCATCGAACGCTTGCGCTCGCGCGGCTGGAAATTGTCGAGATCGGGCCGACCCCAGCGGGCGTCGGCGAGGCTGGTGGTGATCGGCGAACTGTCGCGGCCGAGCAGCCGGTCGCCCAGCCCGCCAAGGCCGCCCAGCTGCGCGCTGGCCGGCGCGGCGACCAAGAACATCGCGGCCGCCATCATGGCGCCCAGCAGATTTCTAAGCTTCATATCCTATCTTTCTGGTCTGGCGTGATTTCCCCCCGGCGGACGCCGAGCAAGACGAGGCCTAGCGCCCCCGGGCTGGCCCCGCCAAGCCCGGACGGACGCGCTTGCTGCCAGCATCGCCGCTTGCGCGACCAGCGAGCGTCATGCATTTTTGTCGCACCCCCATGCAGTTTCGTCCCACCGCCCTTCCCTTCGCGTCAAGCGACCGCGAGGGTCCGGCGATGGCCTCGACTGCTATTCCGACCAGCTTTCCATCCGAGCGTGACTGTCCTCCTGTTTTGCGGCACAAACCCGCTGTGCAGGAACCGGTAGCGCGCGCCGCGCCCAAGCCCATGAGCCAGGCCCGCTGGCCGGAAGCGATCGCGCTGACCGTGTCGCTGTGGCTGTTCGTCTTGCTGCTCTTCCTGCCGATCATCATCGCCAAATATGAAGGTGAGAATTGGTCGAGCGTGGCGCTGGATTGCTCCACCATCCCGGTCTCGATCCTGCTCGCCATGCCGATGTTCGCGATCTTCCGTAACACCGTGCATTGGGAATTGCGCAACCGCGTCGTCGTGATGGTCGCGACGGTGATCCTGATCGCGGCGGTCAACACCGCCTACGACATCGTCTTCCAGACCATCGTCAGCAGCCAGTTCGAGAAGGTGTTCGAGACGCTCGGCACCGATTTCAGCCGGGCCTACCCGTCGCTGCTCAACTATATCCTGGTGTTCGGCGTGAACATGGCGCTGTTCCAGGTCAGCTTCGCCCGCCGCGCCGCGCTGAAGCAGGAATTGCGGCTGAGCCAGGCGCTGGCCAAGGCGCAGGAAGCCCAGCTCGCGGCGCTTCGCTACCAGCTCAACCCCCACTTCCTGTTCAATTCGCTGAACTCGATCTCGGCCCTGATCGTCACCAAGCGGAACAGCGAAGCCGAGCTGATGACCGACAAGCTCTCCAGCTTCCTGCGCTCCTCGCTCAATGCCGAGCCGGGCGAGCTCATTCCGCTCGACGAGGAATTGTCGCTGACGGAAGAATATCTCGACATCGAGGGCGTGCGCTTCGGCGATCGGCTGGAAGTCGACGTGGATTGCACGCCGGGCGCCTGCGAGGCCCTGATCCCCAGCTTCCTGGTCCAGCCCTTGGTCGAAAATGCGATCAAGCACGGGGTCGCGCGCACCAACACGCAGACCCGGATCAGCATCACCGGTGCGGTCGAGGACGGCCAGCTGCGCATCCGCGTCGCCAATGACGTGACCGACGAAGCGGCGATGCCGGCCGGGCCGTCGCGCGGCGTCGGCCTGGCCAATGTGCGGCAGCGGCTGGACGCGGTTTACGGCAAGGCCGCCAGCCTGACCGCCGGCCGCGAAGGTGGCCGCTATGTCGCGACCATCTCCCTGCCCGCCGTGCAGCGGCGCTAGTTTTTCTTGACGGACGCGGCCCGGCACCCGCACTCATCGCCACAACAGGCGGGGAGTTTGCGGATGCGCGTACTGCTGGTTGACGATGAATCGCTGGCCCTGGACCGGCTCGATACATTTTTCGGAGACATTGAAGGGGTCGAAGTGGTGGGCCGCGCCCGCGACGGCGACGAGGCGCTGGACAGGATCCGCGAACTGACCCCCGACCTGGTCATCCTGGACGTGCAGATGCCCGGCAAGAACGGACTGCGCGCCGCCGCCGACATCGACATCGAGCCGCGGCCGGAGATCGTCTTCGTCACCGCGCACGAACATTATGCCCCGGACGCGTTCGACGTGGATGCCGCCGACTATCTGCTCAAACCCGTCCGCTTCGACCGCCTCCGCCAGGCCGTCGATCGCGCCCGCCGCCGCAAGGCGCTGCGGGCGGCCGAGGCCCGGGCCGACAGCCTGGAAGAAGAGGTCGAGGCGCTGAAGTCGGGTCAGGCGCCGCGCGCGCATGACGATGACGGCTTCTGGGTGCCCGAGCGCCACGGCCAGCGCCGCGTGCCGACCGACACGATCGACTGGATCGAGGCGGCGCGCGATTATGTGCTGCTGCACACCAGCATGCGCAGCCATTTGCTCCGCATCACCATGGCGACTTTGGAGGAAAGGCTGGAAGGATCTCAGCTGATCCGAGTCCACCGCTCCGCCTTCGTTCGGCCGGACAAGGTGACGGAAGTGCAAAGGTCCGGGCGGACGCTCAGCCTGGTGCTGAACGGCGGCGCGAGCGTGCAGGTGGGCCCCAGCTACGCCGCCGACGTGAAGCGGGCGCTCAGCCTGGAATAGGGGTCCGAATAGGGATCGAGCCGGCCCGACGGGCGAAGTCGCGCGTCAGAACCGGCCCGGGCTGGTGTGGCTGGATGCCGGCGAAAGCCGGCTGGTCTGGCCCGCTTGGGACCTTCGCATTCCGATCAGGCGATCGGGAAATTGGTCGCGGCGCCGAGCAGCATCGCGCTCATGAACATCGCGGCGGCAAAGGTCGACACGGTACGGAAAGCTTCGGCAGTCACTTCTCTTCTCCTTGGGTTTCGCCAGGTTCTTTTGCCCGGCGAGGCGGGGCATAGGCCGGCCGTCCGACAAGTGTGGCGCGGTGCGACCGCGCCGCCGGGCACCGCGACAAAGACCATTCCGGTGCGACCAACATGACAAAATGGCCGATCCAGAAGCAGGGCGACGATGCTTGCATGCGCCCGGCAACATGCTAGGTCGCGCCCCGCGATGACATTCACCGCACTCTGGGGCCCCGCGCCCTGTCCGGCATATACCGGCCCGCTCGCGATCTTTCGCGCGGCCGGTTGCCACGCGTCATGAACGACGGACGATCTTGCATCATCATCGGCGCCCACCCGCATCCCGCGGGTAGGGGCGAACCGTATCTCCTGCGCCCGGGAGGGGCGAACACTTAGTCATGGAATTCCTGTTCACGCCTGAAATCCTGGCCGGCCTCGCCACCCTGATCGTGCTCGAGGTCGTGCTCGGCATCGACAATCTGGTCTTCATCGCGATCCTGGCGGACAAGCTTCCGCCGCATCAGCGCGACAAGGCACGGCTGATCGGCCTCTCGCTGGCGCTCGTCATGCGGCTCGTGCTGCTGGCCAGCATCAGCTGGATCATCGGCCTGACCGACCCTGTCTTCGCCGTTGCCGGCCACGATTTCTCCTGGCGCGACATCATCCTGATCACCGGCGGCGCCTTCCTGCTGGTGAAGGCGACGATGGAGATTCACGAGCGGCTGGAAGGCCATGATTCGCGCGAGGACGGCAATGCCCAGCGCGCCGTGTTCGGTGTCGTCATCGCCCAGATCGTGGCGCTGGACGCCGTCTTCTCGCTGGACGCCGTCATCACCGCCGTCGGCATGGTCGACGAATTGTGGGTGATGATGACCGCGGTCACCATTTCGATGGTGCTGATGCTGGTCGCCAGCAAGCCGCTCACCGCCTTTGTCGGTCGCCATCCGACCGTGATCATCCTGTGCCTCAGCTTCCTGCTGCTGATCGGGCTGATGCTGGTGCTGGAGGGCTTCGGCTTCCATGTGCCGAAGGGCTATCTCTATGCCGCGATCGGCTTTGCGATCGTCATCGAGGGCTTCAACCAGATCAGCACCCGCAACCGCCGCCGGGCGATGGCGCGGGTGCCGATGCGGCAGCGCGCCGCCGACGGCATCTATCGCCTGCTCGGCCCGGTGCCGGGTGAAACCCCCAAGGGCGACGCCGCCGACGAGCCGGCCGGCGAGGAAGAGGAAACCGGCTTCCAGCCCGCCGAGCAGGAGATGATCCGCGGCGTGATCGAGCTGGCCGACCAGCCGGTGCGGGCGATCATGACGCCCCGCTCCGACATCTTCTGGCTGGACGTGGAGGATGGCCGCGACGTCAATCTGGACCGGCTGATCGACAGCGGCCGGACCCGCGTGCTGCTGGCCCGCGAGAGCCTGGACCAGCCGCTCGGCATCGTCGAAACGCGCGCGGCCTTGTCCGCCTTGATCCGCGACGAGAGCTTCGATCTGAGCGCGATCGCCTCGCGGCCTTTGATCGTCTCCGATTCGATCACGGCCTTGCGCCTGATCGAGTTGATGCGGGCGACCAGCGAACGCTTCGCTCTCGTTGCCGACAGCGACGGCAATATCGACGGCGTCGTGACCGGCACCGACATCTTCGCGGCGATCGCCGGCGATCTCGCCGAGGATGAGGACGAGATGGAGATCGAGACGCTGGAAGACGGCACGTTGCGCGCGGGTGGCAGCGTGACGCTGGACGAATTGTCCGACGCGCTCGGCCGCGAGCAGATCGGCTCGGGCGGACGCTACACCTCGCTCGCCGGCTTCCTGCTGTTCGAGTTCGGCCGCATGCCGGGCGAAGGCGAGACGATCGTCCGCGACGGCCTGGAATTCACCGTCCACGCCCTGGAGGGCAACCGCATCGAATGGGTCGAGGTGCGGATGCTGGCGACGGAAGATGCGGACGCTGGCGAGGGATGATCCTAGTCGGGTGGCCCGATAGAGAACGAAGCGCGTGGCGGCGCGTCCTCTGCGATCAGCCAACGAACCGTAAGACTCTCGACACTCGGTATCGCGCGTCCCGCCCGATCCAGCGCGGGATGATAGCGAAATCGGCGCTGGATAATCAGGCAGGTATGCGGCCCGATGGTGCCGCTTCCCGTCAGAACTCTGGCCTCGCAATGGTTCACTCGGCCATCCTCGCCGACCAGCAGACGGGCACGGACGCTGCCTTCCAGCGGGCCATGTATGTTCGACGGCGCATCCTGGTCTAAAAGGGCGCCGCTGCGGCGCTGGGCCCGCTGTGCCACTTCGGGGAGCGGAAGCCGGCCGGCGAGCTGGTCGATGGCGGTGCGGCGGCGAAGCTCCCACTCCCGAGCGCTTGCCGCCGGCTCCTGCGGCGAAAAGGAAGCCATGAGTAATGGCATGATCGCGAGGCCCGGACACATGCGCCACTCTCCGCGCGCTGGGAATTTCGTGTAACTTTATATCACGCCGTCGGCGCCCGCAACGCCAATATCTCACCCCGACATTGGAAGCGGCGCGCCTTTCTGTTAGCCGCCTTCCCATGCCGCCGCAGTCGATCGCTTCCGCCCGGGAAATCCTGACGGGCCTGCACGAGGTAATGGCGTCGCGGCTCGGCGCGCAGGCGAAGCTCAACAAGGTCGTGCAGATCATCGCCGAAGCGATGACGAGCGAGGTCTGCTCCATCTATTTGCTGCGCGACGGCGTGCTGGAGCTCTACGCCACGGTCGGCCTGCAGCAGAGCGCGGTGCACGTCACCAAGCTGGCGCATGGCGAAGGGCTGGTCGGCACGATCGCCAAGCAGATCTCGATCCTGAACCTCGCCGAAGCGGCGAGCCATCCGGAATTCGCCTATCGCCCCGAAACGGGCGAGGAGACCTTCCACAGCTTCGCCGGCGTACCGATCGTGCGCAAGGAGCGCGTCGTCGGCGTGCTCGCCGTCCAGCATGCCGATCCGCGCGCCTATGAGGAATTGGAGATCGAGGCGCTGCAGACCGTCGCCATGGTCCTGTCGGAGCTGGTCGCCAATGCCGGCCTGATCGACAAGGCGGAGAGCGCGGCGGACGCCGATCGCGATGCCGGCCAGGGCCGGCTGGCCGGGCTGAAGCTGGTCACCGGCATGGCGCGCGGCATCGCCGTCTATCACCAGCCGCGAATCCTGATCGAACATACCGTCGCGGAGGATCTGGAGGCCGAGCGTCACCGCGTCCTTTCCGCCTTCGCCCGGATGCGCGAACAGATTGAGAGCATGACCAGCCAGGCCGAATTCGGCACGGCGGGCGAACATCATGAGGTGCTCGAGACCTACAAGATGTTCGCCTATGACGAAGGCTGGGCGCGGCGGATCAACGAGGCGATCGACGAGGGCCTGACCGCCGAGGCGGCGATCGAGCGGGTCCGCCAGCGGATGAAGAGGCGGATGGCGCAGATCGACGATCCGCTGCTGGCCGAGCGGATGCACGATCTCGACGATCTGTCGAACCGGCTGCTTCGGATCGTCTCGGGCCAATTGGGCACCGCCGCGCAGGGCGGCCTGCCGCACGAGGCGATCCTGGTCGCGCGCAATCTCGGCCCCGCCGAATTGCTGGAATATGACCGGCGCAAGCTGAAGGGCGTGGTGCTTCAGGAAGGCTCGCTGACCGCGCATGTGATCATCGTCGCGCGCGCCATGGGGGTGCCGGTGATCGGCCGCGTCGCCGACGCCCGCCAGCAGATTTCGGAAGGCGACACCGTGCTTCTGGACGGCGACGAAGCGGTCGCCTGGGTTCGCCCGACGCAAGCGGTCGAGGATGCCTTCGACGCCAAGCTGGACGCCGGGCAGAAGAAGCGCGCGGCCTATGCGGCGCTGCGCGACGTGCCGCCGGTGACGAAGGACGGCACGCGGCTGACGGTGATGGTCAATGCCGGCCTGCGCGACGACGTGGCGGCCCTGGCCGCGGTCGGCGCCGACGGGATCGGCCTGTTCCGCACCGAATTCCAGTTCCTCGTATCGGCCACCTTGCCGCGCCGCGACAGCCAGGCACGGCTCTACCGCGCCGTGCTCGACGCCGCCGACGGCCGGCCGGTGATCTTCCGAACCGTCGATGTGGGCGGCGACAAGCAGCTCCCCTATCTGCACGATCATACCGAGAATGAGGAAAATCCGGCGATGGGCTGGCGCGCGCTTCGGCTCGCGCTCGACCGGGATGGCTTGATGAAGGTGCAGGCGCGGGCGCTGCTGGAAGCCGCAGCCGGGCGCGAGCTGGACGTCATGTTCCCGATGATCTCGGAGCCGTGGGAGTTTGACGAGGCCAAGGCTTTGGTCGACGAGCAGCGCGCCTGGCTGGTGGCGCGCAAGAAGAAGGTGCCGAGCGTGATCCGCTACGGCGCGATGATGGAGGTGCCGGCGCTCGCCGAAGTGCTCGACATCCTGCTGCCGAAGATCGATTTCCTGTCGGTCGGGACCAACGATCTGACGCAGTTCCTGTTCGCCGCCGACCGCTCCAATCCCAAGCTGGCCGAGCGCTATGACTGGCTGAGCCCAGCGATCCTGCGCTTCCTGCGGCGGATCGTGCAGGCCTGCGATGCGGCGAACGTGCCGCTGACCGTGTGCGGCGAAATGGGCGGGCGGACGCTGGAGGCGATGGCGCTGATCGGCATCGGCGTGCAGCGGCTGTCGATCACCCCGGCCGCGGTCGGCGCGCTGAAGGCGATGATCCGCTCGCTCGACCGCGCGGCGGTGACGGCTGTGCTGGACGGGATGCTGGAACGGCCGCCCGAGCAGCTGCGCGAGGAGCTGGCGCAATGGGCGGCGGCGCAGGATGTGATCTTGTCCTGATCGTACGCACGCGTCGCATTGATCCGGGGGGTTGTGCTGCTATGGAGGGGCAACTCCCCTCCCCAGGAGCGCCAACAGCAGATGACCGACCAGGTTCACGAGACCCCTTCTGATGCCAGCGTTGGCGATCAATTGCGGCTGGCGCGCGAGGCCAAGGGCCTGACGCTGGACGACGTCGCGGCGCAGACGCGGATCCCGATCCGGCATTTGCGGAGCATCGAGGACAGCCGCTGGGAGGATCTTCCCGCAGTCACCTATACGGTCGGTTTCGCGCGCAATTATGCCAATGCGATCGGCCTGGACGGGGCCGAGATCGGCCGCACCCTGCGCTACCAGATTGGCGACGTCGAACGGCCCGCCACCGTCTCCCCCGAAATCTACGCGCCGAGCGACCCCGCCCGCGCCCCGTCGCGCGCGATCGTGTGGATCGCCTTGCTGCTGCTGGTCGCCCTGGTCGCGGCCTATCTGATCTGGCGCTCGCAATCGCAGGAGGCCGCCCCGGCCGAACAGAAGGTCGAGGAGACCGAAAGCGCCGCCGCGCCCGAACCGGCTGCCCCCGCCGCGCCGCAGAATGTCACCGGCCAGCAGGTGACCCTGGTCGCCGTCCAGCCGGTCTGGTTCCGGATCACCGATCGCGCCGACAATAATCGCCGCGTGGCCGAGCGGATCCTGCAGCCGAACGAGCAATATCAGGTGCCGCTGGAGCTTCGGCAGCCGCAGATCCGCACCAGCGAGCCGCAAAATATGCGCATCCTGGTGAATGGTCAGGACAGCGGCCTGCTCTCGACCGAGCGGCGGCAGATCCGCGACCAGAGCCTGCTGGCGCAGGATCTGGCGACGCGCGGCACCACTGCACCGGCAACGACGCCCGCGCCGACCCGTTGACCTGACGCTCCCGCCGGGCGATTGTTCACAAGCAATCGATCCGTCCGGTGGAGGTGCCTGTGCGTTTGTCCGGTAAGCTTCTTGTGGTCGCAGCGTGGGCGCTGGTCGCCATCGCAGGGATGAATCTCTCGGCCTCGCCGGCCAGCGCGCAGACGGCGAATGTCGCCGCCAATTGCCCGTCGACAGCTCCCATCGACGCCTGGGCCCGGCGAAACAATTATCTGAACGTTGCAGAGAGCGGCGACATCGTCTGCGGCGATTTCACCGGCGATGGCGCGACCGACGCGATCGTTTTCCTGACCTCGGCCGAGGAATGGGGCGGCAACAGCATGCCTCCCTACGGCGTCATGCTGTTCCGCAATGTCGGCGGCCGGCTGCAGCATTTGCGCACGATCAGCTCGCCCGACGACATGCGGATCTTCGGCACAGGCTATGAGGATACGCGGATCGAGCGCGGGCGGATCACGCTCGTGCATCAGACGCTCCACCGTGACGATTCGCGCTGCTGCCCGACCGGCGTCACCGCTTTCACCATCGACACCACCACCGGTCGAGTCACCAGCCGGTTGCTTCGGCGCATGGACGAAGCTGAGCAGCAGCGGCTGGTCGACCGGACGAATACGCAACATGGCGCCGCGGAAGCCGCCGCCGCGCCGGCGGGCTGGCGGGTCGAGCGGGCCGACAATGGCAATCCTTATGCGATCGTCCAGACCGGGATGAGCGCCATGCCGGAATTGCGAATGGGCTGCGGGCCGAACGGCTCGCCGGTCCTGGTGGCGCGGCTGCCGAACCAGGCGGCCAATGCCCACCTCAACCTCACCTTCGCGACCGGGCCGAGCAGCATCGCCGTGCTCGACATCAATTGGCAGCGCGAACCGGGTGGCACGAACTGGCTGAACATGCTGCGCGATCCGACCGTGCCGAACCTGCTGGGCGGCAATGCCAGCGCGGCCGACGTCAGCCTGAACGGCCGGTCGCTCGGCCGGCTCTCGCTCGCCGGCTCCACTGCGACGTTGCGCGAGGCGCTTGCGGCTTGCTGGCAGCCCGCCGCGAACCGCGCCGGCAATGCGGTCGCCGACGCCGGCTTCGCGATCGACATCGTGCTGACCCCGCGCGCCGCCGCCGAACTGGCCCGCCGCCGCGAAGGGATCACGATCTCGACCTTCTTCTCCGGCACGCCGCGCAACCCGAATGGCAATCATGTCGACGATCACAGCGGCGAGCTCGACCTCGGCCAGCATGAAGTGACCGTCGCCGGCCAGAACGGGCGCGTCGAGATCCCGGCAAGCGCTTTGCGGCGCGAGCGGTTCAGCAATTTGCGCGGCAGTCCGGAAGTGCTGGTGAACATTTATTCCGCCCGCCGCAGCGACCGGAACAATCTGCTGAATTGCGGCATCGTCAGCGGCGAATTGTCCCAGGTCGCCGGCCGCACCCATCGCGTCACCTGCGCGCTGATCACCGAAGGCTGAGGCAAGTTCTGACTCCCCTCCCTGACAAGGGAGGGGCTGGGGGTGGGTGCGCGCGTCTGCGCGCCATAAAGACTCACGCGGCATCGCCCTGACGCAGCAGCACGCGAGGCATCGAGCCTCGCTTGCCGCTCGACCCACCCCTGCCCCTCCCTTCCAGGGAGGGGAGAAGGATGTCGATGCCATCGCGCAACGCTTAAGGCTGGCGACAGGCGGGTCCATCCAATAACATGGGCCTTCGAACACAGGTCAGCGGGACTTTTTCATGCGTATCCTTTTCCTTCTCGCCCTGCTCGGGGCGGGTGTCGCCAGCGAGGCCGCGGCACAGCAGCCGCAGACGATCGACCGGCGCGTCGGGCGGCTGGAGCAGGACATGCGCGCGGTTCAGCGCCGGGTCTTCCCGGACGGCGTGCCGAATGTGGTCGAGCCCGAATTGCAGCCGCGCACCACCGGCCCGACCCGGCCGAGCGGGGAAACCACCGACGCCATCGCGACCCTTTCCTCGCGGATCGAGGCGCTTGAGGCGCAGCTCGCCCGGGTCACCGGCCAGGTCGAGGAAAATGGCTATCGGCTCGGCCAGCTCGAGGAGCAGGTCCGCCAGCTGCGCAGCGATCTTGGCGGGCGGATCGAGCGGCTTGAGCGCGCCGCCGCGCCGCCGCCGGTGCAGCAGCCGGTGGTCGAGCCGGTCGAGGAACCCGCCGCGACCGGCAGCACCGCCACGCCGGGCGGCGCGCAGCCGCTCGACCCGATCCAGGACGCCTATAATCGCGGCTACCGCCTGTGGGAGCAGCGCCGCTACGCCGAGGCCTCGACCGCTTTGACCGAAGTCGCCGACCGCAATCCGCGCAGTCCGTGGGCGAGCTGGGCGCGCAATCTGGCCGGCCGCGCCTATCTGGACGACAACAAGCCGGCGACCGCGGCGCAGGTGTTCCTGCGCAATTACCAGGACAATCCGCGCGGCGAGCGCGCCGCTGACAGCCTGTTCTTTCTTGGCGAAGCTTTGGTGGCGCTGAACCGGCATGCCGAGGCCTGCCCGGTCTATCAGGAGCTGCAGACCACCTACCCGAACATGCGCGCCTTCCTGCGCGAGCGGCTCCCCGCCGCGCGGCGGACGGCGCGCTGCCGCTGACCGCGATGATCGCGCCGGAAGCGGTCGCCCGCTTCCGCGCCGATTTTCACGCGCTCGGCGAATGGGGAGCGCCGGTCCACGTCGCCGTCTCGGGCGGCGCCGACAGCCTGGCCTTGCTGCTGCTCGCCCACGCCGCTTTCCCCGGCCATGTCCACGCCGCCACGGTGGATCACGGCCTGCGCCCCGAAAGCGCGCTGGAAGCCGTCAGGGTCGCCGATGTCTGCGCCGCGCTCGGCGTGCCGCATGCGACGCTCGCACCGGTCTGGGACGCGAAACCGAACGCCAACATCCAGGCCGAGGCGCGGGCCGGGCGCTACGAAGCGCTACGGGCGTGGGCGGCGCTGGGCGGCAAGAGATGGGTGGCGAGCGCCCACCATCTCGACGATCAGGCCGAGACCCTGCTGATGCGGCTCGCGCGCGGCGCGGGGGTGGCGGGGCTGGCCGGGGTTCGGCCGGTGAACGAGATGGCGTTGCCGGGCGGTCCGCTGGCCCTCCTTCGCCCCCTGCTCGGCTGGCGCAAGGCGGAGCTGGTGGCACTGGTCGGCGCGACCCCGTTCAAGCCCGCCGAAGACTCCAGCAATGACGATCCCCGCTTCGACCGGACGCAGGCGCGCCGGTTGCTGGCCGAAACAGCCTGGCTGGAGCCGGAGCGGATCGCCGCGTCCGCCGCCCACCTCGCCGAGTGCGAGACGGCGCTCGACTGGGCGGCCCGGCAGGTCCCGGTCAGCTACGGTGACGACAGCGCCGAGGTCGACGCCGCCGCGCTGCCGGCGGAGTTCCAGCGCCGAATCCTCGTGCAAATGATCCAGACGCTGGCGGGCGGCGCGCCCCCGCCCGGCCCCAAGGTCGCGCGGCTGCTGGCCGAACTCAATGCCGGCCGAAGCGGGATGCTGGCCGACTGGATCGTCCGCCCCGGCTCGCTCTGGCGCTTCGAACGGGCGCCGCCGCGCAAAAGCTGACAGGTCCTCGCGGCGCTGTGGTAGAGCGGCCGCCATGCACGTCACCCTGTTCACGCCGGATTCGTCCTACGAAGAGTTCCGCCACGTCTGGGAAGCGCGGATCGCCATGTATCGCGATCTGCTCGCCCCGCACGGCATCGGCGTCGATCCGGTCGCCTGGCCGGATGCCAAGCCCGGGCAGCCGGCTTTGGCCTCGCTCGCCTGGGGCTATCATCTGCAGCCGGCGCGCTGGGACGCCCTGCTCGCCGGCTGGCCGGACGACGCGCCCTTGCTGAACCCGCCTTCGGTGCTGCGCTGGAACACGGACAAAATCTATCTCGCCGATCTCGCCGCTGCCGGGGTCGCGACGGTGCCGACCCATTTCGCCGAGATCGCACATGACGAGGCGCTGGCGGCGGCGCGGGCCGAGTTCGGCGTCGAGGAATTGGTGGTGAAGCCGCGCGTCTCGGCGGCGGCGGCCTCCACCGGGCGAGTGCGGCCCGGCGATGCAGCGCCCAATCTGGCCGGGGCGATGATCCAGCCCTTCCTGCCATCGGTGCAGGATGCCGGCGAGCTGTCCATTTTCTACTTTGGAGGCAAGCGCGCCCATGCGGTGCGCAAGGTCGCGGCGGCGGGCGATTTTCGCGTCCAGCGCGAATATGGCGGCGCGTTCAGCGTCGTCGAGCCGGAGGCGGCCGAGATAGCGGTGGCCGAGGCCGCGCTGGCCGCGACCCCGGAAAGCCCCTTCTACGCCCGCGTCGACCTGATCCCCGGTGCCGATGGCCGTCCTTTGGTGATGGAATTGGAGCTGATCGAGCCCGATTTGTATCTCGACCTCATTCCCGATCGCGGCGCCGATTTCGCCGCCCTTCTCGCCGAGCGGCTGCGGGCGCACTAAGCCGTCATTCACCTCCTTGGGCTACACCCTCGTCGCAGGCGCATTGCGCGAGAGGCGCAAATTCCTATCTTGGGCTTCGCATTCCTACAGGAACCGGTTTTCGATGAGCGACGACAACAAGCCCCCGCGCAACAACCCATGGCTGAAAAGCATGTTGATCTGGGCGGGCATCCTGCTGGGTCTGGTGCTGTTCGTGCAGATGATCGACGGCGGCCGCGCCCCGGCGCGCGAGGGCATCAGCTATTCCGAGTTCCTGAACAAGGTCGAGAACGGCTCGGTGAAGAGCGTCGTGATCGGCAAGGATTCGATCCGCGGGCGGCTGACCAATGACAGCCAGTTCCAGACCGCGACCGCGATCGGCATCGATCCGGGCCTGCCCAAGACGCTGCGCGACAACAATGTCACCTTCGCGGTCGAAGCCGAGCAGCAGACCAGCATCTGGATGCTGTTGCTCTATCAATCGCTGCCGTTCCTGTTGATCCTCGGCGTCGCCTTCTTCGTGATGCGCCAGATGCAGAAGAATGCCGGCTCCGGCGCGATGGGCTTCGGCCGCTCCAAGGCGAAATTGCTCACCGAGAAATCGGGCCGCGTCACCTTCGACGACGTCGCCGGCATCGACGAGGCGCGCGAGGAATTGCAGGAGATCGTCGAGTTCCTGAAGGACCCGACCAGATTCGCCCGCCTGGGCGGCAAGATCCCGAAGGGCGCGCTCCTGGTGGGCTCGCCCGGCACCGGCAAGACCTTGCTGGCCCGCGCTATTGCGGGTGAGGCGGGCGTGCCCTTCTTCTCGATCTCCGGCTCCGACTTCGTCGAGATGTTCGTCGGCGTCGGCGCGAGCCGCGTGCGCGACATGTTCGAGCAGGCGAAGAAGAACGCGCCCTGCATCGTCTTCATCGACGAAATCGACGCCGTCGGGCGCAGCC
>JAFAEG010000011.1 GCA_023424095.1 Pseudomonadota bacterium | reverse complement strand
GGCGTCTTCTTTCCGGGCGATGCGATAATCCGGCGTTCCGTCCACCGGTGCCGCCATCCATGTCCAACCGCCACGACCGCTCCCGTACCGTCCGCGCACCGCGCGGCAGCGCGCTCAACTGCCGTTCGTGGCTGACCGAGGCGCCGTACCGGATGCTCCAGAACAACCTGGACCCGGACGTGGCGGAGCGTCCGGAAGACCTCGTGGTGTACGGCGGCATCGGCCGCGCGGCGCGTGACTGGGCCAGCTACGACGCGATCCTCGAATCGCTGCGCACGCTCGGCGACGACGAGACCCTGCTGGTGCAGTCGGGCAAGCCGGTCGGCATCTTCCCGACCCACGCCGACGCCCCGCGCGTGCTGATCGCCAATTCCAACCTGGTGCCGGCCTGGGCCAACTGGGAGCACTTCAACGAGCTCGATCGCAAGGGCCTGATGATGTACGGGCAGATGACCGCGGGCTCGTGGATCTACATCGGCAGTCAGGGCATCGTCCAGGGCACCTACGAGACCTTCGTGGAGATGGGCCGGCAGCACTACGGCGGCAGCCTGAAGGGCCGCTGGATCCTGACCGCGGGCCTGGGCGGCATGGGCGGCGCACAGCCGCTCGCGGCGGTGATGGCCGGCGCGCATTGCCTCGCCATCGAATGCCAGCAGAGCCGGATCGAGAAGCGCCTCGAAACCCGCTATCTCGACCGCCAGGCCGCGACCCTGGACGAGGCGCTGGAGATCATCCGCACCGCGACCGAGCCGACCTCGGTCGGCCTGCTCGGCAATGCCGCGGAGATCCTGCCGCAAATGGTCGAGCGCGGCATCCGGCCCGACGCGGTCACCGACCAGACCAGCGCCCACGATCCGGTGAACGGCTACCTGCCGATCGGCTGGACGGTCGAGGAATGGATCGCCGAGCGCGAGAGCGACCCGCGCCGGGTCGAGCGCGAGGCCCGCGCCTCGATGGCCGTGCACGTGCAGGCGATGCTCGCCTACCGCCACATGGGCGTGCCGACCTTCGATTATGGCAACAACATCCGCCAGGAAGCGTATGACCATGGCGTGATCGACGCCTTCGATTTCCCCGGCTTCGTTCCCGCTTATGTGCGGCCGCTCTTCTGCCGCGGCATCGGCCCGTTCCGCTGGTGCGCGCTGTCGGGCGATCCGGAGGACATCTACAAGACCGACGCCAAGGTGAAGGAGATGATCCCGGACGATCCGCACCTTCACCGCTGGCTCGACATGGCGCGCGAACGGATCGCCTTTCAGGGGCTTCCGGCGCGGATCTGCTGGGTCGGCCTCGGCCAGCGCCACCGGCTCGGCCTCGCCTTCAACGAAATGGTCCGCAACGGCGAGTTGAAGGCGCCGGTCGTGATCGGCCGCGACCATCTCGACAGCGGCTCGGTGGCCTCGCCCAATCGCGAGACCGAGGCGATGAAGGACGGCTCGGACGCGGTTTCCGACTGGCCCCTGCTCAACGCCTTGCTGAACACCGCCGGCGGCGCGACCTGGGTGTCGCTCCACCATGGCGGCGGCGTCGGCATGGGCTATTCGCAGCATTCCGGCGTGGTGATCGTCGCCGACGGCAGTGACGGAGCGGCCAAGCGGCTCGGCCGCGTGCTGTGGAACGATCCCGGCACCGGCGTCATGCGCCACGCCGACGCGGGCTACGAAATCGCCATCGACTGCGCCCGCGAACAGGGCCTCGATCTGCCGATGGTGGGGAAATGAGAGACCCCCATCACGTCATTCCAGCGAAAGCTGGAATCTCATTTCTTCTCGCGGCGCCAAGGCAGGGAGATTCCAGCTTTCGCTGGAATGACGGACGATGATTTTGCACCCCGGCAGCGTCACCCTCGCCCAGCTCCGCACCATTTGGTCGGGCGAAGGCGCGTCCCTCTCCCCCGACGCCTGGTCCGCGATCGACGCGTCATCTGCCGCGGTCGGCCGGATCGTCGAGAGCGGCCGCACCGTCTATGGCATCAACACCGGCTTCGGCCTGCTCGCCAGCACCCGCATCCCGCGCGAACGGCTGGCGGAGTTGCAGCGCAACCTTATCCTCTCCCACGCCTGCGGCCTCGGCGATGCGCTGAAGCCGCAAGTCGTTCGCCTGATCATCGCATTGAAGGTCATCGGCCTCGGTCGGGGCATGAGCGGGATCAGCCGCGCGGTGGTGGAACGGCTGCTGGCGATGCTCGAAGCCGACGCCCTGCCGGTGATTCCGGCGCAGGGCTCGGTCGGCGCATCGGGCGATCTCGCCCCGCTCGCCCACCTCAGCGCCGCGATGCTCGGCGAAGGCCATGTCGTGCTGAAGGGCGAAATGCTGCACGCCGCCGACGCGCTGCAGCGGCTCGGGCTCGAGCCGATCCAGCTTGGCCCCAAGGAAGGCCTTGCCCTCATCAACGGCACCCAGGTCTCGACCGCGATCGCGCTCGACACGCTTTTCGCTGCCGAGCGCGTTTTCGGCGCGGCCTTGGTCGCGGGCGCGATGTCGATCGACGCGCTGAAGGGCACCGACGCCGCCTTCGATCCCCGCATCCATGCTGCCCGCGGCCAGCCCGGCCAGATCGCGGTCGCGGCGACGTTGCGCGGCCTGCTCGAAGGCAGCGCGATCCGCACCAGCCATTCCGACTGCGAGCGGGTGCAGGACCCTTATTCCTTCCGCTGCCAGCCGCAGGTGATGGGCGCCGCGCTCGACCTGCTCCGCCAGGTCTCCGGCACGCTGACCATCGAGGCCAATGCCGTCACCGACAATCCGATCATCTTCGGTGAGGAAGCCATTTCGGGCGGCAATTTCCACGCCGAGCCGGTCGCCTTCGCCGCCGATATCCTGACCATGGCCTTGTGCGAAATCGCCAGCATCTCCGAGCGCCGCACCGCCATTCTGGTGGACCCCAAGCTGAGCGGTCTGCCGCCCTTCCTGACCCCCGACAGCGGCGTCAATTCGGGTTTCATGATCGCACAGGTCACAGCCGCGGCCCTGGTGTCGGAGAACAAGTCCCTCGCCTGGCCCGCCAGTGTGGACACGGTGCCGACCTCGGCCGGACAGGAAGATCATGTCTCCATGGCCACCCATGCCGGCACCAAGGCGCGCCGGGTTGCCGGCAACGCCGCCGGGGTGATCGGCGTCGAATTGCTCGCTGCCGCGCAAGGCGTGGATTTCCACAAGCCGCTGACCACCTCGCCGCCGCTGGCCCGGGCGCTGGCGACCGTGCGCGGGCAGGTGCCCTTCTACGAGAGCGACCGCTACATGGCCGGCGACATGGCCTGGGCGCAGGCTGCGGTGCTGGACGGCTCGTTCGAGGGGTTGGCCAACTTCTGAGCTTCCCCTCACGTCATTCCAGCGAAAGCTGGAAACTCCCTCACTTGGCACGAAGAAGGGAAATGAGATTCCAGCTTTCGCTGGAATGACGAGTTTTAATGGACAGGGCTGAAGCCGATCGTCCGGCGCGTCAGGTCCACCGCGTCCAGCCGGACCTGCAGGGTATCGCCGGGCTCAGCCTGTGCCGCGACGCGCGCGACCACCGGCACGTCGGTGAGCTGAATCCGCGCGCCGCGCTCGTCCGTATCGGTCACCACCGCCGCGAACGTCTCGCCGATCCGGCCCTGCAGCATCACCGCTTCGGCCAGGTCGATCGCCGCGCGGTCGATCCGTCCGCCCAGCGCATCGGCCCGCGCCATCACTTTGGGCAAACGCGCAAATGCCTCTTCATTCGGCACCGGCCGGCCATTGGCGACCGCCAGTGCCGCCTCCACGACATAGCGGTCCGCCAGCCGGCGCAGCGGCGCGGTGGCGTGCGCGTAAGTGGCCGCGACCGCCGCGTGCCAGGGCGTCTCCCCTTGCGCGAACGGCGCATAGCTCGCCCCCGGACTGCCGCGCCGCACGGCGAGCATGAAGGCCGCGTCGACGGGCTTGTTCGGGTCCAACCGCCGCTCGAAATTGTCCAAAGGCGTCCGCTTCGGCCAATCCAGACCCAGCGCCTTGGCCGTCTCCCGCAGCCGCCGCACGGCGCGCGGATCGGGCTCGGCCATCACCCTGAACAGCCCGGTGCGATGCGCCATCAGCAATTGCCCGACCGCCAGATTCGCCGCCAGCGACAAAGCCGCATTGTCCGCTTCCGCCTTCGGGCGCGGCCGGAAAGCGAGCGTGTAGCCGCCCGCCTCGTCGCGGGTGACTTCCTGTTCCGGCGGATCGACCCGCGCCGCGCCGCGCGCCGCCTCGGCCGCCTGCACCCGCCGGGCGAGCTCGGCGAAGCCCTCGGGCAGATCGGCCTCGGTCGCCGTCTCATAGGCGAGCTTGGCCCGGCTTCGGATCAAAGCGCGCTCGACGCCATCGATCGCCGCATTGCCATCCGCCCCGATCCGTACCGTGAAGATCACCGCCGGTCGCTCGCCATCGGGCAGCAGGCTGGCCGCGCCCTCGCTCAGCACCGGCGGATAGAGGCCGATCCGGCCGTCCGGGAAATACATGGTCGCACCGCGCTTCCAGGCCTCGGTGTCGAGCGGATCGCCGGCCGTCACGAACCAGCCCACATCGGCGATGGCATAATGAAGCAGCAAATCGCCGCCCGCCGCCTCGATCGCGAAAGCCTGGTCCAGATCGGTCGCGCCTTCCGGATCGAGCGTGAGGAAGGGCATGGCGGTGCGATCAACATGCGCGTCCGGCACCCGCCGCGCCGCCGCTTCGGCCGCCGCGATCACCCCGTCCGGAAATGCACCGGGCAGGGTCAGTTCGGCGCGCAGGGTCGCCAGCCCGCCATCGAGCGCGCCGGTCGGATCGACGATGATCTTCATGCGCCGGGCGCTTCGCCTTCGAGCAGCGCCATCAGGCTGCGCGCCGCATTGCGGTCATCCTCATTCTCGAACGCCACGTCGAGATCGGGTGCTTCTCCCAGCGTGTGCAGCAATGCCCACAATACGAACCGCCTCGGCCGATCCGTCTCCAGCCCCAGATCGACGCGCATCCGCTCAGCGCCCGCCTCCAGCGCGGCGGGCGGGATGGCGGAGATATCGGTGGTGCCGAAATAGCGGAGCAGTTGATCGTCGAAGGTCATGGGGCCAAGCTAGGCTTCACACTGCGGAAAAGCGAGACGATGACCGAGACGATCGACAAAGCGGGGCTTCAGGTTGCCGCGACGCTGGCGGACTTTCTCGAGCGTGAGGCGCTGCCCGGCACCGGCATCGCGCCGGACGCCTTCTGGCGCGGTGTCGCGGAGATCTATGCCCGCTTCACGCCGGAGAATCGCGCTTTGCTGGCGACCCGCGACAAGCTGCAGGCGAAGCTCGACGCCTGGCATGAGGCGAACCCCGGCGTGCCGTCCGCCGCGCCCTATCAGGCCTTCCTGCGCGAAATCGGCTACCTCGCCGACGAACCCGCCCCCTTCACCATCGCACCCGACAAGGTGGACGACGAGGTCGCCCGCCTGGCCGGGCCGCAGCTGGTCGTGCCCGTGCTCAACGCGCGCTTCCTGCTGAACGCCGCCAATGCCCGTTGGGGCAGTCTCTACGACGCGCTCTACGGCACCGACGCGCTGGGTGATCTGCCGTCCGGCGGGGGTTATGACCCCGAGCGCGGTGCGAGGGTCATCGCCCGCGCCAAGGCGTTGCTGGACGAGGCCGTGCCGCTCGCCGAAGGTTCATGGACGGATTTGACCGCTCCCGAACAGGGCATCGCGATCCGCGACCCCTCGCAATATGCGGGCGAGCGTCAGGGCGGCGCGGTGCGCCTGTTCCACCACAACGGCCTGCACATCGAGGTGCATTTCGACCGCGACCACCCGATCGGCCGCGACGATCCGGCCGGCATCGCCGACGTCGTGCTCGAAGCCGCTTTGACCACCATCGTCGATCTGGAGGACAGCGTCGCGGCGGTGGATGCGCAGGACAAGGTCGCCGCCTATCGCAACTGGCTCGGCCTGATGAAGGGCGATTTGTCCGCCCGCTTCGACAAAGGCGGGCGCAGCCTGACCCGCGAGCTCGAAGACGACCGCAATTATACCGCACCCGACGGCTCGACCCTCACCCTCCCCGGCCGCAGCCTGCTCTTCGTCCGCAATGTCGGACATCTGATGACCAACCCGGCGATCATCCTGCCCGATGGCGAGGAGGCGCCCGAGGGCATTCTCGACGCCATCGTCACCAGCCTGATCGCGCTCCACGACCTCAAGGGCGGCGGAAGGTTCAAGAACAGCCGCTCCGGCTCGGTCTATATCGTGAAGCCCAAGATGCACGGGCCGGACGAGGCCGCCCTCACCAACCGGCTCTTCGATGCGGTCGAGGATCTGCTCGGCCTCTCCCGCCACACCATCAAGGTCGGCGTGATGGACGAGGAGCGCCGCACCTCCGCCAATCTCGCCGCCTGCATCCATGCGGTGAAAGACCGCATCGTCTTCATCAACACCGGCTTCCTCGACCGCACCGGCGACGAGATGCACACATCGATGCGGGCCGGCCCGATGGTGCGCAAGGGCGAGATGAAGGCGAGCGACTGGATCGCCGCCTATGAGGCCCGCAACGTCGCGATTGGCCTGGCCAGCGGCTTTTCGGGGCGCGCGCAGATCGGCAAGGGGATGTGGGCCGCGCCCGACCGGATGGCCGACATGCTCGCCCAGAAGAGCGGTCATCCCAAAGCCGGCGCCAACACCGCCTGGGTGCCGAGCCCGACCGCCGCGGTGTTGCACGCGCTTCACTATCACGAGACCGACGTCTTCGCCCGCCAGCGCGAACTGGCCGGCCAGCCCGCGCCCGGCCTCGATCCGCTGCTGACCATCCCGCTTGCCGCCGGCCGCAACTGGTCGGCCGAGGAGGTGCGCGAGGAGCTGGACAACAATGCCCAGGGCATTCTCGGCTATGTCGTGCGCTGGATCGATCAGGGCGTCGGCTGCTCGAAGGTGCCGGACATTCACGACATCGGCCTGATGGAAGATCGCGCGACCCTGCGCATCTCCTCCCAGCACATCGCCAACTGGTTGCTCCACGGCGTCTGCACGGCGGAGGAAGTCGACGCGGCGCTGGCCCGCATGGCCGCCAAGGTCGACGCGCAGAATGCGGGCGATCCGTTCTACCGGCCGATGGCCGGGAATGAGGCCACCAGCCTCGCCTTCCAGGCCGCGCGGGCACTCATCTTCGAGGGGACGAGCCAGCCGAACGGCTATACCGAGCCTTTGCTGCACAGCTTCCGGCGGCGGTTGAAGGGCGCGGGCTGACGCCTCCCCCATCACCCTGAACGCCCACCCCCGTCACCCTGAACTCGTTTCAGGGTCCATCTGTCCACCACCACCGTGGTTCAATCGGAATGATGGATGCTGAAACAAGTTCAGCATGACGCTGTGGGGAGCACTCTTCCGCTCCCGAAACGATGCGTTATTCTCCCACCTCGGGGAGGGGCGCAGTCATGGCCAGCGAAGCCGAAACCACCGGCCTGCTCGAACGCCGTTTCGAGCTGAGTGCGCGCGGCACGACGCTGCGCACGGAGGTGCTCGCGGGCGTCACGACCTTCGTCACCATGGCCTATATCATCCTGGTGAACCCGGCGATCCTGGGTCAGGCCGGGATGCCGGTCGCGGCGGTCGCGGCGGCCACCTGCCTCGCCGCCGCCTTCGGCTGCATCCTGATGGGCCTTTCCGCCAACATGCCGCTGGCGCTCGCGCCGGGCATGGGCCTCAACGCCTATTTCGCCTTCACCGTTGTCGCCGCGATGGGGGTGCCGTGGCAGGTCGCTTTGGGCTGCGTCTTCATCTCGGGCGTCGCCTTCCTGCTGCTGACCTTCGCGGGGCTGAGGCAGCTGATCGTCGCCGCCATCCCACCCTATCTGTTCGCGGCCGTGGCGGGCGGCATCGGCCTGTTCATCGGCTTCATCGGCCTGAAGAATGCCGGCATCGTCGTCTCAAGCGAAGCGACCTCGGTCACCCTTGGCGACCTGACCCAGCCGGCGGCCGCGCTCGCTCTGCTCGGCCTCGCGATCATCGCGGCGCTCTCGGCCTGGAAGGTGCGGGGCGCGATCCTGCTCGGCATCGTCGCGACCACGCTCGCGGGCTGGGCGTTCGGCCTCGTCGCCTTCGAGCCGCAGCCTTATGATCTCACCGCGATCGCCGACACCGCCTTCCAGCTCGACCTCGCCGGCGTCTTCACCGGCGGCTACGGCATCGGCATCCTCGAAATCCTGTTCGTCTTCCTGTTCGTCGATCTGTTCGACAATATCGGGACATTGGTGGGCGTCACCCGCCGCGCCGGCCTGATCGGCCCGGACGGCCGAATCCCGAAATTGAACCGCATCTTCTTCACCGACAGCGTCGCCGCCATGTTCGGCGCGCTGGCGGGCACGACCACCGTCACCTCCTATGTCGAGAGCGCCGCAGGCGTGCAGGCGGGCGGCCGCACCGGCCTCACCGCCATCGTTTGCGGATTGCTGTTCCTGCTGGCCATGCTCGCCGCCCCCTACGCCCAGCTCGTCCCCCTCGCCGCGACCGCGCCGGCGCTCATCCTGGGCGGCGGCCTAATGATGGCGCCGCGCGCCGACGTGGCGTGGGACGACCCCGAAGTCGCCATCCCC
>JAFAEG010000114.1 GCA_023424095.1 Pseudomonadota bacterium | reverse complement strand
CGTCAGGGCGGCCAGCGCCAGCGCGCGCGCGGCTAAGGCCCGCTCGGCTCGGCTGCGGGAGCGAGGTTGAGGGCCGCGAAGGTCGCGACCTGCTCTTGGCAGCGGGCGGCGATCAGGGCCTGGGCCAGCGCGTCGCGGCCCAGCGTATCGCCATTGGCGATCGGCCGCAGCCAGATGCGCTGCGGCTGCGCGCCGGGCATGCGGAGCCGGTAGGGCGCATTGGCGGTGACCGGGAGGCTCGCGGGCCAGGCCACCACCGTCTCGCCGGCCGGCCACGCCACGCTGTGCTCGCGCCCGCCCGCATCGGCGACCACCATATTGATCGCCTCGCGCGGGTTGGACCGCCACAGCATCGGCCGAGCGCCCGCGGGGAAGCACAGATTGCCCTGCGCATAAGCGGCGAAGCTCCAGACCGAATCCGGCATGCTCGGCGGCGCGCCGGCTTCGGTATCGGGGCTGCGCGTGCCGCCAATGTCGATCCGCACCTGCGCCGCGCTCTGCCGGCCGCCCGGATAGGCGCGGTTGGCGATGAATGTGCCCTGGCCGCGGAATACGCGCGTGCCCTGCGGCGTCAGCAGCGACACCATGTCGTTGGCGCGCAACGTGAAACTGGCATTGTCGGGCAGGCGCCGGCCGGCGGGATAGCGCGTGCTCGACGGCCCGACCGAGCGCAGGATCAGTACCTCGGCCACCGCCGAGGTCGCGGTCGTCGCGGCCAGCAGCCCCAGCGCGACACGGACAAATGTCCTCACGTCATTCCTCCCGCGAGAATATCTCGCTGCTTCCCGCTAGGCCGGGAAAGATGAACGCGCCCCGCATGGTCCGCGTCGCTGCGACGAAGGCTGCAGACTCCGCGACCGGACGGCGCAGAACTCACGCCTTCGGATACTTTTCGTCCATCCATGCGAGCGCATCCACAGCCAGCGACTCGAGCACCTGCATGTCCACATCGGCCAGCGATTTGATGTAGAGGCAGGACTTGCCGAGCCGGTGCCTGCCGAGCGTCGCCAGCTGCGCTTCCTTCCCCTCATAACCGGGCAGCAGATACAGGACCAATTCCTTGGCGCGTGGGGAGAAGCCGATACGCGCCCAGTGCTCCGTCCTCTTGCCGCAGGGATATTCGTAGGCGCCGAAGCCGACGATGCTCGGCCCCCACATCACCGGCGGCTCCCCCGACACGCGCGCCAGCATCGCGCAGACCGTTTCCGCGTCGGCGCGGCGGACGGGATCGGGAATTGCGGCGATGAAATCCGCCACCGCCATTTGCGTCGGCCTGGTCTTGTTCTCGGCCATCGTCGCCATCCCTACCGAGGCTTGCGGAAGCGGTACATGATGCGGTCGGTGCGGCCGCGGATGCTGGGGGTGAAGACATTGACCGAGCGATCGTCGGCCGGGTTGCGGAGCAATGGCGATTCCGCCTCGAGCACGAAGCCGGCGCGTTCGAAATCGGCGCGGACCGTTTCGGGCAGGATCCGATGGGTCGCCTCCACTTCGGCGCGCGTGTCGCGGCCCGGATTGGCGACATGGTCGATCACCAGCACGACGCCGCCGGGCCTGAGCGTGCGGTAGATCGCCTGCGTGACCGTGTTCGGGTCGATCCGCGGCAGGCCGAAGCGCGCGCTCTCCCAATAAGCGTCGTGATAGACGAGGTGCATCATCACGAAATCATAGCTGTTGGGCGCGAACGACAGGGCCGTCGAGGGGCCGGAGATGAAGCTCGCGTTGGCGTTGCGGCCGGCCATCGCGTCCAAAGCGGCGCGGATTTCCGCGTTGCGACCGAAGCTCTCCGAATTCCAGCCGGTGACCGAGCCCTGCGGCCCGACCGCACGCGCCATCAGCTCCGCATAATAACCGTTGCCGGTGAAGTAATCGAGCACGCGGTCGCCGCGCCGCAGCCCGGCGAAGGCGAGCACATCGGCCGGCCGGCGCACCTCGTCGAGGGCGCGGTGCGCCTCCGTCCGGCCCGGCGCAGCGACGGCGGCGGCGAAATCGGCTTGCGTCGCGGCGGGCGTGGTCATGCAGGATGGCAGCAGGGCAAAGGCCGCAGCCGCGATCAACAGGCGCTTCGACATCATCAGCTTTCTCCTCACGAACGCGTCAGCCCTCACGCGGATATTTGCGGTCCATCATCTTCAGATCGCCGGCGACCATCTCCTCCAGCACGCTCCGGTCAACGTCGGCGAGTTTCTTGAGGTAGAGGCAGCTTTTGCTCATCTTGTGCTTGCCCAGCCGGGCCAGTTGCTCGTCGCGTTTGTCATAATCGGCCATCAGATAGACGACCGTTTCCCGCCCGCGCGGCGCGAAGCCCAGGCGCGGC
Source organism: Pseudomonadota bacterium (assembly GCA_023424095.1). GTDB lineage: Bacteria > Pseudomonadota > Alphaproteobacteria > Sphingomonadales > Sphingomonadaceae > Allosphingosinicella. The sequence goes on along the minus strand of JAFAEG010000114.1, from coordinate 3,215 downwards.
GCGCTCTCGTCGCGCTTGCCGCATTTGTAAGTGTAGGAGCCGAAGCCGATAATGCTCGGCCCCCACATATAGGCGCTCTCGCCCGACAGCCGCTCCATCATCGCGATCAGGGTCTGCGCGTCGGCACGGCGGGTCTCGTCCGGCACGGTGGCGAGGAAATCGGCGGGCGCGACTCCGGTCGGCTTGGTCTTGTTCCCGGCCATCTCAACCTCCCGCCCGGGCCGACGCGGCCTGCGTCAGTTCGGTCATCGCCGCCTGGGCGGACAGCGCCGCGCCTTCCTGCCACAACGGCACGTAGGACAGATGCTCGCCGGCGAAGAAGATCGGCCCTTCCGGGCGCAGCAGTTCGTCATAATCCGCGGTGCGCGGACCGCCGCCCGGGCCGCCGCCATAGACCGGCCCGGCCGGACCGACGCCCTCGGACCAGGGCGTGAGGCCCCAGGACACGGTGACCGGCTTCGCCAGCAGCCGCGACTTGCCGGGATGGAGGAATTCGATCGACTCGCGGCAGACCCGGAACCGCTCCTCGTGGCTCATCCCGGCGAACTGGACGGGATGATCGTTGCCGGTCCAGCCGGAGGCGTAAGCCGTGACCAGCACGTCCTTGTCCGAATGCCAGCGCGAGGAGGGATAGAGGATGTTCTCGTTCGGCCGGTCGGTCCAGGCGAGGCCGCCGTAAATCCCTTCCTCCTCCCAGAAGCGCGGGGCTTCGAAGCCGACCTTGGTGCTCGGGAAATAGGGCACGGCGCCGATCACCGCGCGCTTGGCCGGGGAAAAATCGGCGGGAATGCGGGCGAGCAACGGCAAAGGCAAAGTGCACAGGCACCAATCGGCATCGAGCGCCTGTTCGCCGGGGCCGTGGAGGATGCGAACGCCGCCGCCATCGCCTTCGCCCCGGCGGCGGATTGCGCTGACCGGCGTGTTCAGCCGCACCACGGGGCGGACCCGCTGGTAAATCGCCTGGGCGATCCGATCCATGCCGCCGACCGGCTGGAACATCGGCGCCTGCATGTCGAACAATTCCTCGAACACCGCCGGAAAGCCGGCCGCCGCCAGCGGGCCGAACATGTCGGGCAGGCTGATTGCGGGCGCCACCGGCCGGCCGGTCTCGCGATAGGCGCCGGGCAGCGGATCGTAGCCGCTTCGCCCGTCCGGCGTGTAGGCGCCTTCCGGGCCAAGGCTGCCGTAGAAATTCAGGAACTGGCGCAGCGAATTCTTGTCGCCGCCGGTCAGCTCGCGGTCGAGCGCGCCGCGATCCACCGCCTTGGCGAGCAATTCGCTGAAGCGGCCGCGCACGTCATAGGTGAGTTGCCGGTTGCTGATCACCCGGCCGCCAAATTCGGAGCGGGCGGCGCGGTTGGAATTGACCATCACCTCCAGCGGCACGCCGAAGGTGCGGGCGTAGCCCAAGATGACGTGATGATGGTGCGGGATGCGCGCCGCGCCGGCGTTCAGATAGAGGCCGTCCGAATACTGGCAGAGCTGGTCGGGCCGGCCGTTCTGCACCACCCGGTCGCCGCCGCGCACCGTCCAGACCCGGCCGCCAATCCGGTCCCGCGCTTCCAGCACGGTGACGTCCCAGCCGGCGCGGCGCAGTTCATAGGCCGAAACCAGCCCGGCTATCCCCGCCCCGAGGATGACGACCTTCTTCCCCCGTCCCGATCCCTGCGGCAGGCGGAAGGGCGTCGCGGCGGCGGGCGGCACGTTCAGCAGCCCCATCGCCTCCATGCCGAGATAGACCGCGCTGGCGCCGCCGACTGCGCCCAGGCGCTCGAGAAATCCCCTGCGGGTGAGGCCCGAAGCCTCGCCGCTCATCGTTCGGTGGCCTGAGCGGCAGTCACCTCAATCTCTACAAGCCAGCCCGGATCGACCAGACCGGCGACCTCCATGGTCGAGCGCGCCGGCCGGTTCGGCTGCGCCGCCGTGCCGAAAAACTCGCGATAACCGGTCATCATCCCGGCAAAATCCATCGCCTGCGTGCCCGGAGGGCGGACCAGGAAGACGCGCATCATCACCACGTCGCTTAGGGTCATATTGTGCGCGCGCAACTGGGTCTCGATCGTGCGCAGGACCGAACGGGTCTGCGTGGCCGTGTCGCCAAAACGCTGCGCGCTGCCCTGCGGCGCGGCCGGATCGGCCACCTCCGGGACAGTGCCGCTGATATAGACGATGCGGCTGCCCGGCGGCAGCTCGACGCTGCTCATGATCGGCCAATTCGGCGCGCCTTCGCGGCGAATCTCCTGTGCGGCGGCCGGCGTCGCAGCCAGACCTGCCAGCACGGCAATCAGGATCGACCGACGGCGCATTCGCCACTCCCCATAACCGGCCCGGCGCGCAACCTACGCTTGTGGGCGCAGGAGGCAAGGCCGTAAACTTGCCATTCGCGGCTGGGCAATCCACATCGGCCGCCATGCAGCGTATCCCCCTGGTCGCGGCCGCGTTTCTGGCCTTCGCCACCCCTTCGATTGCCGCCGCGCAGGATCAGCCGATCCTGAGCGCGGAGGCGGAATATGAGCGCGTCGCCGTCCAGGCCCGCCGCTATTTCACCGCCGGCCGCTATCGCGATGCGATGATGATGACCCGCGATGCTTATGGCTTCATCGCCGGCGAACTGGGCCCGCAGAGCATCCTGGCGCTGCGCGCGCTGAACGACATTGCGGTGATCCATCAATTGCAGGGCGAACTCGACACCGCTCTGCCGCTCGCGCTGGAATCGGCGGGCGGGCTGGAGCGGGTCGCCGGGCCGGACCATGCCGAGACTCTGAACGCCCTCGCCAACCTCGCCCAATTGCATATCGAGCGCGGCGACAATGCCGCCGCCGAGCCGCTGATGCGCCGGGTGATCGAGGCGCGCGGCCGCACGCTTGGCGCCGGCGACGAGGCGACGCTGAACGCTTTGCTGGAATATGCCGTCTTCCTGAAGCGGGCCGGTCGGCTGCGCGAACTCGCCGCTCAGCTCGATCGCGGCGTCGCGACTGCCCGCGCGAGCCTGGGCGCCGATGCCCCGGTCACCCGCGACCTGGTTTCCGCCGCGGCCGAAGCGAACGGCCGCGACGCTCCCGACGAAGGCTAGGCCCGGCTTCGAGCCTTAGTGCGGCTCGAGAGCGCTGTCCTCGAGCCGGTTGCGGCGCTGTGCAGCGTCGCGTTCGGCGGCCGCATTCTGCTCCGCCTGCCGGCGCGCCGCCTCTGCCGCTGCCGCCTGCTCGGCTTCACGC
>JAFAEG010000109.1 GCA_023424095.1 Pseudomonadota bacterium | reverse complement strand
CCCCGGCCTTCGCCGGGGTGACGGCAAGGAGAATAAAATGCCTCGCGTCCTCATCTCCGACAAAATGGATCCCAATGCCGCCCGCATCTTTCGCGAGGCGGGCGTCGAGGTCGATGAAAAGCCCGGCCTCAACAAGGACGAGCTGAAAGCGATCATCGGCGATTATGACGGCCTCGCCATCCGCTCCTCGACCAAGGTTACCGCCGATCTGCTCGACGCGGCGCCGCGGCTGAAGGTGATCGGGCGGGCCGGGATCGGCGTGGACAATGTCGATGTCGCCGCCGCCACCGCGCGCGGCGTGGTCGTGATGAACACCCCGTTCGGGAACAGCATCACCACCGCCGAGCATGCCGTCGCGATGATGTTCGCGCTCGCCCGCCAACTCCCCGAGGCCGACGCCTCCACCCAGGCCGGCAAGTGGGAGAAGAACCGCTTCATGGGGGTCGAACTGACCGCCAAGACGCTTGGCCTGATCGGCGCCGGCAATATCGGCTCGATCGTCGCCGATCGCGCGCTTGGGCTGCGGATGAAGGTGATCGCCTTCGACCCCTTCCTCACCGAGGAGCGCGCGCTCGATCTGGGCGTCGAGAAGGTGGAGCTGGAGCAATTGCTTGCCCGCGCGGACTTCATCACTTTGCACACGCCGCTGACCGATCAGACCCGCAATATCCTGTCGGCCGAGAATTTGGCGAAGACCCGCAAGGGCGTGCGCATCATCAATTGCGCGCGCGGCGGCCTGATCGACGAGGCGGCGCTGAAGGCGGGGCTGGAGAGCGGCCACATTGCCGGCGCGGCTCTGGACGTCTTCGTCGAGGAGCCGGCGCAGCAGAACCCACTGTTCGGCACCCCAGGCCTCGTCGCCACCCCGCATCTGGGTGCCAGCACCACCGAGGCGCAGGTGAATGTCGCCTTGCAGGTCGCCGAGCAGTTGAGCGATTTCCTGATCCGCGGCGGCGTCACCAACGCGCTCAACATGCCGAGCCTTTCGGCCGAGGAAGCGCCGCGGCTGAAGCCCTATATGCAGCTCGCCGAGCGGCTCGGCAGCCTGGTCGGCCAGCTTGCCCATGACGGCCTCACCCACATCGCGATCGAGACCGAGGGTGCGGCTGCGGAACTGAACCAGAAGCCGATTTCCGCCGCCGTGCTGGCGGGGCTGATGCGGGTCCATTCGGACACGGTGAACATGGTCAACGCGCCCTTCCTGGCGAAGGAGCGCGGCATCGACGTCCGCGAAATCCGCCACGAACGGGAGGGCGATTATCACACGCTCGTGCGCGTCACGGTCGGCGCGGCGGGCCAGGAAAGCTCGGTCGCCGGAACGCTGTTCGGCAATGCCGCGCCGCGCCTGGTCGAATTGTTCGGGGTCGCGGTTGAAGCGGAATTGGGCGGCGACATGATCTACATCGTCAACGAGGATCGCCCCGGCTTCATCGGCGCGCTCGGCACCACTTTGGGCGAAGCGGGCGTCAACATCGCCACCTTCCACCTCGGCCGCCGCGCGGCGGGCGGGGAGGCGATCGCGCTCGTCGCGGTCGATGGCGAGGTCGATCCGGCGCTGATCGGCCGGGTCCACGCGCTGCCGATGGTGAAGACGGTGGCGCCCTTGCGCTTCTAGCGCTTGGATGCGGGCGGCCCCACATGATAAGGAAAGTCCTGCCTTTCCAAGGAACTGCCTGTCATGCGCCGCCTGTTCGCCTTGTTGCTGCTGCTGGTCGCCGCGCCCGCGACGGCGCAGCCGGCCGAGCCGGAATGGCGGCTGGCGCGCGAGGAGCAGGTGCTGGTCCGGGTCGGTCGGTTCGAGCCGGACGTGCTTCGGCTGGAAGCCGGGCGGCCGACGCGGCTGGTGTTCCGCAACAGCAGCCCGGTCCGCCTCAGCGTCGCCGCGGACAGCCTGCTCGCCGCCTCGCGGGTTCATCCGCGTGATGCCCGCGATCTTCACGGCGGCGGCTTCTCGCTCGGCCCGGGCGAGGTTCGGGCGATCACGCTCGTTCCCTATGAAGGCACCTATGCCATCGCGAGCGGCTCATGGCTCCGCCGCACGCTTGGGATGCGCGCGCGGGTGATCGTCGAATCGCCGCAGCGCACCTCAGGCGAGCAGGTGAACGAATGATCGAGATTGCCCGCGTTCCGGCGCTCAGCGACAATTATATCTGGCTCGCGCATGATCCGGCCTCTGGCGAGACGGCGGTGATCGACCCCGCTTTGGCGGAGCCCGCGCTCGCCGCGGCGGAGCAGCGCGGCTGGCGGATCACGCAGATCTGGAACACGCACTGGCACCCGGATCACACCGGCGGCAATGCCGCGATCAAGGCGGCCACCGGCTGCACGATCACCGGTCCGGCGGCCGAGGCCGCGCGCATTCCGACGCTGGACCGGCAGGTGGCGGAGGGCGACCGAGTGACGCTCGGCGCGGTGGAAGCGGACGTGCTGGAAGTGCCCGCGCATACGGCGGGGCACATCGCTTATCATCTACCGTCCGAGGAGATTGTCTTCGTCGGCGACACCCTGTTCGCAATGGGATGCGGCCGGCTCTTCGAGGGCACGGCGGCGCAGATGTTCGCCAACATGGCGAGGCTCGCCGCGCTGGCGCCCGAAACACGCGTCTATTGCGCGCACGAATATACGCTGTCGAACGGCCGCTACGCCGTCACTGCCGAGCCGGACAATGAGGCGCTGCGCACGCGCATGGCGCAGGTCGAAGCCGCCCGCGCCCGCGACGAGGCGACCGTGCCCACCACCATCGCGCTCGAACGCGCCACCAATCCCTTCATGCGGGCGCGCTCGGTGGAAGAACTGGCGGAACGGCGCGCGGCGAAGGATGCGTTTCGGGGCTAATTGCCCCCTCCCGCACGGGGGCAGCGGCCTGTAGCGTGCGGCCATGGCCCGCCTGATCCTCTTCAACAAACCCTGGGGCGTGCTCTCCCAATTCACGGACGAAGGGACGGGCCACCCGACGCTGGCGGCCTTTCTCGACATTCCCGGTGTGTATCCGGCCGGCCGCCTCGATCGCGACAGCGAGGGGCTGTTGCTGCTCACCGATGACGGCCGCCTCCAGGCCCGCATCGCCGACCCGAAGTTCAAACTGCCGAAAACCTATCTCGCCCAGGTCGAAGGCGAAGTCGGCGACGAAGCCCTCGCCAGCCTCCGCCGCGGCGTGCTGCTCAAGGACGGCATGACCCGCCCGGCCGAGGCGGAGCGCCTTGCTGACCCGCAATTGTGGCCCCGCGACCCGCCCATCCGCGTCCGCAAGTCGATCCCCGATTCCTGGCTCAGCCTGACCATCAGCGAAGGCCGCAACCGCCAGGTCCGCCGCATGACCGCCGCCGTCGGCTTGCCCACGCTCAGGCTGGTGCGCTGGCGGATCGGGGAGTGGACATTGGAGGGTCTGGCGCCCGGAGAGTGGCGCGAGGCGCGCGTTTAGGCCTCAGCGCCCCTTATCCTTCCGCAAGCCAGAACAGCTCCTCGACCTGCGCGTCCAGCGCTTTTGCCAGTTTCAGAGCGACCAGGGTCGACGGTTCAAACACATTGTTCTCGATCGTGTTCACCGTCTTGCGGCTGACCCCCGTGCGCTGGGCAAGCTCGATCTGGGTCCAGCCCTTGAGGTCGCGCCGCTCGCGGACGCGGTTGAGCAGCCGCTCAGCCAAGGGAACGGCTTTCCGCGACCCCGAAGGTGACGAAGGCCACGCCCAGGCTGACGCTGGTGATGATGTGCGCCGCGCGCTGGGCCGGAAGCGGCTCGAACGGCGACACGGCGAAGACCAGCAGGGCGGTGATGATGGCGACGACAAAACCGGCGGTGATCGCCCGCTGCCGGTTGCGCTCGGTCTCGCCATCCTCGGCCAGCCGTCGCACCGAGCGCGGCACGAACCACAGGCCGCCGGAGAGCAGCACAGCGAGCGCGAGCAAAGCCAGCGCCAGCCAGATGGCCAGCTGGACGACGCTGACCTCCTGCCATTCCTGCCCGAAGAACAGCCATTGCTGCACAGACAGCAAGGCGAGGCCGGCGAACGGCGCGGCAAGCGCCCGGCCCCGCGAAACCCGATCGGCGCGTTCAACCGTGTCCGACATTACGCACTCCTATGTAACCTATAGGTGATATATGTCACCTGTGGGTTACATGGTCAAGGCCAGGCAGCTTGACGCAGCAGCCCCTTGTTCGTCATCGCAGCGCGGGGCTTGGGGCGGGTTGCGGGCATGTCGGATTTCGAATTCATCTTCGCCTTGTTCGGGCTGCTGCTTGGCCTGTCGCTGGCGGAGGTGTTGGCTGGCTTTGCGCGCGCGATTCAGGCGCGGCTGGCGGTGGGGTCGACGGTCAGGATCGGCTGGCTGACCCCGTTGCTGGGCGCCTTCGTCCTGCTCGACCTCCTGTCCTTCTGGCAGGCGGCCTGGGTCGCACGCGACCTCATCACCGTGTCGAGCACCGCCTTGGTCGGCGTCGCCCTGTTCGCCAGCGCTTATTATCTCGCCGCATCGCTCGTCTTTCCGAAGGCTCCGGGCGAGGTGGATTTCGACGAGCATTTCTTCCGCATGCGCCGGATCGTGATCGGCGTGATGCTCGGGCTATTGGTCTGCCAGCTCGGCTATTATGCCAGCCTGCCGGAGCTGGCGCGGTTCCTCGTCCATCCGCTCGCCATGGGGCTGACCCTGGTGCTCGTCGCGCTGATGATCGCGGCGATGCTGACCCGCGGCGAACGCTGGAGCCGTTACGCGATGCTCGCCTTGGTCGCGCGCTATCTGGTCGTCTATCTGCTGTGACCGCTTGCGCCGCTATTCGTGCTCTTGACCGGCGGAGATACAGATCCTTCCCGGTTCGTCGGCCTTGATCCTGCGGAAATTGACGAAAGCCGCCAGCTCGAAAATATCGGCGAGAAGCTCCGGGTCGCGTGATTTCAGGCCTGCGGCGTTGAGCAGGCGGATCGTTATGACGTCTTCATCCTGCAACCCGATGTCGGTCATCTCGCCGGGATAGGTCATGCAATCGATCCAGGCAGGACCGTTATGCCCGTAATAGCCAGGGAATTTGAACGTCTCTGCAAATACGCGATGAAAGGATTGCCAGTCTGAAATCCGGTCGCAGTCCAGCGGGACGATCTTGTTCACCGGAGCAGCCCCTTACCGCGCATACAGCCCGTCGAGCCGCTCCCCATACACTTCCTTCAGGACGTGGCGCCGGATCTTCACGCTCGGGGTCAGCTGCTCATTCTCCACCGTGAACGGCTCGTCCGCGATCACGAAGCGGCGGACCTTTTCGATCACCGACAGATCCTTGTTCACCCGGTCCACCGCGGCGCTCAGCGCCTTCACATAATCGGGATCGGTCCGCACCTTGGCGAAGTCGCATTTGCGGCCGTTCGCGGCGCACCATTCGGCGGTCCATTCCGGATCGGGCACGATCAGGCCGACAATGTACGGGCGCTTGTCGCCGACCACCATCGCCTGCACGATCTCGCTCTGGAGGGTCAGCATCCCCTCCACCTTCTGCGGCGCGACATTGTCGCCCTTGTCGTTGACGATCAGGTCCTTCTTGCGGTCGGTGATGACGATCCGGCCCTTCTCGTCGATATGGCCGACGTCGCCGGTGTGCAGCCAGCCATCCACCACCGTCTTCGCGGTCAGCGCCTCGTTGCGCCAATAGCCGTGCATGACCAGTTCGCCGGCGACCAGGATCTCGCCATCCTCGGCGATCCTGATCTCGGTGTTCATCAGCGGCGGGCCGACCGTGTGCATGGCGAGGCCGACGCTCGGCCGGTTGCAGCTCATCACCGGCGCCGCCTCGGTCTGGCCATAGCCCTGTAACAGGGTCAGTCCGAGCGAGTGGAAGAAGATGCCGACTTCCGGATTGAGCGGCGCGCCGCCGGAGACCATCGCCTTGATCCGTCCGCCGAACTTCTTCTGGATCTTCGGGCGCAGCAGCCGGGAGACCAGGAAGTCCATCGGCATGTCGAGCACGCCCTTGCGGCCGGCATAGGATTTCGCGCCGATCTTCAGCGCCCGGTCCATCAGATAGGCGGCCATCCCGCCCTGCTTCTCGACCTGCTTCAGGATGCGCTGGCGCAGCACTTCGAACAGGCGCGGGACGACGACCATCAGGGTCGGCCGCACCTCCTCGATATTGGAGGCGAGCTTTTCCAAGCCTTCGGAATAATAGATTTGCGCGCCGAGCCCGACCGGGAACATCTGCCCGCCGGAATGTTCGTAGGCGTGGCTGGCGGGCAGGAAGGACAGGAACACCTCGTCGTCCCAGCCGAAATCGTTGCTGATGACTTCCGCGCAGCCTTCGACATTGTGCAAGATCGCGCCGTGATGCTGCATCACGCCGCGTGGCGCGCCGCCGGTGCCGGAGGTGTAGATGATGCAGGCCAAATCCTCGCGCTTGAAGGTCGCGCGGGCGGCGCAACCCTCCACGTCCGCTTCCTCTGCCGCGACCAGATCGGCCCATTGCAGGAAGTCGACGCTGCCGGCCTGGCCGATGCCGCTGATCGGATCGATGCCGATCACATGTTCGCAATTGGAACTGCGCACCGCCGCCGGCAGCAGGGTCTTGGCGAGCTTGGCGTTGGAGACGATCACCGCCCGCGCGCCGCTATCGTCCAGGATATGCTGGTGATCGCGCTCGGTGTTGGTGATGTAGGTCGGCACGGTGATGCAGCCGGCGGCCATGATCGCGAAATCGGCCATCAGCCATTCGGGGCGGTTCTCGCTGACCAGCATCACCCGGTCGCCGGGCTGCAGCCCCAGCCGCTTCAGCGCGGCGGCGAGCCTGGCGACCGTGTCGGCCGTCTCGCTCCAGCTGGTCGGGGTCCACTCGCCCTTCTTCTTGGCCCACAGGAACGGCCGCTCGCCCCCCTGTTTGGCCCGCTTGAAGAACATCGTGACGAGGTTCGGAAATCGTTCGATCTGGCGCATCCTGGCTCCCTGTGCCCGCCCGGCTTTGCCGGGTCGCGGCCGGACGGTGTAGCCCGGCCCATGCGGGTTCGCCAAGCGCATCGCTGGACGCGGGAGACGCGCTTGGATAGGCCCCGGCCATGACCTGGCTCCTTCGTCTCTTCCTGCTGACCTTCGCCCTCGCCGGCTGCGCCACAGTCCCGCGCGACACCGCTTCGCCGGCGGCCCGGCCGCAAATCTTCGTCTCCGCCGCCAATCCGCTGGCGGCCGAAGCCGGCATGGCGGTGCTTCGGCGCGGTGGCAGCGCCACCGACGCGGCGATCGCGGTGCAGGCGATGCTGAGCCTGGTCGAACCGCAAAGCTCCGGCCTCGGCGGCGGCGCCTTCATGACCCATTATGACGGCCGCAACCGCCAGGTGACGGTCTATGACGGCCGCGAAACCGCTCCGGCCGCGGCGACGCCGGACATGTTCCTGAAGGCCGACGGCACGCCCTTGCCGTTCGGCGAGGCGGTGCTGAGCGGCCGCGCCACCGGAGTCCCCGGCGCGGTGGGGATGCTGGCTATGGCGCATCGCGAGCGCGGCCGGTTGCCGTGGCGCGAACTGTTCGGCGATGCCGAGCGGGTCGCCCACGAGGGCTTTGCGGTCAGCCCGCGCCTGTCGAGGATGATCAACGGGCCGTTCCCGCAAAATGCCGCGCCGGACGTGCGAGCCTATTTTACCGAGCGCGACGGCACACTGGTGGATGTCGGCGATACGCTGACCAATGCGGCTTATGCGGATTTCGTCCGCCGCCTCGCCGCGCAGGGCCCAGATGCGCTGTATCGTGGGCCCACGGCGCAGCGGATCGTCGCGCGCCTCGGCGCCGGGCCGACGCCTGGCGCGATGACTTTGGCCGATCTGGAAGCCTATCAGCCGATCCGCCGCAATCCGCTCTGCCGCCCCTTCCGAGTCTATATCGTCTGCGTGCCGCCGCCGCCGTCCAGCGGCATCGCCTTGCTGCAATTGCTGGGGATGCTGGAGCGGACGGACATTGCGGCGCGCGGGCCCGCCGATGCGCGCGGCTGGTTCCTGTTCGCCGAGGCGAGCCGGCTGATGTACGCCGACCGCGACCGCTACGTCGGCGACCCGGCCTTCACCGAGGTGCCGGTCAATGGCCTGCTCGAAACCAATTACGTCGCCGGCCGCGCTGCGCTGATCGGTGAGCGCGCGGGGCCGCCGCCAGTGGCGGGCACGCCGCCCGAAATGATCAATGTCGCTCAGGACACGACCCACGAGCCCGCCGGGACCAGCCACTTCGTGGTCGGCGATGCGGACGGCAATGTCGTGTCGATGACGACGACGGTGGAATCGATCTTCGGCTCCGGACGGATGGTCGATGGCTTCTTCCTGAACAATCAGATGACCGATTTCGCCTTCATGCCGCGCGATGCCGAGGGTCGGCCGGCGGCCAATGCGATCGCGCCGGGGAAGCGGCCGCGCTCGTCGATGAGCCCGGCGATCATCCTCACCCGCGACGGCCAGTTTTTCGCGGCGATCGGCTCACCCGGCGGCAATGCGATCCTGGCCTATGTCGGCAAGGCGATGATCGGCGTGCTCGACTGGAATTTGAGCATGCAGGCGGCGATCGACCTGCCCAACCTGATCGCGCGCGGCCGTGCCTTCAGCGGTGAGGCGGACAAATTCGCGCCCGGCGTGGTCGCCGCGCTGAGCGCGCTTGGCGTCGAGGTCCGCCCTGGCCAGGGCGAGGATAGCGGCCTGCACGGGGTGATGCTGCGCAATGGCCGGATCGACGGCGGCGCCGATCGCCGCCGCGAGGGCGTCGTGCTGGTCGAGGATGCGCCGCTTTAGCTTGCCGAACGGGCGACCCAGGGAATGCGCGGGTCGTTAAAGTTGACGACCTCACCCAGCTCGTGGACGTTGCGATAGCCGTAGCCGTAAAGGTTGATGAAGGTCTGGATGTTCAGCGCCACGGTGACCAGCTTGCGGACCACCGGATAGGCATTGTTGCTGAAATTGTTGTTGCAATAGATCAGGATGCGCCGGTTCGGATCCTGGCCGATGGTCTGGGCCAGGCTCTCCTCGGTGAAGTCCGGCAAAGGCAGGTTCACCGCGCCCCTTATGTGCCCGTCGGCGAAGGCGCGTTCCGAGCGGGCGTCGAGGATCAGCACGCCGGCATCGTCGGCGGCATCGGCGAATTGGCTCCAGCTCAGCAGGCGATCCTGGCGATAGGCCTCGACCTCGCCCGTGAGGATGGCGAAACCGCCATAATCGATCTGCGGATTGGGGCCGGCCGGCTGGGCGTTGGCGGCCGGCACGACAGCGGTCAGGGCCAAAGCGAGCAAAGCGAAACGCATGACATGCTCTCCCGATAAATCGGGAGGATCGCTACGCCGCCGAAACTGTCGGCGGGCTGAATGCGTCAGGTGATGGCGGCGAAGGCGCGGACCGGGAAGGTGCCCATGCCGGCGATCTTCGGCGGCGCGGCGGTGAAGCGAAAGCCGCTTTCGGGAAGCGCGGCGAGATTGGTGAGGTGCTCGACGATCAGCACTCCCGCGCCGAGCAGGATGGTGTGCACCGGGCGGCGTGGCACACGCGTATCGTCGATATTGTGGCTGTCGATGCCGACCAAAGCGGCACCTTGCTCGACCAGCAGGGTCGCCGCCGCCTCGGTGAGGAAGGGGTGATCGCTGAAATAGGTCTCGCTGCCCCAATGTTGGTCCCAGCCGGTGTGGACCAGCACCGCCTTGCCGCGCAACTCGAGGCCGGCGAACGCTGCCGCGTCGACTGCCTGTTCGGCCGCGCGGATGACGAGCCCGTCCAGGCCGGCGAGCCGGTCCAGGCCCACCGCCGCCAGATCATCGCCATCCTCGAAGCGGTGGAAGGGCGTGTCGAGATAGGTGCCGGTGTTGGCGACCATATCGATCCGCCCGATCTGGAAGGTCGCGCCATCCTCATAGAGCGAGGCGGATTGTTCGCGGGTCCAGAAGTCGCAAATGTGCGGCCCGGGCAGGCCGCGATAGGTGATCGTCCCGTCCTCGATCCGGTGGCTCAGGTCGATGAGCGCCGGGCGTTGAAGATGCTCCATAAGGCGAAGGCTCCTATCCCAGCCCAGATCACGTTCAGCACGGCGGACGGATAAGCGCCGTTGACGCCGCTGTTCACGATGAAGCCGGCCGCACCCAACACGTTCAGCCACTGGTAGAGCGGCGAACGGGCCGTCAGCTTCCCCGCGGTCAGCAGGGCGTAGGCGCCCAGGATCAGGACGGCCGCGGCCCAGCCGATAATCTCGACCAGAAGGTACAATGTCCCGGCTCCTTCAGCAGCCGAAGGCGCCGGGCGGCGGGCCCTGCAGGCCGCAATACCACACGTCGGTCGGTCCGACCGCGTAATCGACCAGGGTCCAGCCATTGCCGCTGAAGCGCAGCACGCCGTTCACCGTCAGACCATCGCGAAATTCGGTGTCGAAGCCGGCCGGCGGGGTGATCGTGCCGCCGCCGGGACGCTGCGGATCGGCAATCACCAATGCCCAGCCGTCCTGGACGACCGCGCGGCTCACGACGAATTCCACCGGACCGCCCAGTTCGCGCTCGATCGCCGGGCGCAGCGCGTTCATCAGCGCGGCGCGCTGCGCCGAACCGGCAACCGGCTGGGCGGTGGCGTTGGGGGCATCACCCGGTTGAGCGGCGTCACCCGGTTGAGCGGTGCCGCCGGCCTGGCCCGCCATATTGTCCAAGGCCACCGGGGGCGCGCTCGCGACGTCGCCCTTGGTAGCCCCGGCCGTCCCGAACATGCCGTTCCCCTGCCCGCTCGATGCTCCACCGCCGCAGGCCGCCAGCGCGACCGACAGCAGGGCGCTGGCGAGGAGAGGGCGGCAGATGCTCACGCCGCGAGCTGGCGCAGCACGAACTGCAGGATGCCGCCGTGGCGGAAATATTCGAGCTCGTTCAGCGTATCGATGCGGACCCGGGCGCGGAAAGTGGAGCGGACGCCGTCGGCCTCGACCTGCACGTCGATTTCCTGCCGGGGCTGGACGTCGGCGATGCCGGTGATGGTGAAGGTCTCGTCGCCCGTAAATTCCGGCGGCGTATCGATGAATTGCAGCGGCACGACGCCCATGCCGACGAGGTTCGAGCGATGGATGCGCTCATAGGTTTCGGCGATCACGGCGCGGACGCCGAGCAGGTTCGTGCCCTTGGCCGCCCAGTCGCGCGACGAGCCGGTGCCATATTCCTTGCCGGCGATGACGACGAGCGGCGTGCCGTCCGCTTTGTATTTCTGCGCAGCGTCGTAGATCGCCATCGTCTCGCCGGTCGGAACGTAGCGGGTCACGCCGCCCTCGATCCCCGGGGTCATCTTGTTCTTGATGCGGATGTTCGCGAACGTGCCGCGGGTCATCACATGATCGTTGCCGCGGCGCGCGCCGTAGGAGTTGAATTCGGCCCGGGCGACGCCGTTCGCGGTGAGATAAAGGCCGGCGGGGCTGTCGCCCTTGATCGAGCCGGCCGGGGAAATGTGATCGGTGGTGATCGAATCGCCCAGCACGGCCAGCGGGCGCGCGCCGATGATGTCACCCGGCGGCGTCGGCGACATGGTCATGCCGTCGAAATAAGGCGGGTTGGCGATGTAGGTTGAGGCGGCCGGCCAGGAATAAGTGGCGCCGCCGGTCACCGGAATGGCCTGCCAGCGGGCATCGCCCTTGAACACGTCGGCATAGCGGGCGCGGAACATGTCGCCATGTACATAGGCGTCCATGGTGGTGCGCACCTCGTCGTTCGAGGGCCAGATGTCCTTCAGATAGACGTCATTGCCGTCCTGATCCTTGCCGATCGGGCAGGTGACCATGTCCTCGGTCACCGTGCCCTTGATCGCATAAGCGACGACCAGGGGCGGCGAGGCGAGGTAATTGGCGCGCACGTCCGGGCTGACCCGGCCTTCGAAATTGCGGTTGCCCGACAGCACGCTGGCCGCGACCAGATCATTCTTGTGGATCGCCTTGCTGATCGCCTCCGGCAGCGGCCCCGAATTGCCGATGCAGGTGGTGCAGCCATAGCCGGCGAGGTTGAAGCCCAAAGCGTCCAGATCGGCCTGCAGACCCGATTTCTCGAGATAATCGGTGACCACCTGACTGCCAGGCGCCAGCGACGTCTTCACCCACGGCTTGCGGGTCAGGCCCTTCTCGCGCGCCTTCTTGGCGACCAGGCCGGCGGCGACGAGCACGGCCGGATTGGAGGTGTTGGTGCAGCTCGTGATCGCCGCGATCACGACGTCGCCATGGCCAAGCGTCTCGCCATGCTCGACGATTCCGTCGCCATTGACGTCGACCGCGCAGCGCTCGTCCAGCCGGCCCAGTTCCTGCCCGAACTCGGAGGTGAAATTGCCGCGGAATTCCTTGTCGACATTCGCCAGCGTGACCTTGTCCTGCGGCCGCTTCGGGCCGGCGAGGCTGGGCTCGACGCTCGACATGTCGAGGCGCAGGGTGTCGGTGAAGACCGGCTCGGGCGCGTCCAGATCGAGCCAGAAGCCCTGCTCCTTGGCATAGGCCTCGGTGAGTGCGACCTGCTCCTCGCTGCGGCCGGTGAGGCGCAGGTAATCGAGCGTCTTGTCGTCAAACGGGAAGAAGCCGCAGGTGGCGCCATATTCCGGCGCCATGTTGGCGATGGTGGCGCGATCGGCGAGCGAAAGCGCGCTGACGCCCGGGCCGTAAAATTCCACGAACCGCCCGACGACGCCCTTGGCGCGCAGCATCTGGGTGACCGTGAGCACCAGGTCGGTGGCGGTGATGCCTTCCTTCAGTGCGCCGGAGAGGTGGAAGCCGACCACTTCGGGGATCAGCATGGAGACGGGCTGGCCGAGCATAGCGGCTTCCGCCTCGATCCCGCCGACGCCCCAGCCGAGCACGCCCAGGCCGTTGATCATCGTGGTGTGGCTGTCGGTGCCGACGCAGGTGTCGGGATAAGCGACTTCCTGCCCCGACGCGTCCGGCGACGACCAGATGCCGCGCGCGATATTCTCGAGGTTCACCTGGTGGCAGATGCCGGTGCCGGGCGGCACCACCTTGAAATTGTCGAACGCGGTCTGGCCCCATTTCAGGAACTCGTAGCGCTCCATGTTGCGCTCATATTCCAGCGCGACATTCTGCTCGAACGACTGCGGCGTGCCGAAGGCGTCGACCATGACCGAGTGATCGATGACGAGGTGGACAGGGACCTGCGGATTGATCTTCTTCGCGTCGCCGCCGAGCGCGGTGATCGCGTCGCGCATCGCGGCCAGATCGACGACGCAGGGAACGCCGGTGAAATCCTGCATCAGCACGCGGGCCGGGCGATACTGGATCTCATGGTCGGAGCGCTTGGTCTGCTGCCAGTCGACGATCGCCTTGATGTCGTCGCGGGTGACGGTCGAGCCGTCCTCGAAACGCAGCAGATTTTCGAGCAGCACCTTCATCGAGAAGGGCAGGCGCGAGACGTCGCCGAGCTGTTCGGCCGCCTTGGCGAGGGAGTAATAAGCGTAGGACTTGCCGTTCACGTCGAGCGTAGAGCGGGTGTTCAAGCTGTCCTGGCCAATGGCGGTCATAAAATCCTCGTCGCAAGTTGGTGCATCGCGCCGGGATCGGTGGGTGCGCGGGCCCCCGGCGCTGTCGCAAGCGCCCTAGCAGGGAGTGTGAACAGGGGGAAGGGAGGAGGTCGCCCGGCGGCGATCAGCGCGCCGCCGCAATGTTCAGCCATTGGAGCGCGGCGTCGTGCCGGATCACGCCGGGATTGCGACCGCTCCCATCGCTGCCGTCGAAGCGCGGCACATCGGATGGCGACAGGCCGAACCGCTCGCGAAAGGAGCGGCTGAAATGGGTGGCGGAGGCAAAGCCGTGGCCGTGGGCGATGTCGGCGACGGTAGGCGAGCGGCCGGTGCGGAAGGCGAGCGCGCGCCGGGCGAAGTCCAGTCTCCGCTCCCGCAGATGGCGCTGCAGCCCGCCTTCGCCTTCGAACGCGCGATAGAGCGTGGCCCGCGAGACGGCGCAGGCGCGGGCGATCTGATCGGGGCTGAGGCCGGGGTCGAACAGCCGCGCGGTCATGACGCGCGCCGCCTTGTGGCGAACGGTGCGGTAAAGGGCTGCGCCCTGTTCGCGGCTCGGCACCGGGCTGCCGCCGAGCGCGCTTTCCGCGATCACGAGGGCGGCGCCGATGGCGGCCTCGCCTTCCGCCTCGGTCAGGCCGTCGGCGGTGGCGGACAGGACGCGCAAATGGTTGGCGAGCAGGCGGGCGGACGGCCGGTCCGGCGACAGGCTGAGGCCATGGAAATCCTCCGCGCCGAACCATTGCAGGGCGATCTCGCGCGGGACGACCAGATTGGTCAGGTCGAGGTCGCGCCATTGCGAGGCGGATGGCCTGGCGTGATCGAGGAAGAGGATCGTTCCCGGAACGCCGCGAAAGGAACGCTCCCCGGCCGTGCCGACGACCGGGGAATCGCCAAGCACCAGGCTGATCGTGTCCAGCCCGGCGCGCCGGACCTGGCCGGCCGGGCGGCGAAGCGTCTGGCTGCTGGAGCGGCCACGCCCGATCACACCGGCGCCGAACAGGGTCATGCGGGTGCGGCTATAGAAGATCTCGCGCGGCCCGGCCTCGATATCCGAAATCTCGTACAGGCCGGCGAAGCTGTCGCGATAGGCGTCGCGGGCACCCGGATGATGTTCCGAGGTGACGTCCCAGCTGAAGCTATGCGGACCGATCACCAGCCATTCCACCCGCTGCCTATCCCGCCGTCTCGAGATTGAGACGGCCAGACATTCCCCAAAAGCGAGCGTCATGAATAGGTTGCGGGTGACCTTACGGCAAGGCGGGCGTGGGTTCGCGCCGCCCAGGCAATGGAGATGTGCATGCGCAACTTATTGGTGATCGCGATCGCGGGAGCGGTGATCGGCGGCTGCGGGCAGGCCTCCAAGGGTGGCAACGCGGCCGGCGCGACGAACCAATCTCTTCCCTCCGCGGCCAATGATGCCATGCCGGCCTCGACGCGCGCCGGTCCAAGCACCGCCGAAGTCGCCACGATGATCGAGCGGGACGGCGCCACGCGCACCGTTCAGACCCTGGACCAGGGCGAGACCGTCACCCGCTTTACGCAGGTCCTCGAATCGATCGCGAGCGGCGACCCGCAATGGCTGGCGCTGGTGCCGCGGCTCGGACCGGGAGTGGATGCGGGCACCTCCACCGGGCTGATCATCGCGGTCGCCGAGGCGCTGCCGCGCAATGCGGCGGGGGTGCTCGGCCTCGCCGTCGCCGGCGGCTGGTCGCTCGACGATGCCTGTTCCTATCCGATGATCGAGCCGACCGCGGCGGAGAAGGCCGCATATTTCGCGGCGGTGATGCCGGCGGTGGAGGCGGTGGCCGACCCGGCGCTGCAGGACGCGAAGGCGGCGTGCCTGACGCGGCTTCGGGCGGCGCAGGCGCAAGCGAACTGATCCGCCGTTTCGGGTCCTGTTGTGGGAGTGTTTGAATGTTGAGTGTGCTGCTGAGCCTGGCGCTGGTCCAGGCCGATCCATCGAGCGCGTGGGGCAATTGTCTGGGCACCCAGGTCGGCCGGCTGGCCGGCGGCACGGGCAGCCCGGAGATGATCGCCGACCAGGCGATGCGCAGCTGCCAGGCCCATGAACGGCGCGTGCGCGCGACCTTCGCGCATCTTGGCCCCAGCGGCGAGCGTGCGGCGGACCGGACCGTCCGCAACATGCGCGAGGAGATGCGCCGGCTGGCCATTACCACCCGCGCGGAGCTGCGCCGCAACCAGGGGCCGCAGCGCGGCGCGGATCGGCGCCGAAATGCGCCGCCGCCACGGGGCGCCAACCGGCAGCGCGATGCCGGACCGGCGGTGGTGCGGCGGGGCCGAAGCTTCGACCTGGTCAATCACTACAATTCGCCGGTGGTCCGCTTTCAGACCAATGTTGGTAATGGCTGGACAACCAATTGGCTGGCCACCCAGGTTGCGCCGTCGCGCACCCGGAATCTGCGCTTCAACGGCGACACGCGCTGCACCGTCAGCGTGCGCATCGTGTTCGCGGACCAGAGGAGTGTGACCGACGATGTGGACTTCTGCGACGCCTCTTCCGTGAATGTGAACGGCCGAAGGATGTGGGCGGAATGATTTGGGGGGCAGCCCGCGTCTGCCGGAGCGCGGGCTGCAGCTGGCCAGGGCAGACCGGGTCCCTTGCGGGGCCGAGGCGAAAGGCCACGAAGTTCATGCGGAATGGCAAGAATGGCGCCGTGAACTTTGGCGTGGAGGTCTGGCCCGGCCTCCATCCGGCATTTGATAAATCAGGCCGGAAGGGCGGGATGATCGTGGCTTAGTCCCGATACGACGCGCCTCCAATTTGGATCATGTCGAATCCTATTGGGGAAGGACGATCTTCAAAGGCGCCTGCGCGCATAACTGGCAGGTTCTTAAAGCGCTCAATTCGATTATAGAGCGCATGTGGCTGTGGCGACCAACCTTCTGCGACGCGCAATTGCGCTGATCTCAGCGTTGCTGCTTGCGTTCGTCGTCGCCTCCCCCGCCATCGCTGAAATCGGCTGTTCCTGGGATACGGCGACGCACTTCGCCGGGGCCGAGCATGACGATGGGCATGAGGCTGAGGCCTCCGAGCATGAGGAACCGGGCAGCAAGTCCGATCCCGGCGACGTTCCGGCTCCGGACAGCCATTGCGCCTTCTCCCACGGCCATGGCGACCTTGGCGTGCGGAGCGCTGAACCCGTGCTGATCGTGCGCCTCTCCAGCTTTACGCCGCCTGATGCGGCGGCCTTCGTCTCTTCCGCCCCGTCCGGGCTCGAACGTCCTCCGCGCGGCTGATCCGGCGCGGCCCTCTCGCGGCCGCTTTCCGATCAGACGCAATATGGAGACGAACAATGACACGCATGCATGTGTTGCGCGGCGCCCTGGCGGGCGTGGGCGCTTTTGCCCTGGCCGGGACGGCCTGGGCGCAGCCGGTCGAGCTTGAGGTCGAGGCCGCTGCCACCGCCGAAGCCGAACAGGAAGAGGAAGAGTCCGAGGAAATCGTGGTGCAGGCCACGCGCACCGGGCGGCGCATCCAGGATGAGCCGATCCGGGTCGAGGTGCTGAACCGCGAGGAGATCGAGGAAAAGATCATCATGCGGCCCGGCAACATTTCGATGGTGCTGGCGGAAACGGGGGGCTTGCGGGTGCAGACCACCTCGCCGGGGCTGGGCGCGTCCAACATCCGCGTGCAGGGGATGGACGGGCGCTACACTCAGCTGCTCGCCGACGGCCTGCCTTTGTACGGCGGCCAGGCGCTGGGGCTGCTGCAGATCACGCCGACGGACCTCGGCCAGGTCGAGGTGATCAAGGGCGCGGCTTCGGCGCTCTACGGGTCATCGGCCCTCGGGGGCGTGATCAATCTCGTTTCGCGGCGGCCGCGCGACTGGTTCGAGGCGGAGACTTTGCTGAACGTCACGACGCGCGACGGGCAGGATCTGACCACCTACCTCGCCGGGCCGGCGGGGCGCGAAATCGGCCTGTCGCTGACCGGCGGGCTGCACCGGCAGAGCCGGGTCGATCTGGACGAGGACGGCTGGATCGACATTCCGGGCTATGAGCGCTGGACCGTGCGGCCGCGTTTGTTCTGGACCGGCGAAAGCGGCGCGAAGGTCTTTGCGACGCTCGGTGCGATGGGCGAGGACCGCGTCGGCGGGACCCTGCCCGGCCGGGCGGCGCCGGACGGCATGCCCTTTGCGCAGACCCAGGAGACGGGGCGGCTGGATGCCGGGTTGGTAGCGGAGCTGCCGTTGGCCGAAGGGATTGCGGCGCAGTTGCGCGGGTCCTGGATGCGGCAGGACCATAGCCACCAGTTCGGGACGGTGATCGAGGAGGATCGGCACGAGACGATCTTCGCCGAGGCTTCGGTGACGGCGCGGTCGGACGGGCGGGCGCTGGTCGCCGGCCTGGCCTTCCAGTCGGATGCGTTCGCTTCGCAGACCTTTCCGGCGTTCGACTATCGCTTCACGGCGCCGGGCCTGTTCGCGCAGGTGGAGCAGGATCTGTCGGAGGAGCTGACCCTCGCCGCCAGCGGCCGGGTGGATTTTCACAATGAATATGGCACGCGCTTCAGCCCGCGCGTCTCGGCAGCGTGGCGGCCAGGGCCGTGGACGATCCGCGCGTCCTACGGCCGCGGCTTCTTCGCGCCGACGCCGTTCGTGGACGAAGTGGACGATGCCGGCCTGGCGCGGCTGGAGCCGCTGGCGGGTCTCAGGGCGGAGACGGCGGAAACCGCGTCGCTCGACTTCGGCTGGGCGCGCGGGCCGTTCGAGGCGAATCTGACCCTGTTCGGCTCCAACCTCGACGGCACGGCGCGGCTGGTGACCATCGCTCCCGATCGGGTGCGGCTGGAAAACAGCCTTGGGACCACGCAGATCCGCGGGGCGGAGGCGTTGCTGCGCTACCGGCGGGACGGCTTCACGGTGACCGGCAATTATGTGTTCGTCGATGCCGATGAGCCGGTCGCAGGCGGAATCGCGCGGCGCGCGCTGCCGCTGACGCCCCGGCACAGCGCCGGTCTGGTCGCGGTGTGGGAAAGCCATGGCCGCGGGCGGATCGGGGTCGAGGCTTATTATACCGGCAAGCAGGCGCTCAATGACGATCCGTTCCGGACGGAGAGCCGGCCCTATCTGGAGCTCGGCCTGCTCGGCGAGATCATCCTCGGGCGGGTGCGTTTGTTCGTGAACTTCGAGAACATCACCGACGTGCGGCAGACCCGCTTCAACCCGCTGGTGCGGCCGGTGCGGGCGGCGGACGGTCGCTGGACGGTGGACGCCTGGGCGCCGACAGATGGCTTCGTCGCCAATGCCGGCGTCAGGCTGAATTTCGGCGGGAATTAGCGGCGGCGGACCTCACCCTCCGGTTGCGCCGCGACCGGAGGGTGGACCTGCGTCCAATCCCGACCTTGCTCGAAATAGCTGCCGCAAGGCATTCGGATAATTAAGAAACTTGCCAAGAAGCAGCCTCCCTGTATCAGTTGTTACATCGCCGGGGGGGCAAATCTTTGATTCTAATTACCGGTTCTCGGGGCTTGATCGGCCGCCCGCTTGTCAGGCGGTTGATCGCGCGCGGCATTCCCGTTCGGGAATATGACATCGCACGCTCGGCCAGCGAGGATACGCGGGATCATGCTGCGCTCGCGGCGGCCCTCGAAGGGGTCAGCGGCGTGATCCATCTCGCGGCGATTTCGCGGGTGGTCTGGGCGGAGCGCGATCCCGGGCTCACGCAGGCGGTCAATGTCGATGCGTTGCAGGCGTTGCTGCGCGCCATGGCAGCAGGGTCGCGGCGGCCCTGGCTGCTGTTCGCCAGCAGCCGGGAAGTCTATGGCGAGCCCGCCATGCTGCCGGTCGCCGAAGACGCGCCCCATGCCCCGCTCAACGTCTATGCGCGTTCCAAGGTAAGCGGCGAACAGATGGTGGAGGAGGCGCGCGCCGCCGGCATCGTCGCCAACATCGTCCGCTTTTCCAACGTCTATGGTTCGACCGACGACCACGTCGACCGGGTGATCCCGGCCTTCGCCCGCGCGGCCGCCCACGGCGGTGCGCTTCGCCTCGAAGGCCCCGAGAACATGTTCGATTTTACCCATGTCGATGACGTGGTGAGCGGGCTCGAGATGCATATCGAGGCAAGCGCCGGGCGGGAGCTGCTGCCCCCCGTGCACCTCCTGACCGGGGTCGGGACCACTTTGTCCGACCTCGCCGAGCTGGCTGCACGCGTGAGCAGGTTCGACCTCGATCTCGAGATCGCGCCGCCGCGCAATTACGACGTCGCGCGCTTCGTCGGCGATCCGGGGCAGGCGCGCAGCCTGCTGGGCTGGGAGGCCGGGATCGACCTGGCGACCGGCTTTGCCCGCTTGACCGAAGCCTATCGGCAAACGGGCCATTCGCCTCCCGCCGCCGAGCCTTGGGGACTTTCGCGGGCCGCGGTCGGCGGCTAGGCCGAGCCGGCGGGGAATGCGGCATGAAGACTGACGCGCCAACGGCCGCCGACGCGGCCGGGCCGGACATCGCGACGACGAACGATGCGACGCCGCAATTGCGGCGGCCGCGCGCCTTCGCCTCGGCCGCGATGGCCGATCTGCGCCGAACGCCCGCGGCGGGCTTCGTTCTGTTTCGTGCATCGATGCGCGCCCGGCACCGGCGGCTGTGGCTTGGCTATGCCTGGCTGCTCCTGCCCGGCATCATGTTCGCTTTGATCTTCACCATGATCCGCGCGAACCGGCTGATCATCCTGCCCGAAACGATCCTGCCCTATCCGATCTTCGTGCTCGCCGGCATCTATCTGTGGCAGAGTTTCATCGACGCCCTGAACATGCCGCTGCAGCAATTCACGACGCACCGGCATTTCCTCGCCAACAATGCGGTCGCGCATGAGGCGGTGCTGTTCGCCGGACTGCTCGAACTGCTGTTGAACATGGCGATCCGGCTGACCCTGTTGTTCGTGGCGGCGGCCATTGCCGGGGTGCTGCCGCTCGCCGCCTGGCTGCTGCTCCCGTTCGGCGCGGCCCTGCTCATCCTGCTCGGCTCCGGAGTGGGTCTTTTCATCACGCCGCTGGGCCTACTCTATGACGATGTGAGCCGCGCCATCGGCCTGATCGCAGGCTTCGCCATCTTCCTCACGCCGGTCTTCTATGCGCTCCCGCCGGGCAGCCTGCTCTGGCTCAACCCGGTCACGCCGCTGCTGGACGGGACGCGGGGATGGCTGAGGGCAGCGCCGGTCGGCTGGTCGTTCTATCTTGTGGCCGCTTTGGCGCTCGCGACCTGCCTGCTTGCCTGGGGGCTGTATCGCGTGGCGCGGCCCCATCTCCTCGCCCGGACGGGTTGAGCGCGCGTGTCGGCACCCATGCTTGAAGTCGATGGCGTCTCGAAGCGCTTCACCCGCGGCCTGCGCCGCTCGCTGCGCTACGGGGTCGCCGATATCGCCAGGGAGTTCATGCCCTGGCGGACAAGCATTGGCCGGCCGGCGCTGCGCACCGACGAATTCTGGGCCCTGGACGATGTGTCGCTGGCGCTGCAGCCCGGCGACGCGCTGGCGATCGTCGGGCACAATGGCGCGGGCAAGAGCACCCTGCTGCGGCTCATCGCCGGCCTGCTGAAGCCCGACAGCGGGGAGGTCCGGTCGACCGGCCGGCAAGGCGCGGTGATCGAACTTGGCAGCGGCTTCAACGCGACCCTTTCAGGCCGCGACAATGCCAATCTGGTCCTGGCCTGGCACGGCATTCCCGCCGCGACGCGGCCCGCATTGATCGAACAGATCGAAGCGTTTGCGGAGCTGGACGAGATGTTCGACGCGCCGCTCGTTCATTACAGCACAGGGATGAGGGCGCGGCTGGCTTATGCGATCGCCGTGGCGCCGCCCAACGACCTGCTGGTGCTGGATGAAGCGCTCGCCGTTGGCGACGTCGCCTTCCAGCGCAAATGCCTGCGCTTCTTGGGCGAGCATCTCGACCGCGGCGGCGCCTTGGCCTTCGTGTCGCACAACATCTATCAGCTGCAGACCCTGTGCAATCGCGGCATCCTGCTCGACCATGGCCGGGTCGCCTTTGCCGGCAGCGCGAGCGAAGCGGCGAGCCGCCTGCTGGACATGCAGGATGGCCCGGCCGAATCCGGTGAAGCTGCCGCCCAGGCGAGTGAGGTGCGGATCGACAAGGCCTTGATCACCGGTCCCGCCGACGGACGGCTGCGCAGCGGGGAAGCGGCCGAAATCGCACTCGAGGTGGAGCTGCAATCGGCGGCGGAGGCGGTCTGCTCGATCGTGGTCTTCACCGAAGACCTGTCGAAGCGGGTCACCACCTTCCTGCAGCCGGAGCCCATAGCCGTCGCGGCGGGCCGGAGCCGGCTGTATTGCCATGTGCCGAAGCTGCCGCTCGCCGCCGGCAGCTATCGCCTCCGCGCCACCCTGTCCGATCCCCGCACG
Source organism: Pseudomonadota bacterium (assembly GCA_023424095.1). Taxonomy (GTDB): domain Bacteria; phylum Pseudomonadota; class Alphaproteobacteria; order Sphingomonadales; family Sphingomonadaceae; genus Allosphingosinicella. The sequence continues at coordinate 1,418 of JAFAEG010000109.1, read as the reverse complement.
CTGCATCCGATGGCTTTGCTGGGGTGGCACGGGCCCGGTGTGCCGATCGTGGTTGAGGGTGCGGAAGATCGGATTTCGGTGATCCTGCGTGGCGTGGGAGACCTCGTCCGAGCCGAAAGCGTGTGGGGAAACGAACCGCACCGGCCCTGAAGCATGGCCGTGTTCAGCGGGGCGGAGCCATGTCGAGCATCCGTCTCAACACGCGTTTCGCCCTGCCTGGCACCGCGCGGGCCAGGGCCTTGCGGACCGCCGCTTTGACTGGACGTACGCGATTTGCCGATGCGCTATGCTGGCCGCGCCACGACGAACGTGCGCGACCTTTGTGGCCGCGCCCGGCGAGCAAGGCCGCGAATTCCTCTTCGCCAAGCAGGCGGTTGCGGACTTCGACATGGCCAAGTCCCTGCCACCCCGGTTGGCGCACCACGATCTCGGTCAGGTCCTGATCGATGTAGAAATCCGGTTCCGCCGCGATCCGCTCGAACCGGGTCTCGCTTTCCCGGAAGTAGAAGACCGGCGCGGCATCCTCTGGGATGCAAATCAGCTGCGCGGCGATGCGCGGCGCGGTGCCGCGATTGGGGGGCGATCCGTGGACCAGGCTGTCGTCGAAAATAACCCCCGACCCGGCCCGACAGGGGAGCGGGATCATGTAATCGGGCACCCGGTCGATGAAGCTCGAAAAGTAAGAGGGCGATGTGGGCGATTCTATGTGCGGCACCAATTTATGGCTGGCGGGGACGACGTGGAGCGTCCCGTTTTTCGCGTCGACATCGACCAACGGACACCAGATCGTCACCGACGTCTGGTCGAGATCGAGCACCGGCCAATTCTGATGAACGCGCAGATCGCCGCGTCCCGGCGGCTTCACGTAGAAATTGGCGGAGATGACCCGGTAGCCGGCCAGATGGCGATCGATGGCATTGCGGAAATGACGCGAGAGCAGGTCGAATGCGGCGCGTTTGTAGGTGGTCGAAGAGTCGAGGAACGAGCAATGATAGGTGTTGCCGGCCCGCCCGCTGCCGTCGGGGGCAAAGCGGTCCGCCGGGCGAAGCACGGCAATCTCCGCGAGCAGGGCAGCAAGCTCCGCGTCGTCGAGCAGCGGCACCGGGACATAGCCATCGTGATGAAAGGCGTCCTCCAGCGCCGGATCGGCGAGGACGGGCTTCAACGCGATAGCCCGCGCAATTTCGAGAGCGTCCGGCGCGCCAGGTGGACGGTGGGGACGGCGCCAGGCAACCGCCGCGCTGATGCGCGCCAGTCGAACGGTGGACGGGGCGGCCTCGGGGCAAGATGCGCGACGCGATCGAGCGGATCGTCGGTCTCGGTCGCCCGCGGGCCGCAGCGCGCGAGCAGGGCTTCGGTCTGCCTGAGCCCCGCTTCTGCTCCCCAGACGGGAAATCGCTTGCGGACCGGGCCGACCC
>JAFAEG010000098.1 GCA_023424095.1 Pseudomonadota bacterium | reverse complement strand
GGGTCGGCGCGTTCTGGCCGCGCGGACCACCGGGACCCCCGGGGCCGCCGAACATGCCGCGGCCGCCGGGCCCACCCTGGCGCTGCGGGCCGAAGGGGGCGGAGAAATCCAGGCCCCAGCGTATCTCGCGGCGCTCGCTCTCGGCGAAATTGATCGGGGTCGTGTCGATGCTGACCAGCCGGCCAGCGCCGTCGCGGACGAAGCGGGTGGGGAAAGCGGACTCGATCTCCGCCGTCGCGGCCGGGAAGCCGGCGATCGGGTTGGTGATCTTGTTCTCGGTATAATTGGCGCGGATCGACAGGCCATCCATCGGCCGCACGTTCACGCCGAAATTCAGCACGTGGCGGCTGTCGGCGAGCAAGGCCGGGTTGCCGCCCGCAATCTGCGTGATGTCCACCGTCTCGCCGCGGACGAAATCGAAGACGCGCACGTTCGGGGTGGCGATCACCGGATCGCCAAGCTGGGTGATCGACGGCGCGCCTTCCTCGTGCGTGGCCGAGGCGATGAAGTTGAGCCAGTCGGTCGGGCGCCAGTTCAGGCCGTAGCCGACCGTCGTCAGCACGCCGAAATCGGAATAGGATTCGGCGTTGAGATTGAGGTTCACGCTGAGGTCGCCGATCGCGTCGAGCACGCCTTCGCGGGTCGAGGTGAGCGGCATGTCGAAGCTCGCCTGCCCCTCGAAGCGCTGCCGCGACAAAGAGGTTTCGCGGAAGACGCCGCCGCGGGTCGACTGGCTGTCGAAGCTGCGCAATTCGGTGTTGAGGCTGAAGCTGGAGCGCAATGGTCCCGCCCAGCCGTCGAACAAGGGACCGTTGACGACCAGGCCGGCGGTCAGCGCCTGATTGACCTGCTCGGCGACATCGGCGGGCGAGCCGGCGAGCCGCTCGGTCTCGGTGTCGGTCTCGACCCGGCTGTAATTGGCGGTGAGGTTCCAGCGCCACGGCGCGATGTCGCCGTTGAAGGCGAGGCCCAGAGTGCCATTATAGCTGTCGCTGGCGCGATTGAGCGGCGTGACCGCGTTCGGATCGTTGCTGGGCAGGCCGAGCAGGCTGCGCGTCTGGGTGACGACATAGCGGCCGTCGATCGTCGCGCCGACAGTGCCGAGCTGGCGGCTGTGCTGGGCGTTGACGCTGTAGCTGTTGCTGTCCGGAAGCAGGGTGCGGAAGTCGCCCGCATTCAGCCCGCCCGGCGGGGCCGGATTCTCCTGGATGATCTCGCGCTGGCTTTCCAGCAACGCGGCCCGGCCCTGATATTCGGCGCCGAAGCTGGTCCGCGTCGGCCCGGCGATGGTGAGGTAATTGACGTCGATCTCCGACGTGCCGCGGCCGCCTTCCATCGACATGCCGGCTTCCGCCTCGGCCGTCACCGCGTTGAAATTGCGGCGCAGGACGAAGTTCACGACCCGCTGATCGGCGCGATAGCCGTAGCGCAGCGCTACTTCCTCGGGGAAGATTTCCATCCGCTCGATCGCCTCGGGCGGCAAATCGCGCACTTCGGAGAAACCGGAGATGCGGCGGCCGTTGACCAGGATGACGGGCATGCCGCCGCCGCGGCCGCGCGAGCCGCCGGTCTGCGGGGCGAGCGCGTCGAGCAGTTCGGCGATGTTGCTGGCGCCGATCGCGCGGATCTCGCGCGGACTGAGGGTGACTTCGGCCGGAATGTCGGTGTCGACCGTGCCGCGCGGGCGGGCGCCGGTGACGACCATGACATTCTCGTCCTCGGCGTCCAGCACCTCGTCGTCGGTCATCGCATCGCCGGGCACGGGCTGATCGGCCTCGGCCTCGGCGCTGGCGTCGACGGTGCCGACGCCGGCCGCGGTCTGCTGAGCTGTCGCCACCGCAAGCGGCGGCTGTGGGGTCGGCAGGTCCATAACGGGCGGATCGGCCTGCTGCGCCAGCGCGGGGAGGGACGTGCCGCACATGGCGGCGGCGAGGATTACACGGAAGCTACGCACAGGGGCCCTCATGAACAGACGGGGATGAACGCCGGGCGAACCGGCCGGTTGCCGGCGGTCTAGTGGGCAATTGTATCAAGAATGTCCCGGTGTATTGGCGATGTGCATCGGTTCGGGGATCGGGCGGTGGGGACGCGTGTAGGTCCGGTCTGGATCGCGAGTGTCCGCTTTGGGTGGAACGCGGACGTTTCGGGTCTTAGGGTGCGCCTCTGGAGGCTGAACCTGAGCGACACTCATTCGATGGAGCGGGGCCTTGGCTGTGCAGCAGTCATTCCGGCGGCGTGGATCGGGTTGGCCGGATTGGCGGACTACGCTGGTCCCCAAGGATGGCTCGGCATTGCCGAGTTCATCGGCTGGATTGTCGTATGCGTGGCCGCCGGCTTAACCGTCGCCTCGCTACTCAGGCGAGCGCGTGAGGATAGGCCGGGCCGCTACATCTCGGCACTGCTGGCAGTGGTCCTAGTGGCTGGGTTCACATACGCGCCGCATTGGCTGGGCCTTGAAGCTCCTATGCTGGCGAAGGTCATTTTTACCTCCATGCTACAGCTCGTCGGGACGGTGGCGACTGCCGCTCTGGTCTTCTGGGTCGCAGGGATTGTGTGGAGCGAGCGACGGCGCCCCTGAATGTCCGCTTTGGGTCGAAAGCGGACATTAGCGCCGAGCGTCCGGAATGGGTGGAAAGCGGACACTCAGCGAATGCTCATCTCTCCCTCATGACTTTGCCACCGACACATACGAGAGCAGCGGAGTGACAGGCAGACGCATACTCGCCATCGCGGCCTTCGTCGTTTTCACGGTTGCGTGCGTCGCGTGGCTTGCCCTCCTTTGGTTCTCCGTCAATCTCCTGAGTTTCCCATGTTACAGTCCCGAAGACCCGAGGCCCTGCACCGAGGTGGTGCCGTGGTTCTTCGCGACGCGAGGTCTCCTTCCGACCGGAAGCGTCTGGGCAGTAGTGACGTGGGCTATGTTTCTTAGTCGAAGGAAGCGCTGACGTGGCGCAGCCATTGTCCGCAATGGGTCGAAAGCAGACCTTCGCAACCGCGCCGGCTGGGAACGTCCGCAATGGGTGCAACTCGGACACCCAACCGCCAGCGTCCGGAATGGGTGGAAAGCGGACATCAGAGGTGACGAAGCGTGGGCTCCTCGAAGCAGATAACCTCTACGCAATGATCCGGCGTTCTAATCAGGCAGGAAAACGTCTCCTCCGAGACGCCTCCGCATCCGCCGCTGAGGCAGGCCAACAGCAACAGACCGCCGAGTGAGGCAACTCTCATCACTTGATCCTGGGCCACATCACGAATGTCCGCAATGGGTCAAAGGCAGACATTCGCTGAATGTCCGCAATGGGTGGAAAGCGGACATTCAGGCGGTCATAAGACAACAATGCCTAAGCGAGCCGCTTTCGCCTTTGAAGCCCATCCTGAGACGCAGCAAGCCGCAAAAAGGGCTTTCGGGCATCACCAACGTCGGGCGCAGTTCAACTGGCCCAAACCGAAGTGAACAGCCCACAAAGATACCGCCGTCGCCTCACTCTGCCGTGGATAGGCTTCTTGACTGGTGCGCTGCTGTTCGCAGTTCCGATCGCCCTTTTCGGCGGCTCGCCTCTGGGCCTCATCGGCATTCCTATCTGCCTCGGTAGCGCGGTGGGTCAGCTGGTACTCTCGTCAACCGTGAAATGCCCACGGTGCGGCAAGTCGCCCTACGAAAGGAAAAGCGCTTGGATGGGCACCGGGCCGTTGATGCCGAAAACATGGGGAGCGCCATGGCCGGAGAAAATCTGCTCTAGCTGCGGGCTCGAGGTCGGTAGCGACCTTAGCTAGCGCGGAAAGTCCGCAATGGATCGGAAGCGGAACTAACGACCAGGCCTAAGCTCCGTCCCGAGCCGGTCTTCGCCCACATCCCACTCGAATATGCGCCCGGTGCGCTTATGCACAGCGAACCAGCCGATCAGGGTGCTGCCGCAGATGGTCTCTCGACACCAGCCACGGAGCGCCAGAATGTAATAGCCTCGCGGGCTGTCGGTTGCGCGGAGCGTCTCGCAAGAGGGGATGCTTGAGCGAGTGCGGTGAAGGTGGGTGGCCACGCGCGTCTTTGCCAGCGCACATGCCGCTGCGCCGCTCCTGACAGGCGAGGCATGCGCTGGCGCGGCCCAGACTAGCATGGCCACTAACGGCCCCATGAACCCAGCGATATTCGCGGCAACCTTGATCCCGGCCATGCTGCGACCGTAGCCGATGCGCCAGTGTCCGCAATGGGCCGGACGCCGCCGGTGCGCGCTCAGCCGACGGTCCACTCATTTCCTAGGCGTCGGCCTCCTCGGGCTCGACACCGGCTTCGACCTGGTCGAGCAAGCGGCGGGTTCTCGCAGCCTCGATCGCCACGACGCAGCTGAAGAGGGCGAGCAGGCCACCGAAAATCAGGCAGAGCCAGACCAGGCGCAGATAGTCTTTTCGAGAGCCATCTTCCCCGAGCTGGATCACATAATGGCGCGGGGCGATGGCGACGCCCTGGGCCTCCAGAGCCGCATAGGCGTCAGCCGGCAAACCATTCTCCACCAGCACGCCGGTCACAGTTTCCGAAGCGGGCCGGTTGGTGATCGAGGCCGCGATCGTCCCCAACCATTTCGCGGTAAACAGCATGATCGGGGCTGTGTCCGGCCCTTGAGCCGCCTGCCCGTCGCGCCGCTCGCCGACGCGGAAGCCGGTATAGGTCCACCGCACCGAACCCAACCTTTGCGCCCGGCGCACCTGCGCGCGGGCTTTCTCAACCGAAATCCCGCGCAGCACGACGGCGCGGCCCATTGGCGCGCTGCCGTCGGCCAACATTGCCGCAGTGACCTCGGCCGGAGCCTCGCCTTCGGCCGGCCCCAGCCCGACCCACAGCCAGATGGCGGCCCCGGCCAGCAGGATCGCGGCCGAGAGCGCGAAGAGCAGGGCAGGAAAACGCCAAATTCGTCGCCGCATCTGCGCGCTTGGCGTCATGAGAGACTTTTGGTCATCGCCGCGATGAATCCAGCGCGAAAAGGGGCTTTTGCTCATCGACGCTCATTCATGGGGCCTTCGGGGCTTTTACCGCCCGCGCAATGCGTGTCGCAATAGGCGGAAGGCGGCCGTTCATGTTTGTCGGGGGTCGGAAGCTAATCACCACCAAAATGGGGGTAATCGACACACTTATTTGGACGGGTCGAATACAGACTTCACCGGCGGCTCGAAAGCGACTTCCATGAATGTAGTCGGCTCGATAGACCAAGGCGATGTCAATGCTGAAGTTTTATTTGGTGCTTGCCGCTCAGCCCATGGCTGGCCACCCGGCCGATCCTCCCGCCGTCCACGGCAGTCGCGAGCCGATCTACAGTGCGCGGGAGGCGATTGCGGCGGCGGCGGATGCGGAAGGGCGCGGGGTGCCGGGGCTGTTCCACCTGCGGGTGCGCAATGCCGGGTGGGATCACGGCCGGCTGTTCCTGAATTCGGAGCTGGATTATCGCGACCAGCGCAGCCTGAACATCGCCATCGCGCGGCACGTGGTGTTCGCCTTTGCCGAGCGCTTTGCGGAAAATCCCGAGACCGTCTTCCGCGGCCGGACCGTGCAGGTGCGCGGCCGCGCCATGCGCACCCGCATCACCTTCTTCAGCCAGGGCCGCGACACCGGGCTTTATTATTATCAAACCCAGGTCGAAGTGACGGACCCGGACCAGATCGTGCTGATCGACTGAGCCGAGGGTGGCACGGCCTCAGGGCAGGCGCCACATCACGCTCTGCGCGGTGGGGGTCCACAGCCCCATGCGGACGCCGGCGGCGCGGAGGGCGCGGCCGGTCCATTCGTTGCAATTGTAGAGCGCGTTGAAGCCGCCATTCGCCTCGTAGAAGACGTCGTGCGGGCCGTAGCCGCGGCCGAGCAGAGGCAAGCTGTTGCCCGCGTCGTCGCGGCGGAAGCCGGGCAGGAGGTGGGCGACGAGGCGCCGATATTGGGCGCGGGTGAGGGTGATCGCCTTGTTGTCGGGCGTTTCGGCAGGGGCGACTTCATGCTCGACATGGAGCAAGGCCGGGCCGTCGCCGAAGGCCGCGTTGGCGGCGGTGGCGAGCGAGAGCTGGCCCCAGCTCGGTGTGTTCAGATAGAAATCGCGGTGGCCGTAGCCGATGAAGATGTGGGTCGCGGCGATGGCCGGGTCGCGCAAATGGCTGGCCGGAACGAGCGGGCGCCAGTCCATCTCTTCGGTGACGAGCGGCAGGCCGAGGCCGGTATGGACGCCGTTTGAGCTGACGAAGATGGTGATGCCGTCCGGCGGCTCGCGCCAGCCGGCATTGGCGGGCATGAGGCCGAGGATGAGGGCGGCGGCGGCGTAAGCGAGCGGAACGGCCAGCAGGATCGCGACGAGAAGCGCCAGCAGCTTGCGCAGAATGAGCAGGGCGTTTCCCCCCGGACGGGCGGCCGAAACGGGTGATCCGCGCCGCCCGCCGGCCCAGCCCGCGAGAATAATCACCAAATTGGTGCCATTGTTAGATTTTTTTAGGCCTTCCGCCCTAACCGCCGAGGTGGGGAGAGAAATTCATGCGATGTCCGAGCGCCATCCCGGATGAAGAAGGCCGACTGAATGCGCTTGCCGAACATGGCTTGAGCGCCGGAATTGCGGTGCCGAGCCTGGACCCGATCGTCGACATCGCGGTCCGCCTGTTCGGCGTGCCCGCCGCGGCCGCGAACATGATCGGCAGCGATCATGTCTTCTTCGCCGCAAGCGCCGGCATCGGCGATTGCGATATGGGGCGCGACGTTTCGTTCTGCGCGCATGCAATCACCCAGGACGAGGTGATGGTCGTCGAGGACGCGCGCATCGACCCGCGCTTTCACGACAATCCGCTCGTCCAGGGCGGAAATGTTCGCTTCTATGCGGGCGTGCCGTTGCGCTCGCCGTCCGGCCACGCTTTGGGTGCCTTGTGCATCATCGATTCCGAGCCTCGCGCGGGCTTCGGCCAGGAGGATCGCACCCGGCTGAGGGATCTGGGCCGGATGGCGTCGGAAAAGCTCGAGCTGCGCCGGCTGGCGGTCGCGAATGACGGCGCGCCGTCCGAATTCGCGGCGATCGCGGCGACCTCGCCTTATGCGGTCATCTGCTTCGACACGGAGCGCCGGATCACCGCCTGGAACCCGGCCGCGGTCGACATGTTCGGCTATGCCGCCGGCGAGGCGCTGGCGCGCGACATCGCCCTGCTGATCCCCGATCACGAACTGGCCCGGGTGCAGGAGGCGATGGCCCGCGTGCTGGGCGGCGGCGCGCCGCCGACCAAGGAGACCAGTCGGCTGACCGCCCGGCGCAAGGATGGCAGCCTGTTTCCCGCCGAACTGTCCTGGTCGCACTGGCGGCTGGGCGACGAACTGCATTTCGGCGCGATCGTGCAGGACGTGACCGATCGGGTGGAGCAGGCCGATGCCCTTCACCAGCTCGCCAATTTCGACAGCCTGACCGGGCTCGCCAATCGCAACCTGCTCCACACGAAAGGCGCCGCGGCGCTGCAGGGCAAGGGTCCGGCGGCGATGATCACGATCGATCTGGATGGCTTCAAGGACGTCAACGACACGCTCGGCCACGCGGTCGGCGACGCGATCCTGCAGGAAACCGGGCTGAAACTGGTCGAGGCCGTTCCGGCCGACGCGACGGTGGCGCGGGTCGGCGGCGACGAATTCGCGATCCTGCTGCCTGGAATCGGCGACCCGCTGCGGGTGGCGGCGATGGCCGAGGAGGTGATCGCCGCAATCGCCCGGCCGATCCTTGTCGACGGGCACGAAATCCGCATCGCCGGCAGTTGCGGGCTCGCGCTCGCGCCGCAGCATGGCGAGACGGTCGAAATGCTGCTGGGTAGCGCCGATCTGGCGCTGTTCCAGGCCAAGACCGGCGGGCGCGGCCGCTGGCTGCTCTACATGCCGACCCTGCGCGCCGAAGCGGTGGCGCGGCGGATGTACGATGCCGAGCTTCACCGCGCGGTCGAGCGGGACGAATTGCGGCTTCATTATCAGCCACTGGTGCGGCTGGCTGACGGCGCTCTGGAGGGAGCGGAGGCGCTCATTCGCTGGCAGCATCCGATCCGCCATCTGCTGCCGCCCAGCGCCTTCCTTCCCGCGCTGGAAGGCGGGCCGCTCGCCGCCACGGTCGGCGCCTGGGTGCTGGATCAGGCCTGTGCGCAGGCGCGGATTTGGCGGCAGGCCGACCCCACTTTCCGGATCAGCGTGAATCTGTTCGCGGCTCAGTTCCGCGCCGACGATCTGCCGGCGTTGGTGGCGGAAACGCTCGTCCGCCATGATTTGCCCGCATCCGCGCTGAAGCTGGAGATCACCGAGAATATCGTGCTGGACCGGGTCGCGCTCGTCCTGCCGCAGCTCGAAGCGATCCGGGCGCTTGGCGTCGCTTTGGCGTTCGACGATTTCGGCACCGGCTACGCCTCGCTGAACCTGCTGAAAAACTATCCGATCAGCCACCTGAAGATCGACAAGAGCTTCGTCCAGGCGATGCAGGATTCACCGCACGACCGGGCGATCGTGACCTCGCTGATCGATCTGTCGCACCAGATGGACCTCCAGGTCATCGCCGAGGGGATCGAGACCGAGGCGCAGCGCATTTTCCTGCGCGGGCAGGGCTGCGAGGAAGGCCAGGGCTATCTGTTCGGCCGGCCGATGGCGGCGGACCTGTTCGCGGAGAAGTTCGGGCTGGTGGAAGTTCGGGCGCGGGTCGGGGCGTAAGGGGATCGGCGGCGGCAGCGGCGCGAAGTGAATTCGCGCCGTCGGTCCTGTCGCCCTTTGGGCGCAGGCCGTCCGTCACTGCGCGGCTCTCGCGCAAGGCTCACGCGCTGCGCTTCGTTCGCCTTGCGCTTGGCGCTGCGTGATTGGCGCGCCCGGCAGGAGTCGAACCTGCGGCCTCAAGATTAGAAGTCTCGTGCTCTATCCAGCTGAGCTACGGGCGCGCGTCCGGGCCGTGTAGCTTGCTTTGCCGCCGGGCGGAACACTATGCCGGGGGGATGATTCAGCAGGCTGGCGAGTAGGCGATGGGGCCGTTTCAGGACGCTAAGACGTGGGCGGTGGAGCTGCTCGGGCTGAGCCGCGACGCGCTGCACATCTATGTCGGGCTGACCGTGTTCCTGCTCGCGGCGATCCTGTTCCGGTTGCCGCTCCGCGACTGGCGACCGCTCGCGGCGACCTTCCTGGTGGCGATCGCCGGGGAGATCTGGGACCTGTTTGAACGGCTGCGGCCGGACCAGCAGCCCTTCTGGGCGGCGAGCTGGCACGATTTGTGGAACACCTGCTTCTGGCCGTTCGTGCTGTTCGTGCTGGCCAGATGGACGCGGCTGCTGAAGCGCTAGTCCGCCCGGGGGTTCGGGCGGAAGAGGTTCGGACGGCGCGACGGAGTCGCCGGGCCGTTTCAACGCGTCTGCTAGGCTTGGGGCGAGCAAGGCCCTCCCGCCCGCGTGACGATGCTAGCGCGAATCCGTAAAGCGGGCTGATCGGGAGGATCCCCGGGGCGGGCACCCGTCAGCTCGAACGCGAGGGACATCGATCTGGCGTCATAGGTGCCGCTCATGTCGGCGCTCACCGTGACGGTAGCGCCCTCTTTCCGGCAGGTCGCGCGCGACCGGATCACGCCACCGTCGAATGTGTCGCCGGGATCGAACGTACAAGTACCCGGCGAATTGGCAGTGAATCCCTGTGTCAGCGAATCGCGAAAATCGCGGGCGATGTCCTCCGATCGCCCGCCTAGGCACTGCCGTCCGGCCAGCGCCTCGAAGATCGAGCGCAAGCCCTGATGAGCCTCAGGAGGCAAGGTGGGTGCATCGATCGAGGCGATCGTAACTGTGGTCGTCCACTCGGCGGTCTGGAAGGTCTGCGGCTGGGTCAGATTGATCGCCGCGGCAGCAGACGAGGCTCCGGCCAACCCTATGATGAACACAGTGATCTTCTTCATTCTGTCATCCCCGCCATTGGGTGCCGATAAGGGTCAGCCGATGGCGGTGAGTCAAGGCTGAGACCGGCTTACAGAACCTCGAACAGGCCCGCCGCGCCCATGCCGCCGCCGACGCACATGGTGACGACGACGTGCTTGGCGCCGCGGCGCTTGCCTTCGATCAGAGCGTGGCCCGTCAGGCGCGCGCCGCTCATGCCGTAGGGATGGCCGACCGAGATGGCGCCGCCGTTGACGTTCAGGCGGTCGTCGGGGATGCCGAGCCGGTACTGGCAATAGAGGACCTGGACGGCGAAGGCCTCGTTCAGCTCCCACAGGCCGATATCGTCCACCGAGAGGCCGAAGCGCTTCAGCAATTTCGGCACGGCGAAGACGGGGCCGATGCCCATTTCGTCCGGCTCGGTGCCGGCGACGGCCATGCCGACATAGCGGCCGAGCGGGGCGAGGCCGCGCTCGGCGGCGAGGCCGGCTTCCATGAGGACGCAGGCGCTGGCGCCGTCGCTCAATTGCGAGGCGTTGCCGGCGGTGATCACGCCTTCCGGGCCCATCACCGGCTGCAGCGACTGCAGGCCTTCCAGCGTGGTATCGGCGCGGTTGCCCTCGTCCTTGGTGAGTGTGATCTCCTTCTTCGACGTCTCGCCGGTCACCTTGTCCTTGACCAGCATGGTCGCGGTGACGGGCACGATCTCATCGTCGAACCTGCCTTCGGCCTGGGCGGCGGCGGTGCGCTGCTGCGAGCGCAGGGCGTAGGCGTCCTGCCGGTCGCGGCCGATATTGTAGCGGCGAGCGACGGTCTCAGCGGTGCCGATCATCGGCATGTAGACGTCCTTGTGCATCGCCACGAGTTCGGGATCCGCGCCGAGCCGCATTTCCGGCGTCTGCACCATCGAGATGCTTTCCACGCCGCCTGCGACGGCGACGTCCATGCGATCGACGATGATCTGCTTGGCGGCGGTGGCGATCGCCGTCAGGCCGGAGGCGCACTGGCGGTCGATCGACATGCCGGAAACGGTGACGGGCAGGCCCGCACGCAGCGCCGCGGTGCGGCCGATGGTCGCCTGCACGCCCTGCTGCAGCGCCGCACCCATGATCACGTCCTCTACCTCGGCGCCGTCGATCCCGGCGCGCTCGACCGCGGCACGAATCGCGTGCGCGGCAAGGGTGGGGGAAGGGGTCGCGTTGAACGCGCCGCGATAGGCCTTGCCGATCGGCGTGCGGGCGGTGGAGACGATGACGGCGTCGCGGCTCATGCGGAGTTTCCCTTTCCGTAAACGTAAAGCGGCTCTAGCGTGGTTTAAGCGATAAGCAAGCCGGAGCGTCGCCGCAATCATGGCTCGACGGATACGCGTGTTCGTGTTACTACGCGCGTATGAACGCTCTTACCATCAAGAAGATCGGCAATTCGGCGGGTGTGATTCTGCCAAAGGAATTGCTTGCCGAACTCGGCGTGGGGGTCGGCGACGCCTTGTCCGTCGTCAAGACACCGCGCGGGATCGAGCTGGCCGCGTCCCAACCCGATTTCGAGGAGCAGATGCGGGCGGCGCGCGAGGTCATGGTGCGTTATCGCGACGCTCTTCGCGAACTGGCCAAATAGAAGCCCATGCCGGATTGGGCGTGGGTCGGGCGGGAAATGGCTGTGGCCGCACATGCGGAACAACTGGCCGAACATGGCGGTGCGGAAGGCATACGAGACCTCGGCCTGCTCGAAAGCGCATTGGCACGGCCTCAGAATCAGGTGGCATACGGACAGCCGGATTTGGCGGCATTGGCCGCTGCGTATGCGTTTGGGATCGCCAGGAATCATCCATTCGTCGATGGCAACAAGCGAACGGCTGCGGTCGTCAGCGTGGCCTTTCTGTTGCTGAATGGTAGCGATTGCACCGCGACGCCTGCCGAATTGAGTGTCGCGTTTCTTGCGTTGGCCGCCGGCGAACTCACGGAAGACGAGATGGCCGACTGGTTCCGCCGCCATATCGTGGCGCGCTGACGGCCACGCGGGTCGGGCGTTGCAACGGGGTGCTTCCTGACGATAGTCTGGTCCTGGAAAGGCGGGCGCCATGACGGTGCCGCCGCGACCTGGGGAGGGCGCCTTGACGTTTCGGATCGATCGCGCGGCCTTGGCCGGAGTTTTTGCCATTGGGCTGGCGCTTCAGGCCGCGCCGGCATTGGCACAGGCCGCGCCGCCTTCGCCGGAAGTGATCGAGCAGACGCGCCGGAACGCGGAACTCGGCAACGCCGCCGCGCAGCACAATATGGGCTATTATTTCTACTCCGGCATCGGCGGGCGGCGCGATCATGTCCAGGCCCGGTCGTGGTTCCGGCTGGCGGCCGACCAGGGCCTGGTGCAATCGCAGTACAATCTGGCGCGCATGTTCCACCGCGGTGAGGGCGGCGCGTCCGATTATGCGGAGGCCGTCCGCTACTACCGACTGGCGGCGGATCAGGGTTATGCGCAGGCGCAGAGCGATCTCGGCGTGATGTACGAGAATGGCCGGGGCGTACCGCTGGACTTCGCGCAGGCGGTGCGCTGGTACCGGCTCGCGGCCGAGCAGGGCTATGCCAACGCCCAGAGCAATCTGGGCTACATGTATCACAATGGACGCGGCCTTCCGCAGGATTTTGCGCAGGCGCTGCGCTGGTATCGCCTCGCGGCGGACCAGGGCTTTGCGAACGGCCAGTACAATGTGGGATACCTGTACGAAGCCGGGCAGGGTGTTCCGCAGGACCATCAGCAGGCGCTGCACTGGTACCGGCTCGCGGCGGAGCAGGGTTTCGCCAACGCCCAGTCGGCGATGGGGGCGATGTATGAGCATGGCCGCGGCGTGCCGGAGGATCTGGAGCAGGCGGCGCACTGGTACCGGCTCGCCGCCGACCGGGGTTTTGCGGAGGGGCAGAACCGCCTCGGCAGCCTCTATTATCAGGGCCGGGGGGTGACGCTCGACCATGCGCTCGCCGCCCAGTGGCAGCGCCGCGCCGCCGAGCAGGGCCATGTGGCCGGGCAGGCCTCGCTGGGCTATCTGTATGAGCGCGGTGAGGGCGTGACTCGCGACCTGGACGAGGCCGCGAGCTGGTACCGGCGCGCGCTGGAAAGCAGCCCGGAGTACGAATTCGCGCGCGAGGGGTTGGCACGCATCGAGGGTGCGGCGCAGCGATAGCCCCGGTCAGATATAGATCAGGCCGATCCACTCGGCGGTGAGCGCCGGCTTGTCCTCGCCCTCGATCTCGACGGTGACCTCGTGGTGGAACTCCCACTGGCGCGGTTTGCGTTCGGTGGCGCTTTTCAGGTGGAAGCGGCCGCGGACGCGCTTGCCGGCCTTCACCGGGGCGATGAAGCGGATTTTCTCGAAGCCGTAATTGACGCCCATGCGGACGTTCGGCGGCTGCAGGAAGGCGTCCTCGCCGAAGCGGCTGAGCAAGGAGAGCGAAAGGAAACCGTGGGCGATGGTGCCGCGGAAAACAGTCTTGGCGGCAGCTTCGGGATCGACGTGGATGAACTGGCGGTCCTCAGTCACCTCGGCGAACTGGTCAATGCGGTCCTGATCGACCATGATCCATTCGCTGACGCCGATTTCAGTGCCGACTTTCGACTGGATTTCCTCAAGACTGGCGACCGGCATTGAGCCTCCCTGTAAGCAGCGCTAATCGCGGCCCGCATAGAGCGGCGAAACGCGCCCGCACAAGCCCTTGGAAAGACTCGCCATGACAGACCCCCGCACCATCGAGCTCCGGCGGGAGATCGACCGCCTGCACCGCGCGCCCGAGCCCGCGGTGCTGAAAACCCTGCTGGAGCGGGCCGGAGTGGATGCCGCCGGACGGGCCGGGGTGGAGGCGCGCGCGACCGGATTGCTCGGCGATTTGCGGGCGGCGCAGTCGAAGGGCTGGGTGAACCAGTTTCTGCAGGAATACCGGCTGAACACGAGCGAGGGCGTGGCCTTGCTGAGCCTGGCCGAGGCGTTCCTGCGCGTGCCGGACCCGGAGACGGCGGACGACCTGATCGCCGACAAGCTGGACGATGGCGATTGGGACAAGCATCGCGGCCAATCGGGCTCGCGGCTGGTGAACACCGCGACCTGGGGGCTGGTGATCGGCCGGGCGATCGTCGGCGAAAGCGAGAAGGCCAGCGCGCTCAAGAAGCTGATCAGCCGCGCCGGCGAGCCGTTCGTGCGCGAAGGCGTCGGCGTCGCGATGCGCAAGATGGGCGAGATTTTCGTGATGGGCCGGACCATCGAGGAAGCGCTCAAGCGGATGAAGAAGGCCGAGAATAAGGGCTTCACCGCCAGCTTCGACATGCTGGGCGAGGCGGCGCGGACCTTCGAGGATGGGGAACGCTATTTCCAATCCTATGAGGATGCGATCCAGGCGGTCGGGCAGGTCGCGGACCAGGGGCACAGCATCTCGGTGAAATTGTCGGCGCTTCACCCGCGCTACGAGGTCGCGCAGGCGGACCGGGCGGTGCCATCGCTGATCGAGCAATTGGAGCGGCTGGCGACGCTTGCGGCGAGCCACGGCATCGGTCTGACTGTCGACGCGGAGGAGAGCGAGCGGCTGGAGATGAGCCTCGAGATCATCGAGGCGGTGGCCGGGCTGGACGCGCTGAAGGGCTGGGACGGGCTCGGCATGGCGATCCAGGCTTATTCCAAGCGGGCGCGGCCGGTGGTGGCGTGGGCGGATGCGCTCGGCAAGCGGACCGGGCGGCGGATCGCGGCGCGGCTGGTGAAGGGCGCTTATTGGGACAGCGAGATCAAGCGGACGCAGGAAGCGGGCTTGAGCGATTATCCTTTGTTCACCCGCAAGGCAGCGACGGACGTGTCCTACATGGCCTGCGCGCGCGACATGCTCGATGCGGTGAACATCTACCCGGCCTTCGCGACGCACAATGCGCTGACCGTCGCGACCATTCTCGAATGGGCGGGCGAGGCGCGCGACTTCGAATTCCAGCGGCTGCATGGCATGGGCGAGGGGCTGTACGAGCAGCTCGTCCGCGAGCAGGGCTATCACACCCGCATCTATGCGCCGGTCGGGGGGCATCGCGATCTGCTTGCCTATCTCGTGCGGCGCCTGCTGGAGAATGGCGCGAACAGCTCGTTCGTCCATCAGCTCGCGGACGAAAATCTGAGCGATGCCGATCTGCTCGCTGATCCGGTGGCGAAGATCGCCTCGGTCGGCGGCTCGCGGCACCCGAGCATTCCGCTGCCCGAGGATCTCTTCGGGCCGGAGCGGAAGAACAGCCAAGGGCTGGATCTGCAGGAAGATGACGAATTGCGGCGGGTAGCCAAGGCCGTGGCGGGGCCGATCGCGTCGGCGCCGATCCCGCCGGTTGATGCGGACGAACTGGTTACGCGGGCGCTGAAGGGCTTTGGCGACTGGTCGAAGCGCAGCGTCGAGGAGCGCGCGGCGAAGCTCGACCGGCTGGCGGATCTGCTCGAGCGCGATCGCGACATGCTGATGCGCATCTGCGTGCAGGAGGCGAAGAAGACCATTCCCGACGCGCTGGCCGAAGTGCGCGAGGCGGTGGATTTCTGCCGTTATTATGCGGCTCAGGCGCGCTCGCGGCTGCAACCGATGGAGCTGCCGGGGCCGACCGGCGAGCGCAACGTGCTGCGCATGGAGGGTCGCGGCGCCTGGGTGTGCATCGCGCCGTGGAACTTCCCGCTGGCGATCTTCCTGGGGCAATGCTCGGCGGCGCTTGCGGCGGGCAATAGCGTGGTCGCCAAGCCAGCCTCGCAGACGCCGGAGATCGCGGCTTATGCCGTGAAGCTCGCGCACGAAGCGGGCATTCCGGAAGACGCTCTGATCCTCGCCGTGGGCCGCCGCGACATGGGGCAGAAGCTCATGGAGGACGTCCGCATCGCCGGCGTCGCCTTCACCGGCTCGACCGCGACCGCCAAGACGATCGCGCGCACCCTGATCGGCGACGATGCGCGACCGATCGTGCCGCTGATCGCGGAGACGGGCGGGATCAATGCGATGATCGTCGATTCCACCGCTTTGCCGGAGCAGGTGGTGATCGACGTGGTGACCTCGGCCTTCCGCTCGGCCGGGCAGCGTTGTTCGGCGCTTCGCCTGCTGGTGCTGCAGGAGGAGGTGGCGCAGCGCACCGTCGACATGCTGCGCGGTGCGATGGACACGTTGATCGTCGGCGATCCGGCCGATCCGCGCACCGACGTCGGCCCGGTGATCGACCAGCCGAGCTATGACAAGCTCATGGGCCGCCGCGAGGCGATGAAGGATCGCATCCTGAAGACGATCGACGTGCCGAGCGAGGGCCTGTTCGTGCCGCCGACGCTGATCCAGCTGGACGCGATCGAGGATCTGCAGGCGGAATTTTTCGGGCCTTTGCTGCACGTCACGACCTGGAAGGCGGGCGAACTGGCCGAGACTGTGCGCCGCGTGAATGCCAGCGGCTACGGCCTGACCATGGGCCTGCACAGCCGCATCGCGCGGGCGGCGGAGACGGTCGAGGGGCTGTCGGAAGCGGGCAATCTTTACGTCAACCGCTCGATGATCGGTGCGATCGTCGGCTCGCAGCCATTCGGCGGCGAGGGCCTCTCCGGCACCGGGCCGAAGGCGGGCGGGCCGAATTACCTGCCGCGCTTCTGCGCCGAGCGGACGACGAGCACCGACACGACCAGCGCCGGCGGCAACGCGACCTTGCTGAGCCTGGAGGATGTCGGGTTTTGAGCGCCCCGATAGGGCCGCAATTGGCTGACAGTCAGCGGTGATGGGATCGTTCCTCCTCGCCGCCAGCCTGCTGTTCCTCGATCAGCCGGCCGTGGTCGGGCCGCCAGCTGGGTCTTATAAACATCTGACGCGGCCGACGACTAGTCGAGTGTAGATAT
>JAFAEG010000058.1 GCA_023424095.1 Pseudomonadota bacterium | reverse complement strand
GCCCTGACCGTCATGCCAGCGGCGCATAACTCGGGCGATGGTTTCGGGGCGCTCATCGGGCGCCCCGACCCGAAGCTCACCCCCCGGTCGATCTTCGACCGCGGCCTCGACGCCACCATCGAACGTCAGCTGCCACTCGGCCTTCTGGTCCGTGGGCCATGTCACCGTCGCTAGCCGACCCGACCCTGCCTGACCGACCTCGGCCAGGACCTGATCGATGGTGAGCGCAGTTCGCTCGAGCGGCTGGGCAGGCCGCGGCGGGCCCGCCTGCTTGGGCGCTGGCGCTTTCTCGGCGCTCGCCTCGAAGCCGCTGAAGGTCTGTGGGAAGCTGATCCACACGCCGGTCGCGCTCAGCATCGCCAGCGGGATCAGCACCCAGAAGCCCAGTTGATGATGGAGGTTCGCGTTGAAGCTGGGCTGTCGCCGCCAGCGGAACCCGCGCGCCACGCTGCCGGTCACCGGCCACCACAGCCAGATGCCGGTCAGGCAGGAAATCAGCATGAAGACGCCGACCCAACCGACGATCTGGCGGCCGAGGTTCGGGATCTGCAGGCTGCCGTGCAGGACGTGCAGGAATTGGACCGCCCCGCCACCGCCGCGCGCGGTGTCGAGCACTTCCATCGATTCCGGGTGGACCCAAAAGGTGGTGCGCGGCGCTCGCCGCTGCCCTTCCGCGGGCGGGCGCGTCGCGACGACCTGCACCGCGCCCTCGCCGTCTTCCGGCCAGCGCGCCGAGGCGATGCGTTCGCCGTCCTGCAGCTGACCCTGCACCGCGGCGGCATAGTCGCCGGGGGCCTTGTCCGCCCGCCCCTCGACGACGCGCTGCGGGTTCAGCAAATCGTCGAGGCCGTCGTGCCAGACCAGCGCCGAACCGGTGACGCTGACCGGAATGATCAGCACGGCCAGAAGCAGCCCGATCCACTTGTGGACCGAGAGCCAGAGGCCCCGCAGTTTCAACGTCGTCGCACCCGCCATCGCGGCCTCCAATGGCGCGACTGCGCGCCGCGCCCCTTTAGAAGCGGAAGTTCACCGCACCGCGCACCGAGGTCGGCGCGCTGGGCGTGCCGTTCGTGTTGCTGTGCGCGAACACGATATATTTCTCGTTGAAGATATTCTCGACGTTGATCTGCACGTCGATATTCTCGTCGATCTCGTAAAAGGCGGCGGCGTCGACGCGGACGAAGCTGGGCATCTCGACCAGGTTGTCCTGCGCCGCGAAGCGGCGGCCCTGATAGATACCGCCCAGCGCCAGACCGAGCTGCGGTGTCACGTCATAGCGGGCCCACAGCGACGCGCTGTGCTCCGGCGCATTGGGAATGCGCGCGCCGTCACGGACGGTCGCGGAGATGGCACGGGTGAATTCCGCTTCCTGATAGGTATAGGAGCCGACGACGCTCAGCTGCGGCGTGATGTTGCCCGCGGCCTGCAATTCGAAGCCGCGCGAGCGCTGGCCCCCGCCCAGTTCCGTACCCGCGCCCGGATTGTTCGGATCGACGAGCACGATCACGTTGGCGCGGTCGAGCTGGTAGATGGCGGCGCTGAGGTTGAAGCCGGGGGCAATGTCCCACTTCGCACCCAGTTCGTAATTCTCGTAACGCTCCGGATCGAGCGCCGCGTTGGTGAGGTTGAGGCCGGTCAGCTGATCACCGCCGCGCGGCAGGTAGGAGCGCGAGAAGCTGGCATAGATGCTGGCATTCTGCACCGGCTTGAAGATCAGGCCCGCGCGCGGCGACCACAGGTCGTCGGTCGTCCGGAAATTACGCTGCTGGCCGACGGGGAAGCCGACCGTGCGGGTGTCCGTGACGTCGGTCGTGATGTGCTCGTAACGCAGGCCGAGCACGACCTCGAACATCGGCGACAGCTCGATCTGATCCTGGATGTAGGCGGCGAGCACTTCGGTGCTGCCGACATTGTCGCCGCTGCTGGCAATCTGTCGCCACTGGACGTCGTTGCGGCTGATCCGCGGCGACGAGAGCGGGGCGAAGATGGCCTGCACCCCGGCGGCGTTGCCCGGCACCGGGAAGAAGCCTTCCTCGCGGCGATTGCGCGTGTCCTGGCTGCTATATTCCGCACCGACCAGCAAAGTGTGGGCGATGCTGCCGGTGTTGAAGACGGCATTCAGATCGGTTTGATTGACGAAATTTTCCCGCTGCGTGAACTGGCGATAGGCCGAGATCTGGACGATCGAGCCCGGCGCATAGCTGCCGGCCGGGAGACCGGCGGGATTGACCGAGGTCGCGGCATTGAGCGCGCCCGGAAAGATGTTCTGATAGAATTTGTCATAATCGGCGTAGCGGGTGCGGTTGCGCAGCGTAACGCCGCCGCCGATATCGTGGCTGATGTAGAGGTTGCCCGCGTCGGTGTTGGTACCGGTCGGGCTGTTCTCGGGATCGCCGAAGAAGGTCTCGCGCGCGGTGTCGACGAACTCGGCGGGATTGGCCAGCGTGCCGCCCAGCTGCGAGGTGACGCCGCGATCGGCGACGCGATCGTCCTGAAAATGCTCGTAGCCGGCCGAGATCACGGTGTTCGGGCCGACGCGGAAGGACACGGTCGGGTTGAAGCCCCAGCGCTCGAACTCGACGCCGTCGCGATAGCTGCCGCTGCTCTGGTAGACACCGGTCAGGCGCAGTGCGAGGGCGTCGCTGACGCCGCCGCCCAGATCGAACTGGCCGCGATAATGATCGAACATGCCGGCCTCGAGGCGGATGTCGCGGGTGTCGTGCCATTCCGCGACCTTGGTGACGCGGTTGATCAGACCGCCGGTGCCACCGCGGCCGAAAGCCATAGCGTTGGGGCCGCGGAAGACCTCGAGACGCTGGATGTTGTAGAGGTCGCGATAGGTCTGCACGTCGTCGCGAATGCCGTCGACGAAGAAGTCGCCGGTGGTGGTCATGCCCCGGATCACGAGCGTCTCGCGATTGCCCTCGCCCTGCGCGGAATAGATGCCGGGCGTGTAGCGGATCGCGTCGCCGATGCTGTTAGCGGCCTGGTCCTCGATCTGGCGGGCGGTGATGACGCTGACCGATTGCGGCGTGTCGATCAGCGGCGTCGACGTGCGCATCCCCGAGATGCCGTCCGACACGCGATAGCCGTCCTCCGATTCCCGCACGCCGGTGACGATGATCAGCCGGCCTTCCTCGTCGCGCTGCGGCTGCTCGTCCGCATCCAGGGGGCCGAACTCGTCGGCGGGCGCGGCATAGGCCGGCGCCACGAACGCCCCGCAGGCGGAAAGAGCGATCAACGCGCGCGCGGCAACGGCGCCACGAATGCGGGTGCGGTAAGTGGTCATGTCAGGTCCTTGGATCGCCTTTGGGCGGCTTTGAAGAGTCGCCAATGCGAGTCATTCGCAGCGCTGTCAATTACTTTGCGAACGTGTCGCAATAGCGTCTCGAAATTGGCCGTGGCGCCGGGCAACGCGCCGTTCTAGGTCTGGGTCATGGAACGATTGATCCTGTTCGGCGCGGGTGGGCATGCCAAGGTCGTGCTCGACGCACTGCTGCGCGGCGGCTGCGAGGTGATCGGCCTGATCGACGACGATGCGGCCGCGACTGGGCGGCTCGTGCTCGGCCTGCCCGTGCTCGGCACCCGCGCGATACTGGCCGAGGAATGGGCGGGCGCGGCAATCGTCCCCGCGCTGGGCGTGAACGCGGCGCGCGCTGGTCTGCTCGACTGGCTACAGGGCGCCCCGCATCCGCTCGCCACCGCCGTCCATCCGCAGGCGGTCGTCGGGGCCGGCGTGACGCTGGGCGGCGGCACTTTCCTGGCGGCGGGCGCGGTGGTGAACCCGGATACGCAATTGGGCGACGGCGTGATCGTCAACACGGGCGCCAGCGTCGATCACGACTGCCGGATCGGTCGCGCCGTCCACATCGCCCCTGGCGCGCGCCTGTGCGGCGGCGTCACGGTGGGCGACGAGACGCTGGTGGGCACCGGCGCGGTCGTCATTCCGGGCGTGAAGATCGGCGCGCGGGCGGTGATCGGCGCGGGAAGCGTGGTGATCCGCGACGTGCCCGACGGCGCCCGCATCGCCGGCAATCCGGCGCGGGCGATCCCAGCCTAGCTATAATGCGCCGCCGCTTCGGCGGTCAGCGCCCGCATCGCCGCCATGTGCGGGAATGGCCCATGGCTGATCCGCGCGACCCCGGTCGCGGCGACCTGCTCGGCCGAAGGCGCGCCCGGGAAGGCCATGAAGTTGATCGGCAGCGGCGACGACGCGCAGCAGCGCTCCAGCAAGGACAGGTCGCTCAGCAGCGGCACAAAGAAGCCGTCCGCGCCGGCATCGGCATAGGCCCTCGCCCGCTCCAGCGCCGCATCGACCATCGCCCCGTCATGGCCCTCGCGCTGCTGCAGGAAGATGTCGGTGCGGGCGTTGATGAAGAAATCCGTGCCGACCGCGCGGCGCGCCTCGGCGATCCGCTCCGCCTGCAGCGCGATCGGATGCAGGCCCTCGCCGCCGACCACCTGATCCTCGAAATTGCAGCCGATCGCGCCGGTCGCTGCCAGCGCCGCGAAATTGTCGGCGAGCTGCGCCAGGTCAGTGGCATAGCCGCCTTCGAAATCGACCGTCACCGGCAGTTCGACCGCGCCGACGATCCGCCGGGCATTGGCCAGCGCCAGTTCGAGCGGCAGCATCTCGGCATCGCCAAAGCCATTCGCCGCGGCCACCGAGGCGCTGCCCGTGGCGATCGCCGGTGCGCCCGCGGCTGCCACCGCCTTGGCGCTGCCCGCGTCCCAGACATTGAACAGGATCAGCGGCTCACCGGGGCAATGC
This sequence comes from Pseudomonadota bacterium, assembly GCA_023424095.1. Taxonomy (GTDB): domain Bacteria; phylum Pseudomonadota; class Alphaproteobacteria; order Sphingomonadales; family Sphingomonadaceae; genus Allosphingosinicella. The sequence continues at coordinate 2,697 of JAFAEG010000058.1, read as the reverse complement.
AAAGCGGCGAAATCGTCGAACAGGCTCATCGCAATCTCCTCGCCCGAACCTCAGCCGATCAATGCGCCGGCGCCCTCCCGATCCTTGCGATCAATGGACGAAGCGGGCCACCACATCGCGATAGGAACGGCTGACCTTCACCGACGCGCCGCTGTCCAGCACCAGGAAGCATTCGCCATTGGTGTGCGGCTTCACCTGCTTGACCAGGTCGAGATTGACGATGGTCGAGCGGTGGACGCGCTGGAAGCGGCGGGGGTCGAGCCGCTTTTCCAGATCCTTCATCGTCTCGCGCAGGATCAAAGTATTATCGGCGGTGTAGATGCACATATAATCGCCGGCCGCGTCGATCTTTTCGATCGAATCCACGTCGACTCGGAAAATCTGGCCGCGATCCTTGATGTTGATCATCTTCTCGAAGCGGCTGGCGGCGGGGGCGTCGTCCGTCGCGGCTGCCTCGACCTCCTCGGCGGCTTCCGGCGCGTGCTCGGCCAGCACTTCCTTCAGTTTTTCGACTTCCTCGACGCCGCGTTTCTCCGACAGGCGCTGGCGGACGCGTTCGAGCGTATCGGCCAGGCGCGCATCCTCGACCGGCTTCATCAGATAATCGACCGCCTGCGCTTCGAAGGCGCGGATCGCATGGTCGGTGTAAGCGGTGACGAAGACGATCAAGGGCGGCTCGACCTCGGCGAGGCCCTGCACCACTGAGAAGCCATCAAAGCCCGGCATCTGGATGTCGAGGAAGACGAGGTCCGGCTTGTGCGTCTTGATCGCGCGGATCGCCTCGCGGCCGTTCGAGCAGGTCTCGATGATCTCCACATCGTCAAACCGTTCCAGGCGCAGCTTGAGGCCCTGAATGGCCAAAGGCTCGTCGTCGACCAGGATGGTACGGATGGTCATTTCAACTCCTCGGCTTCAGTCTGGAAAGGAATATCGATCAGGACGCGGAAGCCCCCCGGCCGACCCTCCCCGGCTTTCACGCTCTCTGTCTCGAAGCGATGATTGTCGCCATAGGCCTGCGCCAGACGGTCGCGGATGTTCGCCAGACCGACGCCCGTTGATGTGGCGCTGCTGGGCCGGGCTTCAAGGCCAGGCCCCGTATCGGACACCGTGATCAACAGCCGGTCGATCACCCGGCGGCCCTCCACCGCAATCTCCGCCCCCTCTTCCTGGGGGGTCACCGCATATTTGATCGCATTCTCGACCAAAGGCTGCAGCAGCAGCGACGGCAGCCGCGCTTTCTCCACCTGCGGATCGATCTCGAAGCGGGGCTGGAGACGGTCCTCGAACCGCATCTTCTCGATCTCGAGATAGAGTTTCAGCGTCTCCACCTCCTGGGCGAAGGTCACGGTACCGGTCGGTTCGTTCACCAAGGTGTAGCGCAGGAACGACGAGAGCCGCGACAGCATCATGTTGGCGCGGTCAGTGTCCTTCAGCAGCACCAGGGTGGAGATCGAGTTCAGCGTGTTGAACAGGAAATGCGGGTTCAGCTGATAGCGCAGCATGGCGAGCTGGGCGGAGCTGGCCTGATGCTCGAGCCGCTGCAGCTGATCGGTCTGCAATTCCAGGATGATGTAGAAGTTGATGCTGTAATAAAGCGCCGCCCAGGCCACGAGCAGGATGACCGTGAGCCCGATCGAGCCCAGGAAGCGAATGCCCTCCGGCGGCGCGCCCGGCGAGACGAAGGTCGAATAGCTCGACGTCTCGATCACCGAGAAGGCGGCGGCGGCGATGACGACGATCAGGATCGAGCCGACCCAGGTGGTGAGCGGCCGGGCGTGCATCAGCCGGCGGAAGGCCGCCGCCATCAGCAGGGTCACGGAATAGCCGGTCGCGGTCAGCAACGCGATGTGCAGCACGTAGCTCCAGCCGAAGGCGTTGGCGACGCCGGTCAGCGTGCGGAGCAGGAAATAGGCGCCCCAGCCGGCCGACTGCAGGATCCAGAACGCCCTATTCTTGTCCTTGAAGAATGGCTGGCGCTGCAGCCGCAGCGGATTCCACTGGGCGGGCATCGACCCCCGCGTCCGGGGGGCGGCCTGCTGGGCGCTGGCAGCCATCGCCTTGCTCTTTCACCCCGTCGCTGGCGGTGTCAACGCGCCGCAGCCTCCGCGGCGCCGCGCGCGGGCAGAACGATCATCGACCAATCGCCCGCATCCGCGACGTAAGCCGCCACCGCCGCCCGCACATCTTCCGCCGTCAGCCCGCGATAATCGGCGAGGTAGGAACGCACCTCCGCCAGCGCGCGCGGATCGGTCGCGACATCCTCGATCGCGTCCAGCCAATAGCCGTTGGTCATCAGCCGCCGCTCGATCCCGGTCACCACCGGGTTTTGCGCGCGGGCGAATTCGTCCGCGGACGCCGGGCGGGCGGCGAGATCGGCGACCGTCTCGCGCGCGATGCGGAGGAACACGGGCACCTGATCGGGCCGCACTTCCGACGCGGCGTAGAAAATGCCCCAATTGCGGAAAGTTTCGGAGCTGAGATGGGTCGCACTGGGTGAATAAGCCGCGCCCTCCGCTTCGCGCAGGCTTTCGAACAGCCGCGCCTGCAGCATGTTGCCGGCCAGCGACAGCGCCCGGCGGGTCTTGATGTCCGCGCTGCCGCCGACCGTCGACCAGCCGATCAGAGCGAAGGCCTGCGACGGGTCGCCATTGTGGGTGAAGCGCGTGGGTTCCGGATTGGGCGCGGGCGGGCGGGTCG
>JAFAEG010000118.1 GCA_023424095.1 Pseudomonadota bacterium | reverse complement strand
CTGCTCGGCAAGGAACGCGACGCGCCTTCACCGCAGGCACCGCCAGCCGGCAATCAGAGCGGCATCGGCAATGTCGCCTGAACCGGATCATGAGCCTTTGCGATTCGGGCCCCGAAACGATAGGGAGGCTGCTTCGCCTTTCACGACCCTAGGGGGAAAAACAATGAAGCGTCTTATTCTCACCGTGGCGATGAGCGCCGCGCTCGCCGCCTGTTCGGGTGCCTCCGGTTCGCCGGCCGGCGTCGCCGAAGAGTTCATGCGCAAGCTCGACACCGGCAATTGCACCGGTCTGGGCGACATGCTGAGCAACAGCAGCAAGGCGATCGCGCCGAAGCTGGAGCAGGCCTGCTCCGCTCAGGCCGAAATGAAGAAGAGCATGCCGGACAAGGGCAAGACCCTGAGCTCGGTGAACGTGCTCGAAGCGACCGAAAATGGCGACCGCGCCACCGTCCGCCTCGAAGGCGTGTTCAGCGACGGCAGCAAGGAAGGCGGCGACGCCCTGACGCTCGTCCGTGAGGACGGCCGCTGGAAGATCGACATCCTCGCCACCGGTATGGCCGCTGGTGGTGGTGCCGGCCCGGCCCCGACCGCTCCGCCGGTCGGCCCGATGCCGACCACGCCGGGTGCCCCGGGCGCGCCGACGATGGATCCGGCACCGACTCCGGCCACGCCGACCCCGGCGACGCCGACTGAGACCCCGGCTCCGGACGCCGCGGCGCCGACCGAATAAGCCTATGGCGCCCCGAGCTATCCTGCTGGCGCTCGCGCCGGCTTTGCTCGGGGCGGCAGTGGTTGCCGGCGGCGCGGCGGATCGCATCCGCCCGCCGCTGGCGCCCATTTCCGCGGATCGCTGGCAGCCGCGTCCCGGCGACGTCATCCTGACCAGCGCCGACGATCTGGTCGGCACGCAGATCCGCAACGCGACGGGCAACAACGCCCTTTTCAGTCATGTCGGCCTGGTCGTCGCCCGCGGCGACAGTCTCGCGGTGATCGAGGCAACGCCCTACGGCGCCGGCACCGTCGCTTATGCCGATCTCACCGCCTTCACCACCAATCCAGGCATCGAGGAGATCGCCATCCTTCGCCCACGCGGCGCACTCGATGCCGATCGCCTGAACCGCGAAGCCGCGCGGCTGGCGGACGCCCGCGTCGCCTTCGATTACGAACTCGACGCCGACGACGCTTCCACCCTCTATTGCGCCGAGCTGGTCGTGAACCTTCTCCGCACCGGCGGCGTCGATCTCGCCGGCCTCAGCCGCGACAATATCTACGTGCCGATGACCGGCGAGCGCGACGTCATCATGCCGAACGCCTTTGCCAACGTCCCGGCATTGGAGCCGATCGCCCGCCAGTCACGTCCGGCACATTGACCGCTGGTCAGAGGACAGCGTGCACCGTCGCCGCGGCCTTCAGCACCGCGCCGATCCGCGCCGCCGCCTGCACTGCCTCGGGCTTCACGCCTTCCTGGATCAGCAGCCGTTCGTGGCTGTCGATGCACATGCCGCAGCCGTTCATCGCGCTGACCGCCAGGCTGAACAGCTCGAAGTCCGCTTTCTCGATGCCGGGCGAGCCGATCACGTTCATCCGCAACTTCGCCGGCAGCGTCCCGTAGACCGGGTTCGAGGCCAGATGGACGAAGCGGTAATAGACATTGTTCTGCGCCATCACCGCCGCCGCCGCCCGCGCCGCATTCGCCGCCTCGGCGCTCAACTTGCCCTCGGCCTCGGCCTCCGCAGCCTCGACGATCGGCTTGTAAGCGGTGGCGTGGGCGCAGGTCAGCAGCAGGCCATATTTGCGCTGATCACCCAGCGTCTGGTCGCTCAGCACGGAACCGAGGTTGAGCCGCACGTCCTTGGCGTAATCGGGGAGCGCGTCGGCGAAAGCCTTGAGGGACATGAATATTCTCCAATCTTCAAAAGCAAAAAAATAGGGGCGCGGAACCGAAGTCCCGCGCCCCACCCGGGCTCGCGGCCAAAAGGGGGGAGAGGCCGCGCGGGAGCCGTTAAGCGGCGATCTTGAGGACGTCCTGGCCCTTTTCCCAATTGCAGGGGCAGAGCTCGTCGGTCTGCAGCGCGTCAAGCACGCGCAGCGTCTCGGCGGGGTTACGGCCGACGTTAAGGCCGTTCACCGTGACGTGCTGGATGACGTTGTCCGGATCGATGATGAAGGTGGCGCGAAAGGCGACATGCTCGTTGCGGTCGAGAATGCCGAGCGCGTCCGCCAGCTTGGCGCCATTGTCGGCGATCCACGGGAAGTCGGCCTGCGCCAGGTCCGGATCCGACCGGCGCCACGCAAAGTGAACATGCGCGGTGTCGGTGGACGCCCCGATCAGCACGGCGTCACGATCTGCGAAATCATTCTTCAGATCGCCATAGCCGACGATCTCGGTCGGGCAGACGAAGGTGAAGTCCTTCGGCCAGTAGAACAGGATCTTCCACTTGCCGTCCGTCTCCGCCAGATTGATGGTCTCACCCGCGGGCAACGCGTCGCTGCCCTGCTGAACCGGAAGGGTCAGGCCGGGAAGAGTATCACCAACAGTCAGCATTTCATTCTCCATGTTGCAGTGCGAATGTTGCAGTGCGAGATCGATTGTGAGTTGCATATAAGAACGTATTTTGACGGTGCCAATGGATTGAATTTGCATCCCTGATCGATTTAATCGATAAGTTGCCGGGCGCGATGAACATCCACCTCCCCACTCTCAAGCAGCTGCAATATCTCGTTGCTTTGCGCAGCCACGGCCATTTCGGGCGGGCCGCGAGCGCCTGCTTCGTGACCCAATCGACGCTCTCCGCCGGCCTCAAGGAACTTGAATCGCTGATCGGCATCACCCTGGTCGAGCGGACCAAGCGCGTGGTCCGCTTCACCCCGTTGGGCCTGCGCGTTGCCGACAAGGCGGAGCGCGTGCTGCGCGAGGCGGAGGAACTGGCCGACATGGTCCGCGCCGCCGGCAAGCCGCTGTCCGGGGTGCTCCGCATGGGCGTGATCCCGACCATCGCCCCGTTCCTGCTGCCGACCCTGCTGCCCCGGCTGCGCGAACAATGGCCCGATCTGAAACTCTATCTGCGCGAGGAGGCGAGCGGCGTCGCCTGCGATTCGCTCCATCGCGGCCAGCTCGACTGCGTCCTGCTCGCTTTGCCCTATCGTTGCGGCGAGGTCGAAAGCGAGGTGCTGTTCGAAGACCGGCTGTTCGTCGCCTTTCCACCAGGCGCCGAGCCACCCAACCGCACCGTCACGCCCGCCTTGATCGACGAAGACAAATTGCTGCTGCTAGAAGACGGCCATTGCCTGAAGGACCATGCACTGGCCGCCTGCAACCGGCCCGAGTTGCGCGCCGAGGCCTCGATCCTCGGCACCTCGCTGCACACCCTGGTGCAGATGGTCGATAACGGGCTCGGTATGACCCTTATCCCGGAAATGTCGCTGAAGGCCGGCTTGCTGGACGGCACGCGCATCGTTGCCCGCCCGCTCGAGGCGGAGCATGCGTCGCGCCGGATCGCCCTGGTCTGGCGCAAGGGCAGCCCGCGCGAGAAGGAGTTCCAGTTGCTGGCGGGCGCGCTGAAGTCTGCCGCCTGACGGCGCACCGCGCCGTCACCCGCGCGGGTGGAAATAGTCGTAAATGCCCTGCGCCGTGGCGCGGCTGATGCCCGGCACCTTGGCGATATCCTCAAGCGCCGCGTTGCGGACCGAGCGGGCGGTACCGAAATGCATCAACAAGGCGCGCTTGCGGTTGGGGCCGATGCCGGGGACGTCGTCGAGCGGGCTCGCCGACATCGATTTGGCCCGCTTGGTGCGATGCGCGCCGATCGCGAAACGGTGCGCCTCATCGCGCAGCCGCTGTAGGTAAAAGAGCGTCGGATCGTTCGGCGGCAACTGGAAGTCGCGGCCATTCGCCAGGTGAAAGGTCTCGCGGCCGGCATTGCGGTCCGGGCCCTTCGATACGCCGACGACCGGCACGTCGTGAATGCCCGCTTCCTCCAGCACGCGGCAGACCGCGCCAAGCTGCCCTTTGCCGCCGTCGATCAGCAGCAGATCCGGCCAGTCGCCTCGCGACCGGTCCGGATCTTCCTTCTCGAGGCGGGCAAAGCGGCGACCCAGCACCTCGCGCATCATCGCGAAATCGTCGCCCGGTTCGGTCTCGGGATTCTTGATGTTGAACTTGCGATAGGCGTTCTTGCGCAGCCCCTCCGGCCCGGCGACGATCATCGCGCCGACCGCATTCGTGCCCTGGACGTGGCTGTTGTCATAGACCTCGATCCGGCCGGGCGGCTCCGGCAGCTCGAACAATTCGGCGAGCGCGCGAAGGTTCTTCGCCTGCGTGCTCGTTTCCGCGAGGCGGCGGTCCAGCGCTTCCTCGGCATTGCGCTTCGCCTGATCGATCAGGCGGCGCTGCTCGCCCCGCTGCGGCTGCTTCAGCTCGACCTTGCGCCCGGCCCGCTCGGCGAACGCCTCTTCCAGCAACTCCGTCTCCGGCACAGTCCGGTCCAGCAGGATCGCCTTCGGCGGCGGCACTTCCTCGTAAAATTGCACGAGGAAGCTCGACAGCACCTCCTCCTCGGGCACGTCGGCGGTGTGCGCGGGGAAGAAGCTGCGCGCGCCCCAATTCTGCCCGCCGCGGATGAAGAAGGCCTGGATACACATGGTGCCGCCCTTGGCACTGAGCGCAAAGATGTCGGCGTCGCCCACCCGCTCGGCGTTGATCGCCTGGCTGCCCTGAATGTAGGTCAGCGCGCGCAGGCGGTCGCGATAGACGGCGGCGAGCTCATAATCCATCGCCTCCGCGGCGACATTCATCTGGTCCTGCAGCTTCGCTTGCACCTTGGTGGACTTGCCGCCCAGAAAGTCCTTCGCGTCCTGGATCAGTTCGTCATAGCCGGGCTGGTCGATCCGCCCGACACAAGGCGCGGAGCAGCGGCGGATCTGGTGCAGCAGGCAGGGTCGCGAACGATTGGCGAAGAAGCTGTCGGTGCAGGAGCGGAGCAGGAAGAGCTTCTGCAGCGCGGTCAAAGTCGTGCGCACCGAACCGGCGCTGGCGAACGGGCCGTAATATTGCCCCTTATACCGCCGGGCGCCGCGATGAAGCTGGACGCGCGGGAAGGCATGATCGTCGCGCAAGAGGATGAAGGGGAAGCTTTTGTCGTCGCGCAGCAGCACATTGTAAGGCGGCCGGTAGCGCTTGATCAGCTGCGCCTCGAGCAGCAGCGCCTCCGCCTCATTGTTGGTGGTGACGATCGCCATCGACCGGGTCTGCGCGACCATGCGCTGTAGCCGCTTCGTCAGCCGCGCCGCCTGCGTGTAACTGGTCACGCGGTTGCGCAGCGACCGCGCCTTGCCGACGTAGAGCACGTCGCCCTTGGCATCGAGCATCCGGTACACGCCCGGCCGCACCGGCAAGGTCCGCAGCACTTCGCGGATCGCCTTCACCCCGCCCTCGAGATCAGGCGCGTCGGAGCCGCGAACCGTATAGGTCGCTTTCTCCTCGTTGAAACGCTGCGCGGCGTCCGGATGATGCGGACGGCCCGCCGATGAATCCGATCGCGGCATCAAGGCGATATAGGAGGGCGTGACGATTGCGAACAGCGGGTCAAAAGGGGCGATGTGTCTTCGTTGCGTGGCCGTCACGATGAGAGTAAACGAGCCAGTCCCTCGTCGCCCCGGCCGGGTACCGACAGTGACGCGACTCCAATGATTGGGGGAACGGAAATGAAGAAGTCGATCGCGCTCTTTGGTTCCTTTTGTGCACTTGTTGTGACGGCACCCGCTTCATCGCAGGATTTCAGCCGGAACCCCAGTTTCGGCACGGTAACGCTGACCGGCGGCTTCACCGGCGACCCCAGGACTGTGCGGGTGACCGCGGGTGGACAGCTTGACGCTTCCACGCTCGGCTCGGGCTGCGTCGGTTCGATGGCGAACGCCCCGGACGTCCGGCTCCAGTTCACGGCGAACGGCAGCCTGCCCCTGATCATCTCGGTCGCTTCGGATTCCGACACGACGCTGGCGATCAACGGGCCTGACGGCAATTGGGTGTGCGACGATGACGGCGGTGAGAATGGCACCAACCCGTCGATCCGCTTCTCGCCCGCGGCTTCCGGCCAATATGACATCTATATCGGCCATTATGCCCAGGGCCGGCGCATTCCGGCGACGCTCTACATCTCCGAAATCAGCTCGCAATAGACGCGCGGCTTCGGCCGCTCAGTCCGGATCGGAAGACGGGATCGGCAGCGCGCGGATCGCTGTCGGGCGGAGCGCGTCTTCGCCCTGCAGCGCGCCGCCCGCGCCGAACCGTTCCCATTGTGCGTCGGCGACATAGAGCAAGCGGTCGCCGTCCATCGTGCCGAGCGTCGGCTCACCCCACTCAGGGTGAGCGCGCTCCAGCACCTCGATCGAGCTGATCGCGCTCGCCTCACGGTCGAGCGAGAGGGCGAGGATGCGGCGCGGAAGGCTGCCATTCTGGATGGCGAGCAAGCGGCCGCGATGGAGCAGCAGGCCGTCCATCCCTTCCAGCATGGCCGGTGCGGCCGGCAGGATCGGCTCGACCGCACCGGACGCGATGTCGATCCGGAACAGGCCGTGCGAATAATCCGCGACGATCAGGTGGCGGTCGTCGGACCACGGCACCATGCCCTGCGGACTGCGCAACCGGCCGGGCGCGACGAGAATTTGCGCGGCGCTGCAGCCGGGCCGGCAGACATGGATCGTCCCCGCCTGGCCGTCGCTGACGAACAGGCTGCCGTCGCGGCCGATCGCCACATCGCCGGGCTGCACGCCGGGCATCGCGATCCTCCGCCTTTCTGTCAGGCGATCGAGGTCGATGGCGACGAGGCCGGCAAAGACCGCCCTGCCCTCCGGCACCGGCTCGGCCCACCCCGTGGCGAGCCACACCAGCCGCCGCTCCAGGTCGATCGCCATGCCGAACACGCCGCCGAGATTGTCGATCGGGACCGGCGCCCATCCTTCCGGTCCGCGCACCAGCAGACGCCGATCGACGACGCTGCCCGCGAACAGTCGCCGCCGCACCGGGTCGAAGGCAACCCCCTCGACCAGCCTGTGTTCGACGGGAATGGAGTCAACGAGGCTGCTCGCCGCGATCGGCACGGCGTTGGCGTCGAACAATGTGTCGAGTTCGCCCGGCAGCGACGCCGAGCCGTCCGGGAAGAGCGGCGCTATTCGTGCCCGGGTGCCGTCGGAAAGCGCGCCGCCCATGCGTGCGAGCAGCCAGCTATTGGCCGCGACCGCTGCGCGGTCCTCCGCCCCGATGGCCTGCGCGAGCGCGCGACGGACTTGCGCGCTGCTGACGGGGATCTCAGCGACGGATGCTGCTGCTTGCGCACGCGCGGGCGCCTCGGTCCAGACCGAGTCGGCACAAACGATGACGAGGGATAACAGGCCAGGAAACGGCTTCGCCATTCTCACTCCTTCGGCCCGGAACCATGGTCCCCGGAAACGAAGGCGCTGTCCAGCCCGAAGACTCAGTGCGGGCGGCCGAGACCCTGGATCGCCTGATCGACCAACTTCTTGTCGGCCGGCGCGTCCATCCGGTCGCGGATCAGGCGCTCGGCGGCCAAAGCGGCGGCTTCGGCGGCACTCGCGCGCACTTCTTCAAGCGCGGCACGCTCGGCAGCGGCGATCTTGTCCTCGGCCATGCGGGTGCGGCGGGCGACCAGCGCCTCCGCGTCCACGCTCGCCTTGGCGATGATCGCCTGGCTTTCCGTCTCGGCCTGGCTGACCATGCCAGCCATTTCGGTTTCGACGCTGGCCAGCTTGCGGGCATATTCGTCGCGCAGCGCCTCGGCCTCGGCGCGCAGCGCGGCGGCCTCGTCTAGGCGCGAACGGATCGCCGCGATCTGCTTGTCCAGCCCGCCGGTGATCAGGCCGGGGACCTTCTTCCAGAGCAGGATGGCGATGAACACCGCCATCGCCACGCCGACGAAGAAGGTCGAATCCAGCGTTCCGCCGAGGAACGGGACGGGATGATCGCCGCCATGACCCTTTTCAATCACCGCGGTCTGCTCGGGCGTGCCTTCGGGCGGCATGCCGTGCGGGGCCGGGACGATGCCGGGGGTATGCTTCTCAGCCATGACGCACGCTCTCCACCGCCTTGCGGGCCTCGGCCGCGTCGACGTCCGCGCCGGCGACGCGGGAGACGATCTCGCGGGCCGCTTCGGCCGCGACATTGTCGATCTCGCTCATCGCCGCGGCACGCGCCGCCGCGATGCGGGCATCGGCCTCGGCGCCCTTGGCATCGAGCTCGGCATTGGCCGCGGCCAGACGCGTCTCGGATGCCTTCGCACCCCTGGCCCGCGCTTCGGCCAGCTTGGCGCGAGCCTGTTCGCGGGCCGCATTCTCCTGTGCCCGCCATTCCTCCTCGGCCTGATCGGCGGCCGCCCGCCCCGCCACCGCCCCGGCGCCGGCGTCCGGGCCCCGCCATCCCCCCCCGGCCTGCGGGGCGGCGGCGCGGGGGGCCTCCGCGCTGGCGAGGTCGTCGGCGACCGTCTTGTCACGCTGCTCGACATTGGCGACGACCTTGGTCGCCATCATCCGGCCGATCACGAAATAGACGAGACCGAACGTGATCAGCAGCCAGAAGATCTGCGACCCGTAGGTTTCGGCGAGTTGGGAGATTTGAGGCATTTGACGCGGGGCTCCGGTCCCACCCCGCTCATCCTGAGCTTGTCGAAGGACTGTCTTGTCTTGGCAACCAAGCAGGACAGGGCTTCGACAGGCTCAGCCTGAGCGGAGCTGGGCTGGTCCGAAAAGTTAAGTGCGGACGAAGATCAGGATCATCGCCACGACGAAGGCGAGCAGACCGAGCAGTTCGGCGGCCGCGAAGCCGATGAACAGACGGCCCTGCTGGCCGTCGGCCGCCCCCGGATTGCGCAGCGCGCCCTGCAGGAAGTTGCCGAAAACCGCGCCCACGCCGATCGCCGCCATGCCGGCGCCGATCGCCGCCAGACCCGCGCCGATCAACCTTGCTGCTTCTGCGTCCATGTCATTCACTCCTTGAAAATGTCAGTCGGATGGTTGGAAAAAAAATCGAAAAACTCAGTGCAGATGCTCGGCGTCGTGGATGTAGAGCGACGTCAGCAACGCAAACACATAAGCCTGGATACCGGCGACCAGCACTTCCAGCGCCGACACGCCGATCATCAGCACGAAGCTCGGCACGGCCACGACCCCGGCCCATACGACGCCGGCATTGGTGGACTGGATCACGAAGCCGGCCAGCACCTTCAGCAGGATGTGCCCGGCGATCATCGCCACGAACAGTCGCAGGCCCAGGCTGAACGGACGGAACAGGAAGGAAACCAGTTCGATCGGGAAGATGGCAATCTTCATGATCAGCGGCGCACCGCTCGGCACGAACAGGCTGAAGAATTTCAGGCCATGCTTCCAGAAGCCGACGATCAGCACGATCGAGAAGCTCATGATCGCCAGCACGCCGGTGATCGTGAAATGGCTGGTGAAGGTGAACGGGTGGGTGACCACCGCCAGTTCCGGCACATATTTGGAAGCCGGTGCGAACAGGCCGAGCGGCAGCAGGCCGATCAGGTTCGCGAACAGAATGAACATGAAGAGCGAGAAGACGTAGGGCAGATATTTCCGCCCGGCCTTGCCGATATTGTCCTTCAGCAGATTGTCGATGAAGCCGGTAAAGCCCTCGACCATCATCTGCCAGCGGCCGGGCACGACCTGGCGCTTCATGCCGCCAAGCATGAACAGCCACAGCACGACGACGGTCACGACCATCCAGAACGCACTGTTGGTGAAGGCGATGCGAACGTCGCCGACGGTGAAGAGATCGGCGATCGTCTGCACCTCGAACTGGTGCATGGGATCGATCTTGCCTGGTTCTGACGCCACGTTGCTTCAGTCTCGCTCAAAATGACGAACGCGAGCGCCCGGGAAATTCACGGGCGCTTCGAAGTGATCCTGATTATGTTCCTGAACGCATTCGCTATTCCGACGAACAGGAACACAAGCAGGAGCCAAGGCGTGGTGCCGAACAGATGATCGAGCCCAAGGCCGACCAAGACACCACCGATCAGACCACCGAGCAGTTCGGCGAGGACGCGGTTGCCGAGGCGTTGACCGCCATCGTCTTTTCGCGCCTCGCCAGACCTGATCGCCTCGTCGTGCTTTGCGCGGCGTAATCGCTCATCGAGCGAATCCAGTCGCGCATCCTCGTCGAGGGGGTCCAGCCCGGGCTCCTTTTCGGCCAATGCTTCTCTCCGTTCCGCCCCTTCCGGAGCGGGCGAGCGCATCTGCCGAGCGGCGAGCCCGCCAAGGCGCGGCCCGTTTAGGGAGGGGGGGTAGGCGAGTCAACACATGCGACGCCCCTTCTCACGTCATTGCGAGCGAAGCGAAGCAATTCATCCTGATGGCCTTGCATCCCCTTCGACCTGCACGGGATGGATTGCTTCGTCGCTCCGCTCCTCGCAATGACGGAGTTGGGGGTTGGGGATGAGCGAATCCGAACTCGGCATTGACGGCACGGGCCACCGCGCAAGACTGCGCGAGCGGTTGTTCGAGGGCGGGCCGGATGCGCTGCTCGATCATGAGCTGGTCGAGTATCTCCTCGCCCTCGCCCTCCCCCGCCGAAACACCAAGCCGCTGGCGAAGAAGCTGATCGAGGATTTCGGTGGTATCGGTGGCCTGCTGAGCGCCGACCCGCATACGATCCAGCGGCTCAGCGGCCTGAGCGACGGCGCGGTCGCGGCGCTGAAGATTGCTCAGGCGTCAGCGTTGCGGTTGCTGAAGTCGGAAGTGACGCAACGTCCCGTGCTGGGCTCGTGGCAGGCTCTGCTCGATTATCTGCGCGCCGACATGGCGCATCTCGCCGTCGAGCGGGTCCGGGTGCTGTTCCTCAACAACCGCAACATGCTGATCCGCGACGAGGCGATGTGGGAAGGCAGCGTCGACGAAAGCGCCGTCCATGTCCGCGAGATCATGCGCCGGGCGCTGGATTGCCAGGCGACCGCGCTGATCATCGTCCACAATCACCCGAGCGGCGACCCCTCCCCCAGCGCCCAGGACATAAGGCTGACCAAAGAGCTAATCGACGCCGGCAAGCATATGCGGATCGACGTGCACGACCACATCATCGTCGGCGCGAAGGGCCATTCGAGCCTGCGGGCGATGGGACTGATCTAGCGCGCTACTCGCAGTACAGCTGGAGCACCGCATGGTTCGGCGCGCTTGAAGGGACGGGCTCAACTCGGCGCTGATCCGAAGGCACCTCGGATTGCGCGACAGTGCTCCCATCGGCGGCGAGGAAGTGAATGTCTAGGAGCATGACAGTCCGTGCGCGGCAATCAAATTGGAACGAAGCGAACATCGTCTTCGTACCATTATCCAGCGCTTGAGTGAGGTCGGCGCGGCTCCGGATGGTGAAACGATGCCCGTCGCGGCGCAATGACCGTGTGTCGACAAAAACGGGTCCGCGGCTGTTGCGGCTCACCTCACGCCAGTTTGCACTCTCTTCAGCTTGCATACTGCTTGTTGAGAAGGACGCGGCCAGCATTGCCGCTCCCCAGATGGAAGACATGAGCATCGATTTCCCCCCGATTTCTCGGTTTCTGTCCGTTTATGGACGGCAGGCGAAGCCGGCAAGCGCGGCGTCGGGGCTGTCGGCGACGATCGGCTCCATCTGCCTTTGATCGTCCGGCACGTCCTGCGACAGGATGACGGCGCCGTCCGCTCCGACCATGGTCACGGCCAGCGTCTCGGACAGATTCCGGCGGCAATCATAGCGCATGCGCACGGTGACCGAAGCGGTGCCGTCAGCCAGCGCCTCGGCGAACATGGTGCGGGTCTGCAGCGTCACGATGTCGCCCGCGCGCTGCTTCGAGGCGACGTCCGCCGACACCGTGCCGCGGTCGTTCTGCGTGACCTCCTGCCAATCCTCGGCGGGTTGCGCCGCGGCGGTGAGGAGGATCGCCAGAATCGCTTCGTACATCTTCGTACTCCCTCACGCCGAATGCGGGGAAACCTACGACCCGCTTTCTGAATCCACGCTTTCAGCCCGGTCCATGTGTCGACTTCCCCGAGGCTCCTGCCTAGAGGGTTCGCCATGATTCCCCGCTATTCCCGCCCCGACATGACGGCGATCTGGTCGCCGGAAAACCGCTTTCGCATCTGGTTCGAGATCGAGGCCCATGCGCTCGACGCGATGGCAGAGCTCGGCACCGTGCCCAAGGAAGCCGCCGCGGCGGTCTGGGCCTGGTGGCGGACCGGGCCGGCGATCGACGTCGCGCGGATCGACGAGATTGAAGCGGTCACCAAGCATGACGTGATCGCTTTCCTCACCTGGGTGGCCGAAAATGTCGGGCCGGAGGCGCGCTTCCTGCACCAGGGCATGACCAGTTCGGACGTGCTCGACACGGCCCTGGCGGTGCAATTGGCAGCGGCCACCGACATCCTGCTCGCCGATCTCGACGCCTTGCTCGCGGTGATCGAACGGCGGGCGCACGAGCATAAGCTGACGCCGACGATCGGCCGAAGCCACGGCATCCATGCCGAGCCGGTCACGTTCGGGCTGAAGCTGGCCCAGGCCTATGCCGAATTCGACCGCAACCGGACGCGGCTGATCGCCGCCCGCGCCGAAATCGCCACTTGCGCCATTTCCGGCGCGGTCGGCACCTTCGCCAATATCGATCCGCGGGTGGAGGCGCATGTCGCCGGCAAGCTGGGTCTCGCGATCGAACCGGTTTCCACGCAGGTCATTCCGCGCGACCGCCACGCCGCCTTCTTCTCGACCCTGGGCGTGATCGCCTCATCGATCGAGCGGCTGGCGACGGAAGTGCGCCATTTGCAGCGCACCGAAGTACTGGAGGCCGAGGAATATTTCGCGCCGGGGCAAAAGGGCTCGTCGGCCATGCCGCACAAGCGCAACCCGGTCCTCACCGAAAACCTCACCGGCCTCGCCCGCATGGTGCGCAGCTATGCGCTGCCGGCGATGGAAAATGTGGCGCTCTGGCATGAGCGCGACATCTCGCACTCCTCGGTCGAGCGCTATATCGGCCCCGACGCGACCATCACCCTCGACTTCGCGCTCGGCCGCCTGACCGGCGTGATCGACAAGCTGCTCGTCTACCCCGAGCGGATGATGAAGAATCTCGACAAGATGGGTGGCCTCGTCCACTCGCAGCGCGTGCTGCTGGCCCTGACCCAGGCCGGCGTTAGCCGCGAAGACAGCTATCGCTACGTCCAGCGCAACGCGATGAAGGTCTGGGAATCCGACGGTCAGCTCTCGCTGCTCGAACTGCTCAAGGCCGACGAAGATGTCGCCAAGGCATTGAGCGCACAGGAAATCGAGGACAAGTTCAACCTCGACTATCATTTCCGCCAGGTCGACACCATCTTCGCCCGCGTCTTCGGCGAAGCCTGACCCCGCGCGCGGCCAGCACCGCGCGACAGTAAAGAAAAGGGCGCCCGACCACCCGGTCCGGCGCCCTTTTGCGTCCTTGCGGGCATGGCGAAGTCACGACGATAACGGATTTTGCCCGCTGATGATCAAGAGGTGCCCTCACCATCGTCGTCATCCCGGACTTGATCCGGGATCCATTCAACGCTCCCCATCCGTCGCAGCGCAGAATGGATCCTGACTTTCGTCAGGATGACACCTGCTGTCACTGGCAAGAAACGACCAAGAGCGACGGTAAATTCCTACCCTTTCAGGGTAGGATGGTCTGGAAGCGATCAGAAGCGGCCCATCCCATCATCGTCACCCTGAACTT
>JAFAEG010000105.1 GCA_023424095.1 Pseudomonadota bacterium | reverse complement strand
CCGAGAGTGCCGCCGGCTGCCGCGACCCGAAACTCCCGGGACCGGGAGAGGGGAAGGTAGGCCGCGCCCACGCTACCATCAGGGGCAGGAGCTGATCATTCGGGGGACCCGGGCGGGGCCGCGCGGGAATAGCCGGCGGCTGGTGCAGATCGGGCGGGCGCGGGTGAAGCAGTGGACGGCGACGAGCGAGCGGCGCTTCCTGCGCGCGCTGGGGGAGACGGCGAACGTCAGGGCCTCCTGCGCCGTCGTCGGGCTGAGCCCGGCATCGGCCTATAATCACCGCCACCGCTGGGACCGGTTCGCGCAGGCCTGGGACGCGGTGATCGACGAGACGGTGGTGAAGCTGGAATTCGCTCTGGTCGAGACGGGCGGGCTGGTGCTGGCCGGGGAGGAGGCGCCGGTGGATTCGCCGATCCGCGAAATGACGGTGAGCGAGGCGCTCTATCTGGTCGAGATGTTCAAGCGGCGGCGCGGCAAGGAGGACGGGCAATGGGGGCGCTGGCGGCGGCCGCGCAGCCTGGCCGAGGTGCGCGGCGGGATCATCCGCAAGCTGGAGGCGATCGAGGCGATGCGGGTGGCGGGGAAGCTGGCCTAGGGGGTGAGGCGCCGGGGCGGGGGTGACGGCCGGCCGGCGCTTGCATCCGGCGGTGGCGGGCCGGCGCCGCGGGGGCGGCTAGCGCTGGCTTTTGTTGGGGGCGGCGGCGCCGGCGGTGTTGCTGGCGGCTTCGTTCAGCAGGCTGTTGCGGCTTTCGAACAGGGCCGCGCCCTCATTCTCCAGCGCCTGTTCGATCGCGGCGGCGCCATTGTCGGCCTGGCTGCGGATCTCGTTCGCCTGGGCCGCGATCTGATCGTTGATGCGGGCGGTGTCGTTGCCGGCGACCGGGGCTTCGCTAGAGCCACAGGCGGCGAGACTGGCGAGGGCGGCGAGAGCAAAGATCGAGCGCATTCCACCATCCTACGTCATTCCAGCGAAAGCTGGAAACGAAGTTCGGCGTGGCCAATCTCATTGTCCTGAAGACTGCCCAGAAGAAGTGAGATCCCAGCTTTCGCTGGGATGACGGTAAGGGGGTGGAGGGGAAGTTGGTATGCCCAAATGGGCATTCTGTTGCCCGGCGCGGGAGGTGAGTGGGAGGCTTCTGTTGCCCGGTGCCTCCCGTACCGCTGGAATCCGATTCTGTTGCCCGGTTCGGTCCAACCGCGCTTTTGTCGTCTAACCTTAGGCCGTTAGGCCGTGGGGTTAGGCCGCAATCGCGAGCGCCTCGTTATCGTTGGCACTTGTATATGGGCCGTCACGGTGGACCCATTCCGGGCGAAAGCGCAGCGCCTTTCAACACACGTCGATCCTGGTTCGGCCCCATCAGCTGAGCCGCTCGGCGGCACGCTTCATGCGTGTCGCTGTGCGGCGAGGTGGTGGAGCCGCCGGGTACTGCCCCCGGGTCCGCTGTGCCTATTTTACGCCGGCCTTTATCGCCATAGCCGGGTTGCCCCGGCACGTACGCATATAGGGGATTTGATGCGGGATTTGAAGTGCGCGCAATTGCGTGCCGCTGCCTGACTCCCTCTTCCCATGGGGGAGAGGGCTTAAGGAGGTCAGCCTTGGGCCTTGCCAGCCCGCAGCTCGTCGCGGATTTCGCGCAGCAGCGCGATGTCGGCGGGCTCCGCCTCGGCCGGGACGTCCTTGCTCGGCATCGCCTTCGCGATGGCGCGCACCATCAGATAGATGATGAAGCCGACGATCAGGAAGTTGATCGCCGCCGAGATCAGGGCACCGTAGCCGAGCATCGCCACGCCGGCTTCCTTCAGCGCGGCATAATCGCCGCGGTCGACGCCAGCGGGCACGTTGCCGAGCAGGATGAAGCGATTGGCGAAGTCGAGGCCGCCGAACAGCCAGCCGACCACCGGCATGATCACATCCTCGGTCAGCGAGGTGACGATCTTGGTGAAGGCGGCGCCGATGATCACCGCGACGGCGAGATCGACGACGTTGCCGCGCATGATGAACGCTTTGAACCCTGACAACATAACAGCCTCCCTGTTGCCGCTCCGGAACGAACGGCCTAAATCCGATGCACCTATTTTAGCGCGAGGGTTCGCAAATGCCACGCATCCGCCTGTTTCTGGTCATGGCCCCCGCTTTGCTGATGCTCAGCGCCTGCGGGATCAATTCCATTCCGACCAAGGAGGAGGCGGCGAAGGCGGCCTGGGCGAACGTCCAGGCCGATCTGCAGCGGCGCAACGATCTGATCGGCAATCTGGTCGAGACGGTGCGCGGCTTCGCGACGCAGGAGCGCGAGGTGCTGACCCAGGTGACCGAGGCGCGCGCCAATGCGCAGCGCGTGCAGGTCACGCAGGACATGCTGAACGACGAAGGCGCGATGGCTCGGCTGGCGGAGGCGCAGAACCGCATCAACGTGACGCTGCAGCGGCTGCAGGAAGCCTATCCGGAGCTGCGCAGCCAGGAGAATTTCCAGACCCTGATGGTGCAGTTGGAAGGCACCGAGAACCGCATCGCCCGCTCGCGCGAGCGTTATAATGACGCGGTGCGGGAGTATAATACGACGATCCGGACCTTCCCGTCGGTGATCGGCGCGCGGGTGATCTACGGCTCGCGGCCGATGACGCCATTTGAAGCCGCGCCGGGTGCCGAAGTTGCGCCGACGGTGAACTTCAGCCGGTGAACCTGCTCGCCCGTTTCGGTCTGGCGCTGCTGCTGGCGCTGACCGCGTTCCCGGCCGCGGCCCAGGATCTGCCGGCGCTGACCGGGCGGGTGGTGGATCAGGCCGACTTGCTGCCGCCCGACGTGGAGGCGGCGATCACCGCGAAGCTGGAGACGCTCGAGCGCGACACGACGCGGCAATTGGTCGTCGTCACCGTCCCGAGCCTGCAGGATTACAGCATCGAGGATTTCGGCTTCGCGCTCGGCGGGGCCTGGAAGATCGGCAATGCCGAGGCCGATAATGGCGTGATCTTCCTGATCGCGCCGAACGAACGCCGCGTGCGGATCGAGGTGGGCGACGGGGTCGAGGCGATCCTGCCCGACGCGATGGCGTGGATTATCATCCGCGACCGGGTGACACCCCGCTTCCGCGACGGCGACATTCCGGGCGGGATCGTCGCGGGCGTCGACGGCATTATCGAGCAGTTGAGCGCGCCGCTTGAAGTGGCCGAGGAGCGGGCCAAGGCGGCGACCCTTGAGCGGCGCGGCAGCCAGCAGGGCGACAATGACAGCTGGCTGATCCCGCTCTTCGTGTTCGGGATGATCTTCGTCTTCTTCCTGCTGCCCGCCCTGCTCGGCGGGAAGACGCGCCGGCGGCGCTACCGGCGCGGCAGCAGCGGCTGGGGCGAAGTGATCATGTGGAGCATCGTCAATGCCGCGGCCGAAGCCGCCCGTGAAAGCAGCCGCGGCGGTGGTGGCGGCGGCAGTTCGTGGGGCGGCGGCTCCTGGGGCGGTGGTGGCGGCGGTGGCGGCGGCTTTTCCGGCGGCGGCGGTTCGTTCGGTGGCGGCGGCGCCTCGGGAGGGTGGTGAAATGGCCTTGTTGAGCGATGCCGACCACCTGCTGGTCAGCGACGCGGTCGCGGCGGCGGAGGCGAACACGTCGGGCGAGATCGTCACCCTGGTCGCGGCGGAATCCGATTCCTATCGCGACGTGGCGCTCCATTATGCGGCGCTGGCGATGCTCGCCGTGCCGGTGAAATTGGCCTTGCTGCCGGCGAGCTGGATCGACTGGTGGAGTGCCTTGCTGCTCGGCTGGAACGGGGAGTGGACGCGCGGCAGCATCATGCTGGCCCTGATCGTCAGCATGGCTTTGGCCTTCCTGCTGGTTCGGCTCGCCTTCGGCTGGCCGCCCTTGCTGCGCGCGCTGACGCCCCGTTTCATTAAGACCAACCGGGTGCGGGCGCGGGCGATCGCGCATTTCCGCGCCACCTGCGAAGGGCGGACGACGGGCCGCACCGGCATCTTGATCTATCTGTCCATGGCCGAGCATCGCGCCGAAATCGTCGCCGAGCAGGCGATCACCTCCAAGGTCGACCCCGAAGTGTGGGGCGCGGCGATGGCGGCGATGGTCGACGAGGTGCGGCAGGGCAGGATCGGCCACGGCATGGCGCTCGCGGTCGGCCATGTCGGCGGCGTGCTGGCCGAACATCTGCCGCGCGGTGCCGACGATCTGAACGAATTGCCGGACCGGGTGGTCGAATTGTGACTCCCGACGCGGACTTGCCCGAAGAAGTGATGTGGGAAGGCCGCTTCATCGCGGCGAAACGGCGCGGCCGGTGGGAATATGTGACCCGCACCCGCGGCATCGGCGCGGCGGTGATCCTGGCCGTGCACGAGGGATCGGTGCTCCTGGTCGAACAATATCGCGTGCCGCTGGGCAGCATGTGCCTCGAACTGCCCGCCGGCCTGATCGGCGACGATGGCGAAGAGGAAGCGGCCGAGGCGGCGGCGATCCGCGAGCTTGAGGAAGAGACGGGCTGGCGCGCCGGCCGGATGGTGGACCTGGGGCGCTATTTCTCCTCGCCGGGCATGGCGTCGGAGGCCTTCACCTTGCTTCGCGCCGAAGAGCTGGAGCGCGTCGGTCCGGGCGGCGGGATCGAGGGGGAGAATATCATCGTCCACCAGGTGAAGCTGGGCGACGTCGCGGACTTCATCGCCGGCAAACGCGCCGAAGGCTGCGCGATCGACGTGCGGTTGCTGCTGTTGCTGGGCGGCGGGATGATGGGGACGCGCTAAACGCCGTCATTCCAGCGAAAGCTGGAATCTCTCTTGGTCTTCGCTAGCCTTTGAAGATGCGGGGCGGCTTTGCCCCTCCACCATCCGCCTGCGGCGGACGGTCCCCCTCCCCATGAGGCTTCGCCTCACAGGGAGGATTGAGGGGGTGGGCTTGCTGCGCTGACAAATCCTCCCTGTCCTCGCGGAAGCGAGGATGGGGAGGGGGACCGCTCGCAAAGCGAGTGGTGGAGGGGCCATGCGCGCGACGTCGAAGGCGACAGTGAAGCGGGCGAAGGCGCTCAGGCGCGCGATGAGCCCGCCGGAGGTGATCCTGTGGAATCATCTTCGCCAGCGGCCCGATGGTTTCAAGTTCCGTCGCCAGCATCCGGTCGGCCGCTATGTGGCGGATTTCTACTGCCCGCCCGCGAAGCTTGTGATCGAGATTGATGGTGATGCGCACGATTTCGCAGAGGTGGCCGAGCGCGATCTCGCGCGTGACGATGCGTTGCGAGCGATGGGGCTCACAGTGCTTCGCATTCCTGCGGCTCATATCTTTGCCGATGCCGACTGCGCTCTCGCCGGGATACTCGATGCCGTTCGGGGCGGCTTTGCCCCTCCACCATCCGCCTGCGCCGGACGGTCCCCCTCCCCATGAAGCTTCGCTTCACAGGGAGGATTAGGCCCTATTTGAAATTGTCGGCGTAGCTTTGCAGCTTCAGCTTGGCTGGCGCCGCCGGGACGATGTGGACGCCTTCGACGCCTTCGCGATCGGCATAGGCTTTCGCGGCCTCGAGCGTCGGGAAGGTGAGCTTCACCTGGGTCTGCGTGTCGGCGCCGCCGGACCAGCCCATCAGGGGGTCGGCGCGGCGGCGGGCGCCGGATTCGAATTCCAGCACCCATTTGCCGGCGCGGGCCTTGCCCGATTGCAGGGCGTTCTTCGTCGTCTGATAGATGCGTGCAGCCATGCCGGCGCGATGCCCCAAATCGCACCGCCGAATCAAGGGCGCTAGCCGCGAGTCCCGGCTCCGCTTATCAGGGCCGTAATGGCACGAGCGGGGGACGACGGAGAAAGACGCGGGATCAGCCGGCGGACGCTGCTGATCGGCGGCGGCGTGGGCGTCGGGCTCGCGCTCGCCTGGACGCTCTGGCCGCGCCGCTATCGCGAGAATCTCGTCGCCGGGCCGGACGAGACGATCCTCAATGCCTTCCTGAAGATCGGCAAGGACGGCCAGGTCACCGTGATCGTCCCGCAGACCGAGCTGGGGCAGGGGGTGATGACCGCCTTGCCGCAGATCCTGGCCGACGAACTGGGCGCGGACTGGCGCAGCGTCGCGGTCGAGCCGGCGCCTTTGAACCCGCTCTACGTCAATCAATTGCTCGCCGAGGAATTGTCGCAAGGCGCGCTGCCGGAAGCGCTCGGCCCGGTGCGGCGCTGGACGGCGAAGGAAGTGGCGACGCGCAGCGGCATGGCGCTGACCGGCGGATCGACCTCGGTGCGCGCCTTCGAAGGAAGGTTGCGCGAGGCGGGGGCGGCGGCGCGGCATTTGCTGACTGCGGTCGCCGCCCGGCAATGGAGCGTCGAGGCAAGCGAGCTTTCCGCCCATTCGGGCTTCGTCTGGCGCGGCGATGAGGCGATCGCCTTCGCCGATCTGGCGGAGGCGGCGGCCAGCGAGTCCCTGCCGGCGGAGGTGCCGCTGCGCACCGGCCGCGACCACCGCCTGATCGGCCAGCCGCTGCCGCGCCTCGATGCGCCGGGCAAGGTCGATGGCTCGGCCTTGTTCGCGGGCGACATCCGGCTGCCGGACATGGTCTTCGCCGCCGTGCTGGTCGCTCCGCCGGGGGCGCATCTGCTCGCGGCGGACAGCGATGCGGCCAATGCGATTCCCGAGGCGCTGGCGACTTTCCAGAATCCGTCCTGGGTCGGCGCGGTGGCGACCAACACATGGGCGGCCGAGCGCGCGGTCGGGGCGATGCGGCCGACCTGGCAAATTCACGGTGACCGGGCGGATACGCGCACGATAGACGCGGCGCTGGCGGCGGCGCTGGCGGCGGACGATTCTGTCGACTGGTTCCACCGCAGCGGCGATCCGGATTCGGCGCTCGGCGGCGATGGGCCGAGCGCGACCTATGCCGTCGGCCTCGCTCCCGGCGCGCCGCCCGAGACTTTGACCGCGACCGCGCGAGTCAATGGCGGAAAGCTGGAAGTGTGGGCGCCGACCCAGGCGCCGAGCCTCGCCCGTGCGGCGGCAGCGGCCGAACTGGGTTTCGCCGAAAGCGACGTCACCATTTATCCGACCCAGGCCGGCGGCGGCTATGGCCGCAAGTTCGAGATGGATGCGATCCGCCAGGCGGTGGTCATGGCGGCGCAGCTGGCGCGGCCGGTGCAACTCGCCTGGTCGCGGCTGGAGGAGATACGCGGCGACAAATACCGTCCCGCCGCAATGGCCCGGCTCGAGGCGCGGCTGAAGCCCGATCGCACGGTCAGCGCCTGGCGGGTGCGGGTGGCGGCCCCGGCGACGGCGCGCGAGGTGGCG
>JAFAEG010000145.1 GCA_023424095.1 Pseudomonadota bacterium | reverse complement strand
CGTGCGCGCATCACCGCGTCGTCAGGGGCGGGGCGGGGGGTGAAGCGCAGCCGCTCCGGGCCGCGCGGCACGGTCGGATAATTGATCGGCTGCACGTAGACGCCATATTCGGCGAGCAGGATGTCGCTGATCCGCTTCGCCTGCACCGGATCGCCGACCATCAACGGCACGATGTGCGTCTCGGTGGCCATCACCGGCAGGCCGGCGTCGGACAGGATCGCCTTCAGCTTCGCCGCGGACGCCTGCTGGCCCTCGCGCTCGGCGCTGGAGGCCTTCAGATGCTTCACGCTGGCGAGCGCGCCGGCAACCAGCACCGGCGAGAGCGAGGTGGTGAAGATGAAGCCGGGGGCATAGGAGCGGATCACGTCGATGATGTTCTTCGACGCCGCGACATAGCCACCCATCACGCCGAACGCCTTGCCCAGCGTGCCTTCGATCAGGTCGAGCCGGTGGGCGACCTCGTCGCGCTCCGAAATGCCGCCGCCGCGCGCGCCGTACATCCCGACCGCGTGGACTTCATCGAGATAGGTCAGCGCGCCATATTTCTCGGCCAGGTCGCAGATTTCGGCGATCGGCGCGATGTCGCCGTCCATCGAATAGACGCTTTCGAAGGCGATCAGCTTCGGCGCGTCGGCCGGCGCCGCGGCGAGCAATTCCTCGAGATGCTCCAGATCGTTGTGGCGGAAGACCTGCTTCTCGCAGCCGGAATTCTTGATCCCGGCGATCATCGACGCGTGGTTCAGCGCGTCGGAGAAGATGATGCAGCCGGGCAGCAATTTGGCGAGCGTGGAGAGCGTCGCCTCGTTCGAGACATAGCCCGAGGTGAAGAGCAGGGCGCCTTCCTTGCCGTGCAGATCGGCAAGCTCGGATTCCAGCTCGATATGATAATGGCTGTTGCCGGAAATATTGCGCGTGCCGCCGGAGCCGGCGCCGACATCGTGCAGCGCCTCTTCCATCGCCGCGATCACCTTGGGATGCTGGCCCATGGCGAGATAATCGTTCGAGCACCACACGGTGATCGGCTTCGGCCCATTGTGGCCGGCGAAGCAGCGCGCGTTGGGGAAGGCGCCCTTGTTCCGCAAGATATCGATGAACACGCGGTAACGGCCCTCGGCGTGAAGCCGGTCGATCGCGTCCGCGAAGATGCGCTGATAATCCACTATTCGGTCCTTAAGCCCCGCCGCCTCATAGCGGAAGGAGACCGCGAAAGGCGAGCGAGAACGATTCTCAATTAATGCGGCCAATCAAAGCCGTTCCATCCGGGTAAACCCGTAATCGACGAAAGCGCGGCGATAGGCGTCGAGATTGGTGTCCCGTCCCGTGAACAGCGCGATACCCTCGCCGGCCGTCTCGGGCCAGACCCTGTCGCGGCTCAGGAAGGCGACTCGCCGCGCAATGCCTTCCTTGCCGTCGACGAAGGCGAGCGGCCGGGGCGCGGCCTGTTCCAGCTCGGCCTGGAGCAAGGGGAAATGGGTGCAGGCCAGGACGACGGTGTCGACCCGCTCGCCGCCTGGCCTGGCGAGCACCGCCTGCATGATGGCGCGGTAACGGGCCGGGTCCACCTGCTCGCCGCGCAATTTCGCCTCGGCCAGTTCGACCAGCTCGGCCGAGCCGTGGCGGATGACCAGGCAGTCGCTGGCAAACTGGGCTGCGAGCTTGTCGACATAGGGCTGCACCACCGTCGCATCGGTGCCGAGCACGGCGATCGCGCGTGTCTTTGACAAAGCGGCGGCGGGCTTGATCGCGGGTACGGTGCCGACCACCGGCAGATCGAGGGCGAAGCGCACCGCATCCAGCGCGATGGTCGAGGCGGTGTTGCAGGCGATGACGATCAGGTCCGGGTCGTGGCGTTCGGCGAGGCGGCCGAGCAGAGCGGGAACGCGCGCCGCGATCAGTTCGGGCGGCTTGGTGCCATAAGGAAAGCCCGCGCTGTCGGCGGCATAGACCAAAGGCGCAGTGGGGAGCAAAGCGCGGATCGCGCCGGCCACCGACAGGCCGCCAACGCCGGAATCGAAGATCAGAATGGGGCGATGCGCGGCCATGCGCAGCGCCGTAGCGCCGCATCCGCGCATCGGCTAGGCAGGCGGCGATGGGGCAGCTTCTGGAATCGCCATATGCACTGGCCGCGATCGTGGCTGTGCTTGCTTATCTGCTCGGCTCGATCCCGTTCGGCCTGCTGCTGACTCGCGCCGCCGGCCTTGGCGATGTCCGCGCGATCGGCTCCGGCAATATCGGCGCGACCAATGTGCTTCGGACCGGCAATAAGGGCCTGGCCGCCGCGACCCTGTTGCTGGACGCGGGCAAGGGCATTGCGGCGGTTTTGCTGGTCCGCTGGCTAGCCGGCAATCCGTGGTGGCTGGAACATGTCGCCGCCGCCGCCGTGCTGGTCGGCCATTGCTACCCAATCTGGCTGGGCTTCAGGGGCGGGAAGGGGGTCGCGACCTTCTTCGGCATCGCCTTCGCGCTCTGGTGGCCGCTCGGCCTGCTTGCCGCCTTCGTCTGGCTGAGCGTCGCCTTCATGACCCGTTATTCCTCCGCGGGCGCGCTTGCGGCGGTCGGAATGACGCCGGTCTTCGCTTATTTTCTAGATGCGTTCGATCTGGCGATCCTCTTCGTTCCGATCGCGCTGCTGATCGGCTGGAAGCATCGCGGCAACATCCAGCGGCTTATCGCCGGCACCGAACCGAAGATCGGCGCGAAGAAGGACGACGTCGATCCGGAGCCCGACCCGGCATGAGCCTGCCGTCCGACGCGGCGCATCGGCTTCGGCTGATCCGCTCGGACAATATCGGGCCGATCACTTACGCGCAGCTGATCGCCCGCTTCGGCTCGGCCGAACGCGCGCTGGCGGCGATCCCCGATCTGGCTGCGCGCGGCGGTGGGCGCGCACCGCGCCTCGCAGAACGGGCGGCGATCGAGCGCGAAATGGCCCAGGTCGCGGCCTTTGGCGCGTCTTATCTGTTTCTCGGCGAAAGCGATTATCCGGATCTGCTCGCCCAGGTCGACTCCGCCCCGCCGGCCCTGATCGTGAAGGGCGATGTGGCGCTTCTGAAGCGGCAATGCATCGCCATGGTCGGCGCGCGCAACGCGTCCGCCGCCGCCTGCCGCTTCGCCCGCATCTTGGCGCAGGCGCTGGGCGAGCGCGGCGCAATGGTGGTGTCGGGGCTGGCGCGCGGGATCGACAGCGCCGCCCATGACGGCGCGCTTGCCACCGGCACGATCGGCGTGATCGCGGGCGGCATCGACGTGGTCTATCCGCCCGAAAATGAGGCGCGGCAGGCGGCGGTGGCCGAACACGGCCTGCTCGTGGCCGAACAGCCGCCGGGGACCGAACCGCGCTCCCGCCATTTCCCCTATCGCAACCGCATCATCGCCGGGCTCGCGGCCGGGACGGTGGTGGTCGAGGCGGCGCCAAAGTCCGGCTCGCTAATCACCGCCCGGCTGGCGGCGGAGCAGGGCAGGGAGGTGATGGCCGTGCCCGGCTCCCCGCTCGATCCGCGCGCGCAGGGCTGCAATCTGTTGATCCGCGACGGTGCCACGCTCGTGCAGAATGCCGACGACGTGCTGGAAGCGCTCGCCCCGATCCACCCGGGCGCGGTCGCGGCGCGGCGCGACGGCTTCACCAGCGATCCGGTCCCGGCCGACGCGGAGGATACAGAACGCAATGCGGTCATCGACCTGCTCGGCCCGGTCGCGGTGCCGGTCGACGAACTGATCCGCCAGAGCGCCCTGCCGCCTGCCATCGTGCAGACGGTATTGCTGGAACTGGAACTGGCCGGCCGGCTGGAGCGCCACGCGGGCGGTCGGGTCAGCCTGGCTTAGGCGGTGACTCTTGCCACGCGGCCCCTGATTTGGTTCTGGGACCGCAACGATTTGGGGAGGAGCGAGCATGGTTCGGTTCGGTATCAGCGCGATCTTTGCGGCGGGCGTGATCGGCGGGGGTTTCGCTGCGGCGAATGCGACGGACGCGCAGCGCGGCGGCTGGGATGGCGGACAGCAGAATGCCGCCTGCACCGTCTACGAACATGCCGATTATGCGGGCGAGCGCTGGGCGCTGGGCCGCAACGATTCCCAGTCCTTTGTCGGCCGCCGCTGGAACGATCGCATTTCGTCGGTCGACTGCCGCCCGGGCTGCGTCCTGGTCGCGCACGAGGACGCCAATTTTCGCGGCCGCCAGACCCGCTACGAGGGCCGCACCCGTTTCGTCGGCCCGCAATGGAACGACCGGATCAGCGCCTTCCGGGTGCAGTGCCGCGGCGGGAATTGGGGCGACGATCGTCCCGGCGCTCCAGGGCGTCCAGGCGGTCCCGGTGGTCCCGGCTGGGGCAATCGCGCGCCGGCCTGCACTATCTACGAGAATGTCGGCTTCGCCGGCCGCCGCGAGGAGATTCGCGAAGGGGCGGTGGTGCCGTCAATCGGCCGCGAATGGAATGACCGCATCTCGTCGCTCGAATGCCGCCCCGGCTGCACCTTCACCGGCTACGAGCATGTGAACTTCCAGGGCCGCAACGTGCAGTGGCGCGACCGGATCGGCTATGTCGGACCGCAGTGGAACGATCGGGTGAGCGGCTATCGCGTGCAATGCCGCTGAGGGTTCACACAGCCGCTTGACGACAGGCCGCACCGCTCGCCACCCTCGTACGCGTACACACGTATAGGGGTACCGCGTTGAAGCTCGTCGTCGTCGAATCGCCCGCCAAGGCGAAAACCATCGAGAAGTATCTGGGCGGCGGCTATCGCGTGCTCGCTTCCTACGGCCACGTCCGCGATCTGCCGCCCAAGGATGGCTCGGTCGATCCGGACGACGGCTTCGCGATGCAGTGGGAAACCTATGCCGATAAGTCGAAGCAGGTCCGCGCCATCGCCGATGAGGCGAAGAAGGCCGAGACGCTGATCCTCGCCACCGATCCGGATCGCGAGGGCGAGGCGATCAGCTGGCACGTGCAGGAAATCCTCCGCAACAAGAAGGCGCTGCCGGCGGATGTTCAGCGCGTCACCTTCAACGCCATCACCAAGGCGGCGGTGACCGAGGCGATGGCCAAGCCCCGCGCGCTCGACGAGGATTTGATCGACGCCTACCGCGCCCGCCGCGCGCTCGATTATCTGGTCGGCTTCACCCTCTCGCCAGTGCTGTGGCGCAAGCTGCCCGGGGCGAAATCGGCCGGCCGGGTGCAGTCCGTCTCGCTGCGCCTCATCGTCGATCGCGAGCGCGAGATCGAATTGTTCAAAGCGCAGGAATATTGGAGCGTCACCGCGACGCTCGCGGCCGACGGCACCGAATTCGCCGCGCGGCTGGTGCGCTTCGATGGCGACAAGATCGACCGGCTGACCATCGGCGACGAAGGCACCGCGATGCGCGCCAAGGCGGCGGTCGAGGGCGGCAGTTTCACCGTTGCCTCGGTCGAGACCAAGCCGTTCATGCGCAATCCGCCGGCGCCCTTCACCACCTCGACCCTGCAGCAGGAGGCGTCGCGCAAGCTCGGCATGTCGCCGGCGCAGACCATGCGGGTGGCGCAGGACCTCTATGAAAGCGGCGCGATCACCTACATGCGGACCGACGGCGTGCAGATGGCGGCGGAGGCGGTGCATCTTGCCCGCGTCGCGATCGAGCATCGCTTCGGCCCGCACAATGTCCCCGGCAAGCCGCGCGTCTACGAGACCAAGGCGAAGAATGCGCAGGAAGCGCACGAGGCGATCCGCCCGACCGATTTCGGCCGCGACCATGCCGGCTCGGGCGATCAGGCGCGGCTGTACGAATTGATCTGGAAGCGCGCGATGGCGAGCCAGATGGAGAGCGCTCGGCTCGAGCGCACGACGGTCGAACTGGCCGACGAGAGCGGTAAGCATGGCCTGCGCGCGACCGGGCAGGTGGTGCGCTTCGCCGGCTTCCTGGCGCTCTACGAGGAAGGCACGGACGACGAGAAAGCGGACGACGAGAAAAAGCTGCCCGCGCTCGCCCAGGGCGACACGCCGGACAAGAAGAAGGTCACGGCCGAGCAGCATTTCACCCAGCCGCCTCCGCGTTATTCCGAAGCCAGCCTGGTCAAGAAGATGGAGGAGCTCGGAATCGGGCGCCCCTCCACTTATGCTTCGGTTATTCAGACGCTTAAGGACCGGAATTACGTCCGCGCCGAAAAGAATCGGCTGTGGCCGGAGGAGAGCGGGCGGCTGCTGACCGCGTTCCTGGAGCGCTTTTTCGAACGCTATGTGAGCTTCGATTTCACCGCCGGCCTTGAGGACGAGCTGGACGATATTTCCGGCGGTCGGGCAGATTGGCAGGCGGTGCTCGATGCCTTCTGGCGCGACTTCAAGCCGAAGACCGCCGAGGTGATGGAGCAGAAGCCCTCCGACATCACCCTGGCACTCGATGCCTTCCTCGAACCCTTCCTGTTCCCGGACAAGGGCGACGGCAGCGATCCGCGCCTGTGCCCGGCCTGCGGCGAGAGGCGGCTGGCGCTGCGCGGCGGCCGCTTCGGCGCGTTCGTCGCCTGCTCGAATTATCCGGACTGCAAATTCACCCGCCGCTTCGCGCAAGGCGGGCAGGCGGGCGCGGAGGATACCGGTCCGCAAGTGCTGGGCGTCGATGAAAATGACGTCGAAGTGTCGCTGCGCTCGGGCCGCTTCGGCCCCTATTTCCAGCTCGGCGACGGCAAGGAGGCGAAGCGTGCGTCCTTGCCCAAGGACGTGCCGGCGGCCGAGGCGACGCTGGAGATCGCGCTCAAATTCCTCTCGCTGCCGCGCACCGTCGGCGATCATCCGGAGACGGGCAAGCCGATCACCGCGAGCATCGGCCGCTACGGTCCGTATCTCGCCCATGACGGCAAATATGCGAAGCTTGGCTCGACCGACGAGGTGTTCGAGACCGGTATGAACGCGGCGGTGGTGAAGCTCGCCGAAGCCGCCGCCGGCGGTGGCCGCGGCCGGGGCAGCCGCGAGCCGTTGAAGGTGCTGGGCGCCCATCCGCGCACCGAGCTCGAGATCAAGCTGATGGAAGGCCGCTTCGGGCCCTACGTCACCGACGGCACGTCCAATGCGACCCTGCCGAAATCGGTTGCGCCCGACGCGCTGACGCTGGAAGAGGCCGCGCAATTGCTCGACGAGCGGGCCGCCAAGGGCCCGGCGACGAAGAAGAAACCGGCCCGCAAGGCCGCGCCCAAGAAGGCGTCGGCCAAAAAGGCTCCGGCCAAAGGAAAGAAGAAGTGATGCAGTTGCGAATTCTCACCGTCCCGGCGCTCGCGCTCGCTCTCGCCGCCTGCGGGGGCCAGCAAGCGGCCAACACCACCGCTCCGGCCAATGGCAATGCCGGCGTCGCCCCGGCCGCACCGGCCACCGACATGACTCAGGGCGAGTGGCAGAGCACGCCGAGCGGCCTGCGCTATCGCAAGGTTGCCGGTCCCGGCACCGGCCCGAAGCCCAGCCCGACCGACGTGGTCACGCTTAATTACACCGGCACTTTGACCGACGGCACCGAGTTCGACAGCTCGCGCGGCACCCCGGTCACCTTCCCGCTGCCGCAATTGATCGTCGGCTGGCAGGAAGGCGTGCCGCTGATGAATGTCGGCGACACCTACGAATTCCTCGTCCCGCCGGAAATTGGCTACGGCTCCCGCGGCGCCGGCCCGATCCCGCCCAACTCGACCCTGTATTTCCGCATCGAGCTGCTCGGCATCGGCGGCTAGCCTCAGCCTGCCGGGGCGCACCCTCGGCAATGCGGATCCTTCGCGATCCTGAGCGTGCGAAGGCCCGGTTTCAGGCCGTCGAAGAGATGGAGCTTGCCGGCCGGGTCGTCGCCGAAGCCGGTC
This sequence comes from Pseudomonadota bacterium, assembly GCA_023424095.1. Classification (GTDB taxonomy): domain Bacteria; phylum Pseudomonadota; class Alphaproteobacteria; order Sphingomonadales; family Sphingomonadaceae; genus Allosphingosinicella. The sequence continues at coordinate 42,890 of JAFAEG010000145.1, read as the reverse complement.
AGCGCGCGGATCGCCTCCATCGCCGCCCAGCTGCCGGCCAGCCCTGCGAAGGCGCCGAGGACGCCGAGCTCGGAACAGGTGTCGCAATCCTCCGCGTCGAAGGCATCGCCGACGAAGCAGCGGTAGCAGGGGCGGTCCGGCTCCCAGCCGCGATAGGTGGCGATTTGCGCCTGGAACTGGCCGATCGCGGCGGAGACCAGCGGGATGCGGGCGCGGACGCTGTGGTCGGAGACGGCGAGCCGGGTGGCGAAATTGTCGCAGCCGTCGAGGATCAGGTCGACGTCGCCGATCAGCGTGGCGACATTGGCTGGCGTCAGCCGCTCCGCCACGCCTTCGAAGACGATGTCGGGGTTCAGCCGCGCCGCCCCCGCGCCCGCCGCATCGACCTTGCGCGCGCCTACATCGCCTGTGCCAAACAGCACCTGTCGCTGCAGATTGTCGAGCGAGACTTCGTCGTCGTCGATCACCCGCAGCCGTCCGACCCCGGCGGCCGCCAGATAGAGGATGGCGGGCGAGCCGATCCCGCCCGCACCGATCACGGCGATGCTGCTCGCCAGCAGCTTGGCCTGACCCGCGCCGCCAATCTCCTTCAGGACGATGTGGCGCGCATAGCGGTCGAGCTGGTCGTCGGTGAGCGCCATCTCAGCGGCCGGTGGAGCCGAAGCCTCCGGCGCCGCGGGCAGTGTCGTCCAGGTCGGTGACCTCGGCGAAGGCGGCACGCAGCACCGGCGCGGGGACGAGCTGCGCGATCCGCTCGCCGCGCACCACGTCGAACGGCGCATCACCAAGATTGGCGAGGATCACCTTCACTTCGCCGCGATAGTCGCTGTCGATCGTGCCGGGCGTGTTGAGGCAGGTGATGCCATGCTTCAGCGCCAGGCCGGAACGCGGACGGACCTGCACCTCGTAACCGTTCGGGATGGCGATGGCGAAGCCGGTGGCGACCGCGTGGCGCGCGCCGGGGGCGAGCGTCAGGCTTTCCGCCGCGACCACGTCCAGCCCGGCGGCATGCTCGCTGGCATAAGCGGGCAAAGGCAGGCCCTCGCCATGCGGCAGGCGCTTGCAGGCAATTTCGATCATAGTGTCTCGTTCTCCAGCGCATCGGCGATGCGCGCGGCCAGCCGGCGGCCGATCTCGTCCTTACCCAGCCGTTCCCAGCGTTCGTCGCCGGACGCGGTGACGATCGTCACCTGATTGCGGTCGCCGCCCATCGGATCGGCGGCGACGTCGTTGGCGACGATCCAGTCGGCGCCCTTGCGGACCAGCTTGGCGCGCGCCTCGGCCGCAGCATCGCCGGTTTCGGCCGCAAAGCCGACGAGCAGCCCGGGCCTCTCGGCGTGGCTCCCGAGCGTCGCGAGAATGTCGGGATTGGGCGAAAAAGCGAGAGCCGGCGGCCCGGCGCTCTTCTTGAGCTTGGTCGTCGCCGCCTCGACCTTCCAGTCGGCCACCGCGGCGGTCATCACCGCTGCATCGGCAGGCAAAGCCGCCTCGACCGCGCTCAGCATCTGCGCGGCGGTCTCGACATCGACGCGGTCGACCCCGCGCGGCGTCGCCAGCCCCACCGGCCCGGCGACCAACGTCACCCGCGCGCCGAGCCCGGCCAGCGCCTCGGCAATCGCAAAGCCCTGCTTGCCAGAGGAACGATTAGCCAGCACTCGCACCGGGTCGATCGGCTCGTGCGTCGGGCCGGCGGTGACCAGCACATGCTTGCCGGCCAGCCGGCCTGGCCCGGAGAGCATGCCCTGGATTGCCGCGCCAATGCGCTCGATCTCCGGCAAGCGGCCGGGGCCGAATTCGCCGCACGCCATCTCGCCGTCGTCGGGATCGAGAATCGTGACTCCATCGGCGCGAAGCTGCGCGACATTGCGCTGGGTCGCCGCGTGCAGCCACATCCGCACGTTCATCGCCGGGCAGGCCAGCACCGGCTTGTCGGTGGCCAGGAGCAAAGTCGTCGCGAGGCTGTCCGCTCGTCCGGTTGCCATCGCCGACAGCAGATCCGCCGTCGCCGGGCAGACCATGACCAGATCCGCCTGCCGGCTGAGCTGGATATGGCCCATCTCGGCCTCGTCCTTCAGATCCCAGAGCGAGGTGTGGACCGGCTGCTCGGAAAGCGCCGCGAGCGTCATCGGCGTCACGAACTGCGCGCCGCCATCGGTCAGCACGCAGCGCACGCTTGCGCCCGCCTTGCGCAACCAGCGAATGAGCTCGCACGATTTGTAGGCCGCGATCCCGCCGCCGACGATCAGGAGGATTCGTTTGCCGTGCATGGTCAGACCCCACCGATCAGCGAGTCGATCGCCCGCACGATGTCATAATGGCGATCCTCTACCGAGCCGATCGAATCCCTGAGCTCGCCCTTCGGGACCGAGCTGGCAAACTGGGTGACCATGGATAGCGTCTCGCCATCGATCTCGATCAACGGGTTGAGACGAGCCGCCGGAGTCGGCGCGCGATCAAGCGGCATCAGCGGCACGACGAAGCGCGTGTTCAGATGACGCAGGAGGTCGGATTGGCAATCGAGCAGCAATTCGCCGCCGCTGGCCGGTCGAAAGACGTCGAACTGCGCCACGTGATCAGAACATCCGATATTTGGCGAGCGGCAGGCCGTGCTTTTCGACATAGGCGTTGGAAGACTGGATCGCGTCCCAATTCTCCTCGATCCATTTGTCCTCGCGCGCCTTCTTCACCTCGGCGGCGAGACCCTTCTCGCAGGCCTGGGAAATGTTGATATCGAGCCCGCGGGCCGATTCTACCAGGTCGGCTGGCAGCGACACGTTGGTCGCGCGGCGGGGGGCCTTCTCGACTTTGCGCTCGATATTCATGCGCATAAGTTATGCGCGTAGCGCCCCAAGGTCAACGTCGGCGCTACGTCATCAGCAATGTCGCCGCGACGCCAATCCCGCCCGCAATCAGCCCGGTCAGGGCATAGCGCCACCAGCCGAACGGCTTGACCACCACGACATCCGGCAGTGGCAGGCCCGGCGGGGCGGCGCCCGGAGCGGGGTAATAATGGTCGATGCGGCGGATCAGCTCGGGCAGCCGGGCGAGGTTGCGGAAATTCTCGATCAGCCAGTCGGCCGTCCGCGCTTCCGGGCCCAATTCACTGCGCACCCATTCGGTGATGAAGGGGGAGGCCGTGTCCCACATGTTGATCTCGGGGTCGAGGCTGGTCGCGACGCCTTCTTCCATCACCATCGTCTTTTGCAGCAGCAGCAGATGCGGCTGCACCGGCATGTCGAAATCGCGGGTGATCTTGAACAGGCCTTCCAGCATGTTGCCGATCGAGATGTCCTTCACCGGCAGGCCGCGGATCGGCTCGCCGACCGCGCGCAGCGCCGTCACGAACTCGTCGATATTGTGGTGGCCGGGGACATATTGCGCCTCGAAATGGATCTCCGCGACGCGGCGGTAATTGCCGGTGATCAGGCCGTGCAGGATTTCCGCGAGCCACAGCCGCGCCTGGCGGTTGATCCGGCCCATGATGCCGAAATCGACCGCCGCCAGCCGGCCGTCGGCCAAGGCGAACAGATTGCCCTGGTGCAGATCGGCGTGGAAGAAACCGTCGACCACCGCCTGGCGCAGGAAAGCGCGGACGAGGATCTTGGCGAGGTTCGGCAGATCGTGCCCGGCGGCGATCAAAGCGGCGCGGTCATTGAGCTTCACGCCTTCGATCCACTCCAGCGTCATCACCCTTTGGGCGGTGCGGCTCCAGTCGATCTCGGGGACATGGAAATCGGCCTCGGCGACCATATTCTCGCGCAGTTCCGACGCGGAAGCCGCCTCGCGGCGTAGATCCAGCTCGCGCGCCGTCCATTGCTTGAACATGGCGATGGTCGCGCGGGGGCGCATCCGTGCCGCCTCGCCGCCCATCCCCTCGACCCGCGCCGCGGCCCATTCATAGGTCTCGATCGCGCGTTCCAGCTCCGCCTCGATCCCGGGGCGAAGCACCTTCACCGCGACCAGCCGGCCGTCAGTCGTAACGGCGCGGTGGACCTGCGCGATCGACGCGGCGCCGACGGGGACGGGGTCGAATTCGCTGAACAATTGCTCCAGCGGTTTGCCCAGCTCCGTCTCGACCTGGCGCTTGACCTTGTCGAACGGGGCAGGGGGCAGCCGGTCCTGCAGCGTCTGCAGCTCGATGGCCGCCTCGTCGCCGACCAGATCGGCGCGGGTGGCGAGCGCCTGGCCCAATTTGATCGCGCCCGGGCCGATCGCGACGAACGCCTCGGTGTAGCGCGGCTTCTTCGGCACGCGCGCGCCGAAGCGGGCGATGCGGGCGAGGCGGCGCACCGGCGGCGGCGTCGCCCGGTCGCGCTCGATCCCGGTCAGCGCGCCGTGGCGGGCGAGCGTGCGGCCCCAGCGGAGCAGGCGGAAGACGTGGGTGACGGAAGAGGTCATCCGACTCCCTTCGTCATTCCAGCGAAAGCTGGAATCTCTCTGCCTTCAAGAAGCGAGATCCCAGCTTTCGCTGGGATGACGGGCAAATGAGGAGCGCGCACGTCTAGATCTTCCACCCGCTGTGGATGGCGACGAGGCCGCCCAGGATCGGCTCGGCCTTCACCTGGGTGAAGCCGGCAGTGCGGATCATCGCCGCGAAGGCCTGCATGTCCGGGAAGCGTTCGATCGATTCGATCAGATAGCGGTAGCTGTCGGCATCCTTGGCGACCATTTCGCCGATCTTCGGGACCATGCGGCGCGAGTAGGTGCGGTAGAGGTCGGAAAAGCCCGGCCAGGTCGTCGTGGAGAATTCCAGGCAGAAAAAGCGCCCGCCGCGCTTCAGCACGCGATGCGCCTCGGCGAGCGCTGCCGGAATGTCGGTGACGTTCCGGATCCCGAAGGCGATCGTGTAAGCGTCGAAGGCGCGGTCGGCGAAGCTCAACGTCTCCGCATTTTCCACTGCCCAGGCCAGGCCTTCGATGCCGCGCTTGCCCGCGCGCTGCTGGCCCACGTCCAGCATGTCGGCATTGATGTCCGCCACCGTCACGCTCGCGCCGCGCGCGGCCATGCGGAAGGCGATATCGCCGGTGCCGCCCGCCATGTCGAGAATCGCCTCGCCCGCGCGCGGTTTCACCCGGCGGACGAAATCGTCCTTCCACAGCCGGTGCATGCCGCCCGACATCAGATCGTTCATCACGTCATAGCTGGAGGCCACAGACGAGAAGACGCCATGCACCCGCGCGGTCTTTTCCGCCGGTGCGACATCCTCGTGACCGAAAGACACCTTGTCCATGGCGCGGGCCTCTAGCAGGGGAGAAGGATGAAGTGCACGTGCCAATATGCCTGAGCTGCCCGAAGTCGAGACGACGGTGCGCGGATTGCGGCCGGTGCTGGAGGGGCGCCGCATCGCCTCCTTTCAGCTCAACCGTGCCGACCTGCGCTGGCCGTTCCCGCCGGACCTGCGCCAGCGGCTGACCGGGGCGCGCGTCACCGGCCTCGGCCGCCGCGCCAAATATGGGCTGATCGAGACCGACCGCGACGACACGCTCATCTTCCACCTGGGCATGTCCGGCCATTGGCGGATCGATCCGGACTCGATCGGCAAACATGACCATGTCGTGCTCGAAACGGACGAGGGGCGGGTGCTGGCGCTGAACGATCATCGCCGCTTCGGCTCGGTGGACATCGTGCGCACCGATGAAATCGCGGCCTACCCGCCCTTCGTGAAGATGGGCCCCGAACCGCTCGGCGATGCTTTCGACGGGGCCTATCTCAAACAGGCGCTGGCCGGCCGGGCAGCGCCGATCAAGGCGATGCTGCTCGACCAGAAGATCGTCGCTGGACTGGGCAACATCTATGTCTGCGACGGGCTGAACCTGGCCGGCATCTCGCCGGCGCGCGAGGCCGGGCGGATCAGCCTCGCCCGGCTGGAGCGGCTGGCCGATTCGGTGAAAATTGTGCTGACCAAGGCGATCGCGGCCGGCGGTTCCTCGCTTCGCGACTATGTCCAGCCCAATGGCGAGCTCGGCTATTTCTCCAGCGACTGGCGCGTTTATGGCCGGGAAGGGCAGGCTTGCCCCACCTGCGGCGGGATCGTGAAACGGCGCGTCGATTCGGGCCGCTCGACCTTCTATTGCGGGCGTTGCCAGAAGTAACGGACAAGACCTTGACCTTCGGGCCCCTTCGCGCTTAAGGAGCGCGCCGAGCGGGTGCGGTTTTGCCGCGCCCTTTTCATTTCTTCATCACGAGGCACCTCTTCCATGGCGAACACGCCACAGGCACGCAAACGCATCCGTCGCAACGATCGCCGCGCAATCATCAACGGCGCGCGCGTCAGCCGCATCCGCACGTTCATCAAGCAGCTGGAGACGGCGCTGGCGAGCGGCAACAAGGATGAGGCCAAGACCGCGTTGCAGAAGGTGCAGCCGGAACTGGCGCGTGGCGTGGCCAAGGGCGTGCTCCACAAGAACACCGCGTCGCGCAAGCTGTCGCGGCTGAGCAAGCGGGTTGCGGCGCTCGCCTGACCCCGCTTTTCAGCGCTCATCGCATGCAAACCCGTCGGCGCGCAGCCGGCGGGTTTTTTGCTGCGCGCGAGGATTGGCGGAAATGCGCGATTCGCAAATCCGTCACATTGGCCGATTCCGCCTAAGCCGTTGAAATCGGCCCAGAAGGCCAAAAACGGCGGAAATGCGCGTCAATCAATTAATCTGCCTCGCGCGAAAATTTTATGACTTGCGCCGACTCATCCGGCGTTCCTAAACGGACTTTCGCCGGGCGCGTTTCGGTCCGGTGAGAAGCGGAAAATCGACAGGTTCGATGCGCAGGAACAGCTGTTTCTGCGTGGGGGGATGCGCGTGCCTGAAGGCCGCCAGAGAGCGGCGAGAGAGATGGGGGTGTCACAAGTGGCGGCAGGACCGGCCAGCGAAGCGACGTCGGAGATGACGATGCGAGGCGGCGAAGCAATCGAGCAGACCTGGGAGGCGATTCGCGCCGGCCTTCGGCGGGATTGCGGCGCGCGCATGTTTGACGCCTGGCTCCGTCCGATCGCGCTTGGCGGCTTCGATCCGTCGACCGGCACTCTGATGCTGAGCCTCCCGTCCAAATTCATGGCCGATTGGGTGCAGAGCCACCATGCCGAGCGTTTGGCGCTGGCCTGGAAGGCCAAGAGCAGCGACGTCCGGCAGATTCGCATCGGCGTCGGCCCGGCCGCCCCGGTGACCGCCGCCGCCATCCAGATCCCGGCGCCCGAGCCGGCCGAGGAGCCGCGCCAGACTTGCGCTTATTCGGTCGCTCTGGAGCCGCGCTACCGGTTCGAGAATTTCGTCGTCGGCAAGGCCAATGAAGTGGCGTTCAACGCCGCGCGGACGCTGGCGAGCGCGGACAAGGTCGCCTTCAACCCCTTGTTCCTCCATGGCGGCACGGGCCGCGGCAAGACTCATTTGCTGCACGCCATCGGCCACGAATTCCACCGCCTGCGGCCGCGCGCGAAGATCATCTACATGTCGGCCGAAAAGTTCATGGTCGAATTCGTCGCCGCATTGCGCGGCAACGACACGATTTCGTTCAAGCAGCAATTGCGCTCCGCCGATCTGCTGATGGTCGATGACGTCCAGTTCATCGCCGGCAAGGAATCGACCCAGGAAGAATTCTTCCACACGATGAACGAGATCATCTCGGCCGGTCGCCGGCTGGTGATTTCGTCGGACCGCGCGCCGCAGGATCTGGACGGGATCGAGCCGCGCATCCTGTCGCGCCTGTCCTGGGGCCTGGTCGCCGACATCAATGCCGCCGATCTCGAGCTGCGCCTGAACATCATCCACAAGAAATTGGAATCCCTGCCCGACGTGCAGGTGCCCGAGGATGTGGTCGGTTTCCTCGCCCGGCGGATCAGTTCCAACGTGCGTGAGCTGGAAGGGGCGCTGAACCGGATCGCGGCTTATGCGGTCATGCAGAATCGCGAGATCAGCCTGGAATTCGTTTCCGAGGTGCTGGCCAACATCCTGCGCGCTAATCAGCGCCGAATCTCGATCGACGAGATTCAGACCAAGGTTTCGGAGCATTACCGCATCCGCAAGGCCGAGATGACCAGCGCGCGCCGCGCCCGTGAGGTCGCCCGGCCGCGTCAGGTGGCGATGTATCTGTCCAAGCAATTGACGCCGCGCTCGCTGCCCGAAATCGGCCGGCGCTTCGGCGGCCGCGATCACACCACGGTGATCCACGCGGTGAAGCGGATCGAGCAGCTGCGCAGCGAGGATAATGAGCTGGACAACGACATCCGTCTGTTGACCCGCCAGCTCGAAGGCTGAGGCACACGCCCTTCGATCCCGTCAGCGCTTCGGCTGACGGCAGTCCCCATCGGCGCTCAGGCCACGAGCAATTGCGGCCAGAAGCATTCCCAATCGTCATAGCCCCATTTCTTGGGCTGTTCGCGCGCCACGATCGCATCGCCTTTGGCATCGGCCAGCGACAGGTCGCGCGGTGAGACGGGCGAGTCGGCGGCGATATTGTGGAAGATGCGCACGATCGGCTTGGTGAGATCGCCCTCGCCTTGTTCGACGACGATGGCGAGATGGTCCGATTGCATCCGCACCAGGCTGCCGACCGGATAGATGCCGACGCTGCGGATGAAGCTCGACAGGATGTCCTCGTCGAAATGGCCCTCCCAGCTGAACATGCTGGCCAGGCATTCGGCCGGCGACCAGGCTTCCTTATAGGGGCGGTTGGAGGTGACGGCGTCATAGACGTCACAGACCGCGCCCATCCGCGCGGCGAGGCTGATCTGCGTGCCGACCAGTCTTTCCGGATAGCCGGTGCCGTCCATTTTCTCATGATGGCTGAGGCACACTTCCAGCGCCGCTTTGGGCAAATTCCCGCTCTTCTTCAGCAATTCGTGTCCGCGCACGACGTGGGTGCGCATCACTTCCATCTCGGCGATGCTCAGCTTGCCCGGCTTGTTCAATATGTCCTTCGGGATCAGCATCTTACCGACATCGTGCAGCAGCCCGGCGGTGCCGAGTTCCTGCTGCGAGCCGGAGTCCAGATCCATCCGCCGGGCGAGATTGGCCATCAGCGCGCAGACCGCGATCGAATGGGCGTAGGTGAAGCTGTCGCTGTCGCGGATCCGCGCCAGGCTGATCATCGCGGCCGCATTGTCGGCGACCGCGGCGTTGACCTCCTCGACGATGGCGGCGACGGCCCCGCCGCCGATCGCCTTGCCCAGCCGGGCCTCGTCGAGCAGGGTGCAGACCGGCGCGCGCAGCCGCGCCAGCGTGGTCGCGGCGCGATCGAATTGTGCGGCCCGGCGCTGTGCGGCGGTGCTGCCCTTGGCGGGTGCGCGCGGCGGTATGACGACGACGGGCGCCGGTTCCTCGGCCGCGGGAACCTCGTCGGCGAGCGCTGGCGGGACCTCGCGCTCCCTCGGCAAAGCGGAGCGTTTCAGATCGACGAACATGCCGACAACCTTGCTCTCGCGAAGCGCCTCGAGGTCGCGGCTGTGGCGCAGCAGGAAGCTGCTGCGTGAGAGCGGATGGACGAACATGCCAAGCTGCAATTGGTCGAGCGTGACCCAGACAATTTCCTCGCCGATGTCGGGGACGACGGGCTCGTTGCTCGGCTCGGGTTTGCAGCGCGCGGTCATGCGGCGGCCCAGATCAGGCCGGCGCGCAGCAAGTCACGCGATGATAGGTCGATCAACCAGCCTGCTCCCGAGCGTCGGCCGGTCGCTCCGGCCCGACAACTTTCCCCGGTGGAAGGGTAAGTCGCGAATCTTCAAGATTTGGCTAAATCATCGTGAAACAAACAAGAAAAAGGGAACAAGACCGCGGCCTTGCTCCCTCTCTTCAGACCCGGCGGATCATCATCCGAGCTTGTCCAATCGGGCGATCAACTGCTCGAACATCGTTACCGGCTTGCTCGGTTCAGGCGCATAGGCCTTGCGGAGCGCGTCTCCAATGCCAGCCGTACCGCTGGGCGGGACGACGATGATGTAGCGCCGGGGGGCGTTGCCGGTCATGACAATCCTCCTCAGCACGTGTTGGTCCCAATAACGAACAAAGCCGCCACTGGTTGCGGCCAGCGGCGACTTTGTTTGATCTGGATTAGTTCAGCGCCGCAACGATCCGGCGCCCTGGATCAGCGGCGGCGATTGTCGTCGTCGACCGTGATGCGCACCGTCTCGCCATTATTGCCCGGGAAGTTGGTGAACATCGCCTCGACCAGGTTCGGCACCAGCCGCGGCAATTCGTTGGTCCGCGAGCGGGCCTGCGCCAGCCCTTCGAACACCGCCTGGCCGTCGGCGGCGCGGCGAATGTCGAGGTCGACATAGCTTTGATAGACGACATAGGTGTCGATCCGGTCGCCGCCCCAGAAGCTGTCGTTCCAGCCATAATAAAAGGGGCTGCGATGGCGGCCGAAGCGCGAATAGAAAGGCCGCCCGCCAAAGCCGAAACCGAAGCGGCCGAAGCCTTGGCAACGCAGGCCGCTGCAGAACGGATCGGGCGTGACCTGCACCCGCTGACGGCCGTCGTCCACGCCATAGTCCAGGCTGACCACCAAAGTGGCGTCGGCGCGCCCGGAGGCCTCGCGATAGCCCTGCGCGATCATGTGCTGCCGCACGATCCCGGCATAGCGGGAGAATTCCAGGCCGCCGCGATTCTCCGCATTGGCCGCCTCGATCACGAAGCTTTCGCCCGACGGCGCGGGCATTGCGGAAAAGCGCGAAACTTGCGCCGGAAACCCGGTCGCGCAGCCGCCGAGCGTGAGCAAAGCCGCGGGAGCCGCCAACGCCGTGAGAGTGAGCTTGATGGACATGGGGATCAGCCTTTCACCGATTCGCCGTTCTTTTGTAACGGTTTACCTAGTCCAGCACGGCTGAACGCCGCCTGTATGTTCATCAACGCTTAAGCGCGGCCCGAGAGCCCAAGCGCCTGATATGCACCTTTCAGGGTCGGGGCTGCAATCGCCGCTGCCTTCTCCGCGCCCTTTTCCAGGATCGCATCTAGCGCCGCCGGGTCGCGCTGGAACTCTGCCAGCCGGGTGCTGATCGGGCCCAAAGTCTCGATCAGCAGATCGGCCAGCTTGGGCTTGAACGCGCCGAAGCCCTGGCCGGCAAATTCCTCGACCACGGACTGCTGCGTCCGGTCGGCCAGCGCGGCATAGATGCTGACCAAATTGCGGGCCTCGGCCCTGTCCGCCAGCGCGGCATAATTGTCGGGCAGGGGTTCCGGGTCGGTCTTCGCCTTGCGGATCTTGGCGTCGATCGCGTCGGCATCGTCGCTCAGATTGATCCGGCTGAGATCGGACGGGTCGGACTTGCTCATCTTCGCATTGCCGTCGCGCAAGGACATGATCCGCGCCGCCGTCTCGCCGATCAAAGGCGCGGGGAGAGTGAACAGATCCACGTCGAAATCGGTGTTGAACTTGGTCGCCAGATCGCGGGCCAGCTCGAGATGCTGCTTCTGGTCGTCGCCGACCGGCACGTGCGTCGCCTGATAGAGCAGGACGTCGGCCGCCATCAGCACCGGATAGACATAGAGGCCGACGCTCGCGCCCTCGCGATTCTTGCCGGATTTCTCCTTGAACTGGGTCATCCGGTTCATCCAGCCGATCCGCGCCGTGCCGTTCAGCAGCCAAGCGAGCTCGGCATGGGCGGGCACGCGGGCCTGGTTGAACAGCAAGGAGCGCTCGGGATCGATGCCGCAGGCGATCAGCGCCGCGGCCATGCCGCTGACATTGGCGCGCAGCTCCGCCGGGTCATTGTGGACGGTGATCGCGTGCAGATCGGCCAGGAAGAAGAAGCATTCCGCCTCATCCTGCATCTTCGCCCAGCGTTTGATCGCGCCGAGATAATTGCCGAGGTGGAGATTGCCGGTCGGCTGGATGCCGGAGACGACCCTCATTTTGTTGGGGCGCATCACTTAAATTCCTTCGCTCAGCGGCGCTTCTTCGGGTTTGGCGCGCTTGAAGAGGGTTTTGAAATCATCCTTGTCGATCCCGCCGATCACCCAGGCGATGCCGAAATAGAGGATGCCGCCGGTACCGACGATCAGGCCGAGGCCAATGATCCTCTTGCCGGCCGAGCCGGTGAAGATGTCGCCGAGATAGTTTTGCAGGAAGAACAAGGCGACGCCCATCACCGCCGCGGCGATCAGTTGCCGCGCGACGCGTGACACCAGCCATTTCGGCATGGTGAAATGGCCGCGCATGGCGAGGATCACGAACAGCAAGAGGAAGTTCAGCCACGCCCCGGCGGAGGTGACGGTCGCCAGGCTGTAAATGCCGATGAAGGGGATCAGCACGAAGTTCGCGACGATGCTGCCGCCCAGGATCGCCATCGCGATCCGCACCGGCGTCTTCACGTCCTTGCGGGCGTAGAAACCGGGGGTCAGCACCTTCACCAGCACATAGGCCGGCAGGCCCAGCACCAGGATGGAGAGGATCGTGCCGGTGGTGTTGGCATCCTCGACGCTGAAATTGCCGCCCTGGAAGAGCGCGCCGATGATCGGGATCGCGGTGACGGACAGGGCCAGGCACGCCGGCAGGGTGAGCAGCATGGCGAGATCGAAGGCGCGCGCCTGAATGTCGGCGGCGGCGGCCTCGTTCTTCTTCTCGATCGCGCGGCTGATGGACGGCAGGATCGCCGTACCCAGCGCCGTGCCGATGATCGACAGCGGCAGCTGGTTTAGCCGGTCGGCATAGCTCAGATAGGAAAGCGCGCCTTCGCCAAGCTGAGAGGCGAAGAAGGTGTAGAAGAGCTGGCTGATCTGATAGACGCCCGCCGCCACCGTCGCCGGCAGGATCAGGATCAGCAATTCCTTCACCGCCGGGGTCAGCTTCGGCCGGCCGAAATGCAGCCTAATCCCGGCCTTGCGCACCGCCCACCAGCACAAAGCAAACTGAAGCACGCCGCCGGCCAGCACCGCGATCGCCATGTTGCGCACGGTCACCGCCAGCTCGTCGGGGGAATCTCCGCCCGGCGACACCAGCAGCCCGATGATCAGCGTGAGGTTCAGCAAAGCCGGCGCGAAGGCCGCGACCGCGAAGCGGGTCAGCGAGTTCAGCACGCCCGAGAGCAAGGCGACCAGGCTGATGAAGATGAGGTAGGGGAAGGTCCAGCGGGTCAGCTCGACGGCAAGCTCGAACTTGCCCGGCACGTCGGCATAATCCGACACGATCAGCCACAGGAAGCCCGGCATCGCGACCATGAAGATCGCGGTGACGATCAGCAAGGTGGGCATGAAGACGGCGAGAATCTCGTTCGAGAATTTCTGCGCATCCTCGGTCCCGCCCGAAGCCAGCCGGCGGCTGAACAAGGGAACGAAGCCGGACGCGAAGGCGCCTTCGCCGAACAGCCGGCGGAAGATGTTGGGCAAAGTGAAGGCGACGTTGAACGCGTCATTGGCGTGACTGGCGCCGAGGATGCGGCTGCCGATCATGTCGCGCACGAAGCCCAGCACGCGGCTGACCATGGTCAGGCCGCCGATGGTGCCGATGGCTTTGACGAGGTTCATTGGTTGCTCACCGAAATCGAAACCCCGTCCTGGCTGAGCCTGTCGAAGCCCTGTCCTTCTTCCACCTTGGTAAGAAAGAAAAGGCAGTCCTTCGACAAGCTCAGGAAGGGCGGCTTCTTATTGTAGGCTTATGCCTGCCCGGTGGCACCGGCCTGGCCGCCGGTCGCGCCGGCCTGCACCTGCGCGGCGCGCTGCATGTAGAGGCCGCCGAAATCGATCGGATCGAGCAGGAAGGGCGGGAAGCCGCCGTGCAGCACCGTGTCCGAGACGATCTGGCGGGCGAACGGGAAGAGCAGGCGCGGGGCCTCGGCCAGCAGGAAGGGCTGCAGCTGCTCGTCGGGAATGTTCGCCATCGTGAACAGGCCGGCATAGAGCAGTTCGACGCGGAAGGCGGTGCCTTCCTGGGCCTTGGCCGACACGTCGATCTTCAGCTGCACTTCATGCAGATTCTCGCCGACGCCGACCGCGCCGATATTCACCTGCACGTCCATCTGCGGCTGGCTCTGCCATTGATAGACGCCCGGCGCGCTCGGATTTTCGAACGACAGATCCTTCACATATTGCGCGATCACGGCAACCTGCGGCGCATTGTTGTCGCCGGTGGCATCCAGCGGGAGATCGGCAAGCGCGTTATCGCCCTGTTCGTCGGCCATCTGTTCAGAACCTCTTCAGCTATTTCGTGGGATAAGTGCGCCGGGCGAAGTGCCGCGGCGACGCGATGCGCGCGACTAGCAGGAGCCGCTGGGGGACGCAATCGGGCCCGCCGCCGGTTCTGGTTGCCGCGCAATCATTTGAAACCGGGGCCCGACAAGCCTATGTAGGCGTTTCGCCTGCCGGGAGTGTGTCTTTTGACCGTCGAGATTGTGTTGCTTGCCATGGTTGCCCTGTTCGTGGGCCTGCGCCTTTATTCGGTGCTGGGCCAGCGCACGGGTCATGAGCAGCAGCAGCCCATCGTCCGCCCGGAGCCCAATGCGACGCCGGAGCAGGCCGCCAAGGCCAATGAGCCGGCCACCATCCCCGATTCCGTCACGGTGACGCTCGACAAGGGCTCGGCCGCGGCGTTGCGCTCGCTGATCGCCGCCGATCCGAGCTTCGACACCAATCGCTTCCTCGACGGCGCGCAGGGCGCCTACCGGATGATCCTCGAGGCCTTGTGGCGCGGCGATGTCGCGGCGCTGGTGCCTTATGTCGGCGACGACGTGCGCGCCGCTTTCGCCGAGTCGATCGCCGAGCGCGAGGCTGCCGGCCACAAGCTCGACAACCGCCTGATCGCGATCGAGCGCGCCGCGATCGAAAATGCCGAGGTCGTGCGCAAGGTGGCGACGATCGAGGTCCGCTTCGACGCCTTCATCGCCGCCGTCACCCGCGACAGCGATGGCAATGTGCTCGCGGGCTCCATGTCCGACGCGGTCCCGGCCCACAATCTGTGGACCTTCCGCCGCGACCTTTCGAGCAACGACCCGAATTGGGTGCTGGTCGAAACCGACGACATCGAGGACTGAGCGCCTCGCACTGTCGCCGCGCCGCCTCTGCGGCGGGGCAAGTTGACTGCATCGCCGCCACGAAACGGGTGACCGCCACGTCGCCATCCGTTACTGCCGGGCCATGCTCCGTTTCCTTCCCCTCGCCGCCGGCCTGATCCTCGCCGGTTGCGCCTCGCGCGTCATTCCGCCCTCGCAGCCGCCGGTGGTTCAGCCGCGTCCGCAGCCGCCGGTGGTGGTCGATCGGCCGCTGATCCCGCCACCAATCACCCGCCCGACCGCGCCGTCGCGGCCCTCGGCCCAGCGCGCCGCTTTGCCATCTGTCGCCGCTCGCGGCTCGACCCGCGCCGCCGATGCCGGGCTTCGTCCGGGGCCGACGATCGCCAATCTCAACCTGTCGCAAGAAGCGGCGGCGCGCGGGCTCGAGACCTTCCGGGTCAGCTGCGCCGGCACCGTCCGCCGCAACGACCGCTCCGGCCTGACCCGGCCGAGCGACTGGACCGAGGCCTGCACCGCCGCGCGCGGCTGGCCGGAGCGCGACGCCGAGCGTTTCTTCGCCACCCATTTCGAGAGTGTCGAGATTGGCGACGGCGCCGCCTTCGCCACCGGCTATTACGAAGCCACGATCAACGGCTGCCGCACGCGCCAGCCGGGCTGCGAAGTGCCGGTCTATGGCCGCCCGCCGGGCATGACAAAGCCCTATCTGACCCGCGGCGAGATCATGGACGGCGCGCTGGCGGGCAGAGGCCTCGAAATCGCCTGGGCGGCCGACGCGATCGACCTGTTCTTCATGGAGATTCAGGGCTCGGGCCGGATGAATTTGCGCGAGGGCGGGGTGCTCCGCCTCGGCTATGCCGAGCAGAATGGCCGCGGCTACGTGCCGATCGGCCGGATCCTGCGCGAGCGCGGGCAGTTGCAGCCGCCGATCACGCTGCAGACCATCCAGCAATGGATGCGCGCCCAGCCCGACGGCGGCCGCGCGCTGATGCGGGAAAATCCCAGCTACGTCTTCTTCCGCGAACTGACCGGGCCCGGCCCGATCGGCTCGCTGGGCGTGCCAGTCACGCCGCGCGGCTCGGTCGCGGTCGATCCGACCTTCATCACCTATGGTGCGCCGGTTTTGCTGTTCAACATGGACAATGCCAATGCGGACGGCCTGTGGGTGGCGCAGGATACGGGCGGCGCGATCCGCGGCGCCAACCGCTTCGACACCTTCTGGGGCGCGGGCGAGGAAGCGGTGCGGATTTCCGGGCCGCTGCAGGCGCGGGGCAGGGCGTTCATCCTGCTTCCGCGCGGCACGCTGGAGCGCCTCTCCGGGCAAAGGTGATGCGCCGGCTCAGCGCGGACGAGCAGGCCTTGTGGGACAAGGTGGTGGCGAGCGTTACGCCGCTCCACAGGCGCCCGGCCGCGCCGGCACTTCCGGCCGCTCCTCCCCCCGTCGCGGCAGCGCCAAAGCCTGCCCGCCTCGCTCCGGCGTCCAAGGCCGTGCCGGCAGCCAAGCCTGCGCCCGCACCGGGTGAGACGTTGGACGGCAGCTGGGACCGCCGTCTGTCGCGCGGCCTGGTTCAGCCGGACGCGACCGTCGACCTGCACGGCCACAATCTCGCCACCGCCTACGATCTGCTCGACCGCCGGCTCGAACAGGGCATTGCCGGCGGCGCGCGCTTGCTGCTGCTGATCACCGGCAAGCCGCCCAGCGAAGCGCGCAAGCCGTCCGGCCGGGGCGCGATCCGGGGCGCGGTCGGTGACTGGCTCGGCGCGTCGCGTCATGCCGGCTCGATCGCGGCGGTGCGGGGCGCCCATCCGCGCCACGGCGGCTCGGGCGCGCTCTACATCGTTTTGCGGCGCAGACGCTGAGCCGGAAGCCCCGGCAATTGCGCCTTAAGGGGGCATGCCCCACATTCCCCACATGACGGCCGACGCGCCAGAGATGATCAAGCGCCCACTGAAGCGCGGCCTGTTCGCGCGGGCCTGCATGTTCTGGGGCGGGCTGCTGCTCGTGATCATTTCGCCGTTGGTCGGGGCGATTCCCGGTCCCGGCGGCCTCGTCGTCTTCGCTTTGGGCTTCGGCCTGATGCTGCGCGGCTCGACCTGGGTGAAGAAGAAATATGCCCGCTTCAAACTCGCCCATCCGAAGAAGGGGGATTGGGTCGATTTCGGCCTTCGCCGCCCCAGTTACCGCCGCCGCATGGCGCGGGCGAAGGCGGAAGACGCGGTCGAGGGCATTCCCTTCGATGTCGAAGCGACGCCGCCCAGATCGTTCGAGAACGACCCGGCCATTGCCCGGCACCGCGAATTGCGCTCCCGCCGTCGAGTCCGCGACCGCCTGCTCGGGGATCGCCAACGTTGACTCCGCTATCGTTGACTTGGACAGGGCCTTGGGCTAACGCGCGCCGGCAAAGCCGTCCTCCGTGGCGGCCTTTTTCTTTAGATCAGAATTTTTGAGGAATGACCGATGAAGCGCACCTTTCAGCCGAGCAATCTCGTTCGGGCGCGCCGTCACGGTTTCCGTTCGCGGATGGCGACGGTCGGGGGCCGCAAGGTCCTGAACGCGCGTCGCGCCCGCGGCCGCAAGAAGCTGTCGGCTTAACCCACCCATTGCGGCGCGTCGTTCGGCGCGCCGATTACCTCGCGGCGAATCGCGGCCGGCGTGCGCCCACGCCCGGCTTCGTCCTGCTGTTGCGCGCGCGCGACGACGGCGATCTCACGATCGGCATCGGCATCACCGTATCCGGCAAGGTCGGCAATGCGGTGATTCGCAACCGCATGAAGCGACGCTTCCGCGAACTTGCCCGTCTGGTCCTGCCGGACAGCGGCATTGCCGGGGCGGATCATATCCTGATCGGCCGGCAGAGCGGGATCGAGCGCGATTATGCTCAGCTGCGCGCCGATCTCGAAGGCGCGCTGGCCCGCCTCCGCAAGCCTGGCCGCCGTGACCGGCCGTGATCGCCCGGCTCTTCATCCTCATCGCTCTGGCCTGGCAGAAGGGGCCGTCGCGCCTGTTGCCGCCCTCCTGCCGCTTCCAGCCTTCATGCTCGGCCTATGCAATCACCGCGCTTCGGCGCTATGGGGCGCTGAAGGGGGGCTGGCTCACGCTCAAACGGCTGGGTCGCTGTCATCCCTGGGGCGGGTGCGGGCATGACCCGGTACCCTGACCCAAGCCTCCGTCTCTCCAAGGATTTTCCGTGAACGATACGCGCAACCTCATCATGGCGATCGCTCTGTCGCTGCTCGTTTTGATCGGCTGGAGTGCGCTGTCGAGCTGGATGTTCCCGCCCTCCGAGCAGCCCTCGACCAAGTTCGAGGACGGCAAGCAGGTGCCGCAGCAGCAGCCGGCCAGTCTGCCGGCCGGCGCCGCGGATACGCCGGCTTCGAATCGCGACCGTGCTGTGGTGCTGGCCGAAACGCCGCGCGTCGCGGTGGAGACTCCGGCCCTGCGCGGCTCGATCAACCTGAAGGGCGCGCGGATCGACGATCTCGTCATGCTGCGCCACACCGAAACGATCGCCGCCGACAGCGCGCCGATCCGCTTGTTCTCGCCGGGCGGCACGGAGCACGCTTATTTCGCCAGCGTCGGCTGGGCCCGCGAGGGCGGCGACACGCCGGTGCCCGACAATGACACCGTCTGGACGGCGAGCGCCGACCGCCTGACGCCGGGCGCGCCGGTGACCTTGAGCTGGAATAACGGCCAGGGCCTGACCTTCGAGATCAAGCTGTCGGTCGACGACAATTATCTCTTCACTGTCGAGCAGAAGGTGATCAACGCCAGCGCCGGCCCGGTCGCGGTGAAGCCTTATTCGCTGATCAACCGGATCGGCGCGTCGCGCGACCGCGACGATTGGACCATGCATGTCGGCCCGGTCGGCGTGTTCAACGGCACTGCCGACTACAACAACAATTACACTGACATCTCCGCCGAAGGGCAGCGCAGCTTCAACAGCAATGGCGGCTGGCTCGGCTTCTCCGACAAATATTGGCTGGCGGCGATCATCCCGGGCCAGGACCAGTCGGTGCAGGCGCGGCTCCTTCACACCGGGGATCGCGATTCCTACCAAGCCGACGTCGCCATTCCGGCAACCGTGGTCCAGTCGGGCCAGAACAACACCTTCAGCTACACCAGCCACATCTTCGCCGGCGCGAAGGAAGTGACGGTGCTGGAGGCCTATGAGACCGCTCTGGCGACGCCGCTCGACAAGGCGATCGACTGGGGCTGGTACGAATTCTTCATGCGCCCGATCTTCAGCCTGCTCGTCTGGCTGTTCGGCCTGTTCGGCAATTTCGGCGTCGCGATCATCGGCCTGACCCTGATCGTCCGGCTGCTCATGTATCCGATCGCGCAGAAGCAATTCCGCTCGTTCGGGCAGATGCGCGCGATCCAGCCGAAGGTGCAGGCGCTGCAGGAGCGGTTCAAGGACGACAAGCCGCGCATGCAGCAGGAGATGATGAAGCTGTACAAGGAGGAGAAGGTCAATCCGGCGGCCGGCTGTCTGCCGATCCTGATCCAGATCCCGATCTTCTACGCTTTGTATCGCGTGCTCATCATCGCGGTGGAGATGCGGCACGAGCCCTTCGCTCTGTGGGTGAAGGATCTGTCCGCGCCCGATCCGCTCACGCCCGTGAACCTGTTCGGCTTCCTGCCCTTCGATCCGCCCGCAGTGGTGGCGATCGGCGTACTGCCGATCCTCGTCGGCGTCACCATGTGGCTGCAGCAGAAGCTCAACCCGCCGATCCCGGATCCGGTGCAGCGCAAGATCTTCGGCTTCCTGCCCTGGGTCTTGATGTTCATCATGGCGCCGTTCGCGGCCGGCCTGCAGCTTTATTGGGCGGTCAACAACATCCTCTCGATCGCGCAGCAGCGCCTGCTCTATGCGCGCCATCCGGAGATGAAGCTGACCCCGGCGCCGGCCGGCGGCAAGGGTGGCTCGACGCCGCCCGACGAGCCGCCGCTGCCCCCCGCGCCGGTCCCGAAGCCGCAACTCGCAAAGCCGGGCGCCAAGCGCCTCGGCAGCAAGCCGAGCTCTCGTGGCCGAAGCTGAAACCGACCTGACGGAGACGGCCCGGAAGCTTTTTTCCGGGCCGATCACCTTCCTGAAATCGGCGCCGGAGCTGAAATTCCTGCCCGGTCCGACCGTGCCGGAGATCGCCTTCGCCGGGCGCTCGAACGTGGGCAAATCCTCGCTTCTGAACAAGCTGACCAACCGCAACGGGCTGGCGCGCACCTCCAACACGCCGGGGCGGACGCAGGAGCTGAACTTCTTCGACGTCGGCGATCCGCTCGTGCTTCGACTGGTCGACATGCCCGGCTACGGCTTCGCCAAGGCGCCCAAGGATGTGGCCAAGCGCTGGGCCTGGCTGGTCAATGATTACCTCCGCGGCCGGCAGGTGCTGAAGCGCGCCTTGGTGCTGATCGACAGCCGCCACGGCATCAAGGACATCGACCTCGAGATTATCGGCATGCTCGACAAGGCGGCGGTCAGCTACCGCCTGGTCCTGACCAAGGCCGACAAGGTGAAGGCCAGCGCGCTCGCCGAAGTCCTGGCCGCGACCGAAGCGGAAGCCCGCAAGCACGCCGCCGCTCACCCGGAAGTGATCGCCACCTCCAGCGAAGGGGGCCTGGGCATCGAGCGGCTGCGCGCGGCCGTGCTGGAAGCCGCTTTCGCTTGACCCCCCGCATGACGCTCCGTCATTGCGAGGAGCGAAGCGACGAAGCAATCCAGCTTTCTGACTCATCAGGATGGATTGCTTCGCTCCGCTCGCAATGACGGATGACTGGGAGAAGGTCGGTTGCTCAAGCTCTTCATCGGCAACAAGGCCTATTCCTCCTGGTCCCTGCGCGGGTGGCTCGCGGTCAAGCAATCCGGGCTCCCGTTCGAGGAAATCACCGTGCCGATGTTCGGCGAGGAGTGGGACCGCGATCATGCGGGCGACGAATTCGCTCCGTCCGCCGGCAAGGTGCCGATCCTGTGGGACGGCGAGACGGTGATCTGGGACAGCCTCGCGATCATCGAATATCTGGCCGAAAAGACCGACCGCGCGCGTTTCTGGCCCGACGATGACGGCGCGCGGGCGATGGCCCGCTCGATGGCCGCGGAAATGCACTCCAGCTACGCGAACCTCCGCCGCGAATGCCCGATGAACGTCCGCAAGGTGTTTGAACCGCGCGAATTGTCCGAGCACACGATCTCCGAGATCAAGCGCATCCTCGAACTCTGGGCGCAGGCCCGCGCCGTGCATGGCGACGGCGGGCCCTATCTGTTCGGCACGTTCGGCGCGGCGGATATCATGTTCGCGCCGGTGGTGACGCGCTTCGTCACCCATTCGATCGGCGTCCCCAATTTCGCCCAGACCTATGTCGGCGCGATCCTCAACCATCCCTGGCTGATGGAATGGGTCACCGCCGCGCAGGAGGAACCCTGGGTGGTCGAGAATTTCGAGCAGCCGACCAATTGAGCGGCACGGGCCAGCGACCGACCATCCGCCCCCTCGAACCGGGCGACATCCCCGCCGCGCTCGCCATCCAGGCGCAGGCCTATCCCGCCTTCCTGCGCGAGGATGAAGCGGCCTTCGCAAGCCGCATCGCCATGAAGGCGAGCTATTGCCTCGCCGCGACCCGCGACGGCCAACTCGTCGCTTACCTGCTGGCCCACGGCTGGCTTAGCCTCGCGCCCCCGCCGGTCGGCACGATCCTCCCCGCCGAAGCGCCCAGTGAGATCCTCTTCATCCACGATCTTGCCGTGTCTCCGGAGGGCAGGGGGTCCGGTATTGGCCGAGACCTTGTCGCGCGCGCTTTCGAACTGGCCGCGCGAGATGGCCTACACCCGGCGGAACTGATCGCGGTGGAGGGCGCCAAACCGTATTGGACCTCCCTCGGTTTCGAGCCGGTGGACTGTTCCGCTGAACTGGCGGCGAAGGTTGCCGCTTACGGTCCGCAAGCCTGCCTTATGAAGCGCGTATTCGGATCGGTACGTTCGAACTGAGATGCGTTGACGGACAAGCGCGCTGCTCGCAACGTCTGCGCTATGGCTCGACCCAGCTTCGCAAACCTCCTGTTCGAATGCGATGACAGTTCGTCCCTGACGGTTGAAAACGGAAGCCGGTTCATCAGGAAACTGCCCGGCGACCGGTCGCTCGGCTATCTGCACACGCTCTACGCGCCGCTTGTTGAACGACCGCGCGTGGAGCTGTTTGAGCGCTTGCCTGCCAGCTATTTGGGCTGGCTCGAGTGGGCGAACGGGGCTGCGCTGTTCGACAATTGCATTTCACTTTTCGGATATGTCGAAGTGCTCACGCGGCACCACGCACCCGAAGCGGTTACGTCCATCTCAATCGCGGATCAGAACAGTCTCTTCGCGCTGATGCAGCCAGACCTGTGGGCTGAAGGTTGGACGAAGATCGGCAGCTTGGTCGGCTGGAACAGCAGCTACATTATTCGGCTCAATCACGATGGCCGATGCGCAGTGGCTAGCGAGGCTGCGGCATATACTGCCCCAAACCTCGACCAGTGCCTCGAGACGATCCTCGCACGTTTAGCCCTTGCTTCTCGTGCAACGGAATTATCGACGGGACCTACCGGGAGATCGAGGGCGCATTGGCCAGCTTGGCACGGCCGCAATAGCAATCAGGCAGTCCTCACCGAGCAGCTGCCGTCACTCTAATAGCTCGTTCTGTTCTTGTGCGTGTAAGCCGGGCCGCCTTTCGGCAAATGCAGGTCGATGTCGGGATAGTGGCAGTCGCTCGCCGCAGGCTTGCCGACCACGATGAAGGTGCAGGGCTGATCGGCGCGATTCACCACCTGATGGCCGTTCGCCACGCCTTTCGCCCACGCGACGCAATCGCCCGGGCCGAGTAGTGTCTCGCCTTCATTCTCGATCAGCACCGCTTCGCCGGCTAGCATCACCAGGAATTCGTCTTCGCCCTCGTGCCAGTGACGCTGGCTGGAGATGCCGCCGGGTTCGAGCACGACATGGCTGACGCCGAAATCGGTGAGGCCCGCGACCGGGGCCAGGCGGCGATAGAGCCGCTTCGCCATCGGCGCGTCGTAGGGCGGCGGGTAGCCGGTGGCGTTCGTCTGCGGGATCGCGTCGAGATCGATTTTGGGCACGTTTTGCTCCTCGAAAATCGCTCAGGCCGGTCGTGACGACGTCGGCCAGGAGCCGACTTCTTCCGTGCGGTGCGTATTAGGAATTAGGACAGGCCTTCGACAAGCTCAGGCTGAGCGGCTTTTGTTGCGGGCCCGCACTTGCACGATAGGATTCCGCCTGATTGGATGGGGCGATGACGATCATGCTCTCCCGCTCCGACCACCTTGTCCCGCTTGCGCCAGAACCGGGGGAGAGCCCCCCCGCGATTCCGTGTGAACTTCGTGTAAGTCGCCATAAAGCGGGCCGCCGCGCGGAGCGCCGCGCATGAGCCTCGATCCGGTCGTCTTGGCCTCCCGACTCATCGCCTGCCACAGCATCACCCCCGCCGCCGGCGAAGTGTTCGATGTGCTTGAGGCCGCGCTCATCCCATTGGGCTTCACCGTCCACCGCATGGTCGAGGGCGAGGCCCCGGACGGCCCGGTCGAGAATTTGTTCGCCACGCGCGGGCAGGGTGGTCCGCATTTCGGTTTCGCCGGCCATCTCGACGTCGTCCCGCCGGGCGGCGGCTGGCGCACCGATCCGTTCGTGCCGACTGAGGAGAATGGCCTGCTCTACGGGCGTGGCGCGGTCGATATGAAGAGTTCGATTGCCTGCTTCGTCGCGGCCTGCGCCGAAATCCCGGAGCATGAAGGCACGATCAGCCTGATCATCACCGGCGATGAGGAAGGCCCGGCCACTTACGGCACGCCGAAGCTGATCGAGTGGATGGCAGAACGCGGCATCAAGCCGGACATGATCCTGATCGGCGAGCCGACCTCCGAGGACCGGCTGGGCGATATTGTGAAGATCGGGCGGCGCGGCTCGGTCAATATGTGGGTGACGGTGCCGGGCGTGCAGGGCCATGTCGCCTACCCGCACCGCGCCGACAATCCGATCCCGAAGCTGGCGGCTGTGGTCAGCGCGCTCAACGCGCTGCACCTCGATGACGGCAATGAGCAGTTCCAGCCGTCCAACCTGGAGATCACCGACGTCCGCACCCCAGGCAGCGCGACCAACGTCATTCCCGGCGCCGGCATCGTCCAGCTCAACATCCGCTTCAACAATCTGCAGCGCGGTAAAGATCTGGTCGCGTTGGTCGAGCGCACTGCGCAGCAAGCCGCACCGGGATCGACTGTGAAGGCACTCATTTCCGGCGAGGCTTTTCTGACGCCACCGGGGCCGATCTACGATTATGTCCGCCAGGCGATCACTGACGAGACCGGCGCCGAGCCGCGCCTGTCCACCCATGGCGGCACGTCGGACGGCCGCTTCCTGATCGCCGTCTGTCCGGTGGTCGATTTCGGCCTGCCCAATGCGACGATGCACAAATTGGATGAAGCGGCGGCGATCGACGACATCCACACGCTGACCCGCATCTATGGCCGCGTGATCAGGAGCGCGCTCGGATAAGCCGCTCGACTTGGCGCGAGACTCCGGCCACATTCGGTGACTTGGAGGGGGAGCGCCAATACATGGTCGCGCATGTCGCCACGGTCGCATTTCTTGGCCTGGAAGCGCGCGCGGTCGAATGTCAGGTGCATCTGGCGCCTGGCCTGCCCAAATTCCTGGTCGTCGGCCTGCCGGACAAGGCCGCCGCCGAGGGCCGCGAGCGCGTCTATGCGGCGCTCTCCGCCATCGGCCTCTCGCTCCCGCCCAAACGGATCACGGTCAACCTCTCGCCCGCCGATCTGCCGAAGGAGGGCTCGCATTACGACCTTCCCATCGCCCTCGGCCTGCTGGCCGCCATGGGCGCGATCGACCGGGAAATGCTCGCCGGCTACGTCGCCGTCGGCGAACTCAGCCTCGATGGCCGCATCGCCTCGTCGCCCGGCGTCCTGCTCGCGGCGCTGCACGCATCGGAAAAGAAACTCGGCCTGATCTGCCCCGCCGATCAGGGCGCAGAGGCCGCCTGGGCCGGCGATGTCGAAGTGGTCGCGGCGCCTGACCTGATCACCCTGCTCAACCACCTTCGCGGCGGCGCCGTGCTCTCGCCGCCGGTGCCGGGCGAGGTGGAGAAGGCCCGCAGCGCTGTCGATCTCGGCCAGGTGAAGGGGCAGGAGACCGCCAAGCGCGCCTTGGAGATCGCCGCGGCGGGCGGCCATAATCTGATCATGGTCGGGCCGCCGGGTGCCGGCAAATCCCTGCTCGCCGCCTGCCTCCCGGGCATCTTGCCCGAGCTCACGCCCGCCGAGGCGCTGGAAGTCTCCATGGTCGCCAGTGTCGCCGGCCAGCTCGAAGGCGGCCGGCTGGTTCGCACCCGCCCGTTCCGCGCCCCGCACCACAGCGCCTCGATGCCGGCCTTGGTCGGCGGCGGCCTGAAGGCCCGGCCCGGCGAAGTCAGCCTCGCCCATCTCGGCGTGCTGTTCCTCGACGAACTGCCCGAATTCCAGCGCCCCGTGCTCGACAGCCTGCGCCAGCCGCTCGAGACCGGCACTGTCCAGATCGCCCGTGCCAACGCCCACGTCACCTTCCCCGCGCGGGTGCAGCTGGTCGCGGCGATGAACCCATGCCGCTGCGGCCATCTCGGCGACGCCGCTCTGGCCTGCTCCCGCGCCCCGCGCTGCGCCGCCGATTATCAGGCGCGAGTCTCCGGGCCGCTGCTAGACCGCATCGACCTCCACGTCGAAGTGCAGGCCGTCGCCGCCGCCGACCTCGTCCTCCCGCCGCCCAGCGAAGGCTCGGCCGAGGTCGCTGCCCGCGTCGCCGCGGCTCGTGCAGTCCAGACCGCGCGCTACGAGGGCAAGAACGTCCGCTCCAATGCCGAGGCCGATGGCGAATTGCTCGACGCCGTCGCCACCCCGGACGAGTCCGGCCGCGCCTTGCTCGCCCAGGCCGCCGAGGCGATGCGCCTCTCGGCGCGCGGCTACCATCGCGTCATGCGCGTCGCCCGCACCATCGCCGATCTGGCCGGCAGCGAGTCGGTCGGCCGCGTCCATGTCGCCGAAGCCTTGAGCTACCGTCGCGCGGCGGCACGAAATTGAGGGCAGGGGGACGAGCTATGGCAGGCGCTTGGCCGGGCCGCTGGCGCGCCGCGTTGCAGGCGATTGGCCTTGCGGCGTTGTTCGCCCTCTCGGGCTGCACCATCAGCCCCGAGGAAAGCGCCCATCGCGTCCTCGAAGCGATGGAAAAGCACGAGCCGACCTACGCGCTGGTCCGCCGCTACGATCCGCAGACCCACGCCGAATTGCGGCGCTTCATCGAGGGGCAATTGCGGGAACCGAGCGGCGGGCGCGACGCCTTCGAGCGCGGCATCCGCGAGGTCATGTCCCGGATGGTGCTCAAGCGGCTGCGCGCCGCCCCCGATCATGTCGTGGTCGAGTATCTGGAGATGGTGGGCGAGGAAACGCAGCGGCTCGAAGCCTATCCCGAAGTCTGCGCTGCCATCCTGCTGGGTACGGCCGGCGACATCTCTGCCTATGAATCGGCGCCAGCGGTCGAGCGGGAGCGGCGTTTCTACCGCTCGTTACTGACCGCTTCGCCAACCGTGCGCGACCAGCCGATGGCGACCGAGCCGGAGCTTGATCGTTTTCGCGAGGCCTTTCTCGGTGAGGCGCAGACGGCGATGAGCCTGTCCGAAGAGCAATTGCTCGATGCCCTGGACGGGATCGCGCCACCGGCGGAAACCTGCCGGGTTACCGGAGGGCTGATCCGCCATCTCGCGCGTCTGCCGGGGCCCGAGGCGGCCCGGCTCCTACGCTTGCTCGCCTTGCTTCAGGAGCAGGGAGACCAGGCGATTCCGGTCGCGCCCTTCATCTGAGCGCAATTACCGCATAGGCACCGCGTCGCCGGCGGGCCAGGCGGTGTCGCCGACCCGGCGCAGGTTCATTTCGAAAATCTGGACCGGCGGGGCGCTGCCGGCAATGCGGTGGCCGACCTCGCGGAAGACGCCGTCGCGGAAGGTGGCGGTGTAGCGCACGATCGCGCCGGGTCCGGCCGGGGTTTCCCAGCTATAGCCATCGGCGGTCGGCCGAATCTCGAAGGTGCCGCCGCGGCCCATCGCCCAGGTGGTCATCATGTGCCGGTTGGAGGCGACGTCGAAAGAGATCACGCCCAGCGCGTTGAAGCCGACATTGCCTTCGGCGCGATAGCCGCGGCCCTCGACCATGCGGATCGAGCCGTTGAGGAAGGGCCCGACGCGCTCGGTCTGAATGAGGTCGTGCCGTCCTTCGGGCGTGATCGCCCAGGCGGGGCCGCGCCAGACGCCCTCCATCCACGCGAACGCCGCCATCGCCTCGCGCTGGCGGGCCTGTAGGGCCTCGGGCGATTGCGGCTGCGCCAATGCGGGCGTCACGAACGTGGCTGGTGCTGCAAGGAGCAGAAGCAAGCTGGTCAGGCGGCGCATGAGGCGGTCCTTTCGTGCAGACGACCCAGGCTCACTAAGCGGCGTTGGCAGGGCGGGCTTGGATGTTTCGGCCATCGGGCAGGTCGAGCAGTTCGTGGCGTATGCCGCCGAAATAGCCGGATACCCGGCGCGGCGCCGCGCCGAAGCGCTGCTTCACGTCACGGATCAGGTGGGGCTGGTCGGCAAAGCCGCTGTCGTGCGCGACCCCGACCCAATTGGGATCATCGAGCGCGAGGATCAAAGCGCGGCGGATCCGTTGCACGTCGGTAAACTGTTTGGGCGAAATCCCGGTCGCGCGGTGAAAGCGGCGCCGGAACTGGCGTTCACTGAGCCCAGAGTGAGCAGCGACCTGCGAGATCGGCAGCGCACCGCCGCTGGCGATGAGGCGATCCACGGCCCCGGCGATCGCCTGGTCCCCCGGCGGGATGCCGGGAAGCAGGGCTGCGGTGCGCGTCCAATTGCTCCCGCCGTCGAGCAAGTCGACCAGGTCCCGCTAGATCGGGGCGAGCGGCCCGTCAATCGCCCCGTCGACCTTGATGCCGGGACCCGGCGGTGCGGCGAGCAACCGTCCCGCCATTTCCGGCCGCAAGCGCAGGCCGACATAGCTCCAGCCGCGTGCGACCGGGACGACGAATGCGGCGAGCATCGGCCCCATGACATTCGGCCGCAAGACGCCCTCGGGGCTGCGGATGAGCGCCAGGCCGGCCGCGCCATCGGGAGGGACGTGATGCTGAAAGCTCGGCGGATCGCTGTCTTCGACCTCGAACTGCCAGGCACAGAGGGCGAGCCGCTGCACCGGTTCGGGCAGCGCGATCTCGCGGTAGATCATGGCTTATCGCACCCGGGAGGCGCCGTTGGCCGAAGCGACGGTGTCTCCAAAAAGGCGGCCTGGCCACGGTCCTGTTCGGACGAGCATATCGATCGCGGCTTCCAGATCGGTTTCGGTCACGGCTACCGGAGCGGTTGCGCGGACCTTCACGAGCCAGTCGCCGCCAACAAAGCAATAGAGGCGATAGCTGGAGCGGAGCTCCTGATTTGCCTCGTCATAGTCAGTGTGGAAGGTGAAGGTCGTGCCGTGGCTCAACTCAGCGGTCGTGCCGGGGACCAGCAGCGGCCGCATGGGTGCCCCCTGACGCAGGCCGCGATACTGGCTGACGCCGGAAATCTCCCGGACGTTCGCGTCATACTCTCTTCGGCAGATTGAAACGCGATCGGATTCAGCCCCACGCTCACGGGGCGGATAGATGTAGACCGTGAGCGTGACGCGCCCCTCCGGCGTCCGCAAATTGTAGCCGGCGCTCATGTCCCGGCCCTGCGGATCATATTGGACGACCCGACCGCGGGTGAGTTGTCCAACTTGCTCCGGAAACGCCGTGTCGGCTGAGCCGTGGGCGACCGTGCCGCGCCGCTGGATCTCGCTTTGGGACAGAGCCGGCGCGGAAACCGTCAGCAGGCCAAGAACGACGAGGCAGTGGGTCAAGCGCATGGCTGAGCTCCCGGACGTTTCCGGCAGCTTAGCCGCAGCGGCGTCGAGGTCCAGCCCGTCTATTCGGGCAGGAAGTCGGGGACCGAGAGGTAGCGCTCGCCGGTGTCGTAATTGAAGCCAAGGATGCGCTTGCCGGGGCCGAGATCGGCGAGCTTCTGCTTGATCGCGGCGAGGGTCGCGCCGGAGCTGATGCCGACCAGCATGCCTTCCTCGCGGGCGGCGCGGCGGGCCATCTCCTTGGCATCGGCCGGGTCGACCTGGACGATTCCGTCGAGCAGACCGGTGTCCATGATCGCCGGAACGAAGCCGGCGCCAATGCCCTGGATCGGGTGCGGGCCGGGCGCGCCGCCGGACAGGACCGGCGACAAAGTCGGCTCGACCGCGAACACCTGGAGGCTCGGCCACGCTTTCTTCAGCACCTCGGCGCTGGCGGTGATGTGGCCGCCGGTGCCGACGCCGGAGACCAGCACGTCGATCGGCGCATCCTTGAAGTCGACCAGGATTTCCTGCGCCGTGGTGCGGCGGTGGACCTCGAGGTTCGCCGGATTCTCGAACTGCTGCGGCATCCAGCCGCCTTCCGTCTGCTCGGTCAGCTCCTTGGCGCGGGCGATCGCGGCCTTCATCCCGCCCTCGCGGGGGGTCAGGTCGAAGGTCGCGCCGTACGCGAGCATGAGCCGGCGGCGCTCGATGCTCATGCTTTCGGGCATGACGAGGATCAGCTTGTAGCCCTTCACCGCGGCGACCATCGCCAGGCCGATGCCGGTATTGCCGCTGGTCGGCTCGATGATCGTGCCGCCGGGCTGCAGCGCGCCGGAGCGCTCCGCATCCTCGATCATGGCGAGGCCGATCCGGTCCTTGATCGAGCCGCCGGGATTCGAGCGTTCGGACTTCACCCAGACCTCGGCATCACCGAACAGGCGGTTGATGCGGATGTGCGGCGTGTTGCCGATCGTTTCGAGGATGTTGGCGGCCCGCATCTGTCGTCTCCTGTAACTTGCTCAAGAACTATAGGGGCGTCGCGGCCATGCTTGAAGGGGCGGTCAGGCGCCGCCCGCCGCTATGGGAGGCTTTTCCGGCTCCAGGTCCTTGGGTGGATCGAAAGTGCGTGCGCGGCGCAGTTCGGGGAACCATCTTGCCCAGAGCAAAGTGACGACGACCGCGCCGATCCCGCCCGCGACCACGGCCGTGACCGGGCCGATGCCGGCGGCGGAGAAGCCGGCGCGCGCCTCGCCCAGTTCGTTCGAGGCGGAGATGGCCAGGGTCGAGGCGGCGCTGACCCGGCCGCGCATCGCGTCCGGCGTATGCAGCTGGATCAGCGACTGGCGAATATAGACGGAGAACATGTCGGCCGCGCCGAGGATGGCGAGCATGGCCAGCGACAAAGGCAGCCAGGTGGACAGGCCGAAGATTGCGGTGGCGAGGCCGAAGACGACGACCGCCGCCAGCATCTTGGTGCCGACATCGTTCTTGATCGGGCGTAAGGAGAAATAGAGCGCGATCAGGGTGGCGCCGACCGCCGGTGCAGCGCGGAGCAGGCCGAGGCCTTCGGAGCCGATATGTTCGCCCCCGACCAGGATATATTCGCGGGCATAGATGGGCAGGACCGCGGTCACTCCGGCGAGCAGGACGGCGAACAGATCGAGCGTGATCGCGCCGAGCACGAGGCGATTGCGGCCGACATAGGCCAGGCCATCGACCATCTGCCGCCAGGGGCTGCCGGTGCCGCGAATGTTCGTGCGGGGGATCGGCCGGATCAGGAACATCAGCACGGTCGAGAGGCCGAACAGGATGGTGCTGAGCGCATAAGGATAATGCGGCGTCACGTCGTAGAGGATGCCGCCGATCGCTGGGCCGGCGATGGTGCCGACCTGCCAGACCATCGAACTCAGGGCGATCGCCTTGGGCAGCAATTCGGGCGGGACGAGA
Source organism: Pseudomonadota bacterium (assembly GCA_023424095.1). GTDB lineage: Bacteria > Pseudomonadota > Alphaproteobacteria > Sphingomonadales > Sphingomonadaceae > Allosphingosinicella. The sequence continues at coordinate 12,090 of JAFAEG010000145.1, read as the reverse complement.
TTGGGGGCGAGCGCGCCGAGGGCCGGGCCGGCGAAGGCGCGGGCGACGCCAAGTAAGGCCGCGACCGCGAACAAGGTCGGCAAATTGATCGTGCCGTGCCAGGTCGTCCACCACAGGATCGCGGCGCAGAGCATTTCCAGCGCCAGCACCAGGCGGGCGATGTAGCGGCGGTCGATGCGGTCGGCGGTCCATCCGCTGATCAGGGTCAGCAGGAAGAGCGGGGCGAACTGGACGAGGCCGATCAGGCCGAGCTGGAAGGCGGCGGTCGGGATGTCCATCGTCTGGCGGGCGATGTCATAGACCTGCCAGCCGATGACGATCACCATCGCCATCTGGGCGATGGTCGAGAATAGCCGCGCCAGCCAGTAAAGGCGGTAGTCGCGGATCGCGAGCGGGGAGCGCGGCAGCATCAGCGGCGCTTAGGACGCGGCGCTGGGGGCCGCAACGCTCCCCTTCGCGATCAGTAAGCGGCTTCGCGGACCGCGAGCTGCGGCATGGCCGCGCCGCTGGCGAGAAATTCCAGCAGGTCGGCGGTCAGCCGCTCGCGGTCGATCGCGGCCAGGCCGTGGGCGGAACCGTCATATTCGATCAGGGTCGCGCCGGGGATCGCAGCCGCGGCGGCGCGCGCCGTGCAGTCGATCGGCACGGTCTGGTCGGCCGTCCCGTGGATGATCAGGGTCGGGATGGTGAAGGCCGAAAGATCGCCACGGAAATCCGTCGACGAGAAGGCCTTGGCGGCGGCGAGGGTCGGGCGCAGGCCCGCCATCATCGCCATTTGGAAGCTGTGCTCGATCACCGCATTGCTGACCGGCTGGGAGATCATCCCGACGCCGTAGAAGCTGCGGAAGAAGGTCTGGAAGAAAGCGGCGCGGTCGTCGCGGATCTGCGCCTCCATGCCATCGAAAATCGCCTGCGGCACGCCGTCGGGATTGCCGTCGGTCTTGAGGACATAAGGGACGATCGAGCCGATCAGGGCGACCCGCTCGACGGCCTGTGCACCGTGGCGGGAGAGGTAGCGGGCGATTTCGCCGCCGCCCATCGAGAAACCGATCAGGGTCGCGCCGCTGCTGATGCCGGTTTCGGCCAGCACGGCGGCGAGATCGTCGGCGAAGGTGTCGTAATCATAGCCGTTCCACGGCTGATCCGAACGGCCGAAGCCGCGCCGGTCATAAGCGATGACCCGGTTGCCAGCCTCGGCCAGCGGCACGGCGATGGCATCCCAGCTGTCGGCATTGAGCGGCCAGCCATGGATGAGAACGACCGGGCGACCTTGCCCCATTTCCTTGAAATAGAGCTTCGTGCCGTCACCGGCGGTCGCGTAGGGCATGGGTCTCTCCAACGATGTGCCGCTCCGACAGGGAGGGCAGAATTACAAAACCGCCATGATGGCGATGGGTTTCGTCGGGAAATTATTTCGAGGCGAATTGGCCCGCTTCAGCGCCATAATGCTCCTTGGCATAGCCACGGGCGGCGGCGGCGGTCTTGAAGGTTTCGTCGACCGGCGTGGAATCGGTGAGCGGGTAGCCCCAGCTGTTGAACCGGGTGCGGCGCAGGGTCAGGCGCCAGGCACCGTCTTCGCCTTTCGCGATCAGATAGGGCAAAGGGATTTCGCGGCTGTTGCGGGTAGCCATCTTCAGTCTCCAAAAAGGCCCCCGCCGAAGCGAGGGCCGAAAGTAGGTCAGCCGAGCAGATCGGCGACGATGCGGCGCAGTTCGAGCGGCGAGAGGCCGCCGTGATGCACCGTGGAAAGGGAACGCGCGGCGGCCGGAGCCGGGTTCAGAAGCGCGAGGGGCGGAAAAAGCTTGGGCCGATTGCCCGTAGTCACATTGGTATTCGTATTCATGTCAGTCCTTGGGGCGCGGCTCAGCCGCTGCCCGATCTTCAACTTTCAAAAAAGAACCTCATCGTTTGAATGCGCGACGCTGGCTCGGGCCTACGCCCGGCGTGCGTTCGCGGAAAATGATGCGGCCCTTGCTGAGGTCGTAAGGCGTCATCTCGACATGGACGCGATCGCCGACGACCGAACGGATGCGGAAACGCCGCATCTTGCCGGCAGTGTAAGCGATGATGCGATGCTGGTTGTCCAGCATCACGCCGAAGCGGCCGTCGGGGTAGATCTCGTCGATCTGGCCCTCGATGGTCAGAAGTTCTTCCTTGGCCATGTTTGGCTCCCTGTCTGCGGCCCGTCGCTATGGACGCGCCGAAAAAATGAAACGCGGTGAAATCGCCCGCGCTGCTCGTGCAGCACGGGGCCGTCAGCCAAGAAATGGGAAGAGAGCGGCCCCGCCAAAAGCGAAGCATCGGAACCCGTCGCCAGCGACGTCAGCGACACCGATATAGGCGAGTGGGGCCGAAATGACAATGGCGGCGCCCCTAGCGCAACCGCTTGAGCCGAACGATCGCTTCGTCCAGCGCCGAGAGGAAGCGGGAGCGGTCTGCCTTGGCGAACGGGGCCGGGCCGCCAGTGTTGCCGATGCCGGCGCGCAGATCCGCCATGATCGCGCGGGTGGCGATCGCGCCGCCGATCGAAGCGGTGGTGAACGGCTTGCCATTGGGGCCGATCACGGCGGCGCCGGCCTTCAGCGCGCGATCGGCGAGCAGGATGTCGGCGGTGACGACGATGGTGGCGGCGCTCGCGGCCTCGGCGATCCAGTCGTCGGCGGCGTCGAAGGCGTCGGAAACGGTGATCCGCTCGAGCAAGGGATGATCGGGGATGCGGATGCGCTGATTGCTCACCACCGCGACCGGCACTTCGTGGCGCCAGGCGACCTTGTAGATTTCGTCCTTCACCGGGCAGGCGTCGGCATCGACCAGGATGCGGGTGGTCATGATAATCCCCGGCTCACCAAGAGCCTCCGTCGTCCCTGAGCTTGTCGAAGGGCTGCCCTTGCCCGCGGAGCCGCGAAGAAAGGCAGGGGTTGGCCTCCGGCCGACTTCGTCACGACAAGCTCAGCCTGGACGGGGTTGGGAAAAGGCATGCCTATTACCTGAGCTTGTTGAGCTTCAGCCCGTCCGCCCTGGCGCGGTCCTTCACCGATTCCTCGCTGCGGGTGAGGGCCTTGGCGATGGCCCTCACCGACTGGCCTTTGCCGGCGAGCAGATGGAGCTTCTGGATCTCTTCCGATTTCCAGGGTTGTTTGTGGCGTTCGAAGCGTTCGGCCATGATCATTCTCCCCCGATCGGCGCGACCGAGACCAGCTCGATCGCGTCGGCGATGTTGTTGAAATCGACGCTCTCGCCCGCCGCGGCGCCGGTCAAAGCGCGGGCGAGGGGGGCGGTGAAGGCGATGCGGCCGGCGTCGGGATCGGCCTCGTCATGGCCGACAATCTCGATCCGCCGCTCCGTGCCGCCCAGGTGGAAGGTGACGATGGTGCCGAAGCCCGCTTCGTCGTCGGCCGGGGGCGCGGCAAGCTCCGCAGTGGCGTGGCGGGTGCGCCAGTAGCGCAGGTCGCGGCGCAGCGCCTCGGCCTTCGCGCCTTCTTGGGTCTTGGCGGCCTCGCGGCCGACCGGGACGTCGCCCAAGGCGGCCAGCTCGGTCTCCAGCGCCTCGATCTTCGCCGCGATCAGAGCGAGGCCGCGCGGCGTGACGAGGTTCGGGCCGGGCGGGATCGGCAGCTCGAACTTGGGCTCCAGATGCTCGTCATCGGATTCGCGGCGGAAAGCGACGCTCATGCCGGCCGGGTCCCGCCTATGGCGAAGTTCACGAAGTTCACACGGAATCGCAGGGGGGCTCCACCCCGGAAAAGGCCGGTGGCGGGAGCCCCGAAATTGCGGGCGAGCGGATGGGACACAATCATCGGCCGGCTCATATCAGGCCGCGCGCCAGTAGGAAAATGCAGGCCGGGACCGGCTGTCCAAAAGCAATGCCGGGGCCGGCCGACCAAGAGCCGGCCCCGGGCCGCCGGAATGCTTATTGCGTGCCGGTGAGCGCGACGATCCAGGTCTGGCTCGGCGTGCCAGCGCACGGGCGCATCGCCGGCACGGTCAAATTCGGGCCGCTGAAGACATCCAGGCAGCGGCCGGCGGCGAAGACATTGGTGAGGCGGACGCCGCCCACCACGCCCTCGATCCGCCAGCGCTGGCCGAGTTGCCCACGGCAGCCATCCATGAAGACGGCGCCGTCATTGGCCACGTCGAGGCACTGATTGCGGCCGGTATAGGTGTTGGACAGGCGCACGAAGCCGCCGCCAATCGGGGTGATCGTCCAATATTGGCCGGTCGCCTCGCTGGTCTGGAGCATCATGCCGATCTTGTGCGCCTGGCCAGCGAGATCGCCGACGTCCATCGACATGTTCAGACCAAGCTGGAAATTGTTGAAGCGGTAATGCGGCGCTTGCGCGAGCGCCGGCGCGGCCCAGGCGATGGATGCGAGCGTGGCCGTGGCCGCGAGGCGGCGAAGAATGCGGTGCATGGAATCCCCCAATGGTTGGCAGCAATTGCCGCGCGAATGTGAGGGGTCAGCCTAGCGAGAACGTTACGGTACGTAAACGAACGATTGAAGGGATGCACCGACCGCCGCCGCGGGGGTGCCTGGCGCAGACCGAGCGGGCCGTCGAAGGCTTGCTGGTGTCTTGGTGAGAGCATGAAAATGCGCGCAAGTCGCCGGGCCAAGAATTGTCTCGCCTTGCCGGATCTATTCATTACCATTTGGCAACAAGTGGATGAATATCTGGTCCTTCGACTGGCCGATTGATCTGACCGATCTATGTGGTCGGTTCATTCTTTGGGGGAGCTTCAAATGTCCGAGCCGATCTTCAAGCGCATGCAGCGGGTGGTTTCGGCCGGGCTGGACAGCGCGACCAGCGCCGCCGAGCGGCTGAACAGCGCGGGCGTGATGCGCCGGTCGTTGCGCGAGGTCGAGCAGGCGATCGACGCCTTGCAGAAGCGCCAGGACGCGGCGAAGGCGCGGGCGACGCAGGCCGACGTACGCCGCACCGGGACGCTGACCGGGACAATCACTGACATTCTCGCGGATGTGGCTACCCAGGGTTGTCCGCTGTTGTCGGCGACGGCGCGGGCAGGGGCGGAGCGCGTTCGATCGTCCCGCGCGGAGGGAGCCGCAGCATATCTCGGGCCAGCGCGAGCAACTCCGCTTGCGAGTTGATCGCGCAGTAGCGCGTAAGCCAGATATCTAGCCCGTCAGCTTCGAGGAGGCGCCCGGTCGGACATCGTTGCTGTAGGACCCGGAATTTGTCGACCAAGCCCCCTAATCCGGCCTGACGAGCAAAGAGGATGTACTCGCTTCCGGGCACCATGCCCTTCTGCAGGGCCCACAATTCCCATTCTTCCGATTGCAGGCGACCAGTGCCAAGCCGCACGAAGAAGCCATGGGCCCAGGGCGCTTCTTCAAGGCTCCCGCGACTGTCCGCGCTGCGGATAACTGCCGCGCAGTGAACGACCCCGTAATTGCGGTATCGCTCCCAGCGTTCCTCTCCAAATTCGTTTCCGGCTGCTGGTGTGAAGCGCCAGTCGCCGAACCCGACACGCGAGGTACAGCCGAAGGAGTCTTCCGCGTAGAAGTTGCGGGGCCAGAGGTCTTTCCAGGCGAAGGTGTAGAGCGGAAGCCTGGAGTGGATGCGTTCGGCGATAATCTCGGTATCTACGGCTTGAGCCTTGGCGGGCAGAGGCGCGGCGGCGAGCAATGCTGCCGAAGCGACGAGAATTGAACGGTGTGTCCTCATTTCGCCTCCTCACCCGTCGCTTACAGCCTAAGAGATTTCACCCCAAACTGACAAAGCTATCCAGCACCCGCTTCCGACCCGCCTGCTCGAAGTCGATCTCGAGCTTGTTGCCTTCGATCTCCGCGATCAACCCGTAGCCGAATTTCTGGTGGAAGACGCGCTGGCCGGGTTCCAGGTCGGTGCGGCCGGGGTTGCCGAGGCTGACGGCGCTGGCTTTCACTTCGCGCGGGAGGCTGCCGGCGGGGCGCGGGGTCTGGGCGGCGCGGAAGGCTTCGGTGCTTTCGCGGACGCGGTCGGAGAAGTTCGTATAGCTGCCGGAGCCGCCGCCCGCCGCGCGTTGCCAGCCGGGGCCGCGCTGACCGGCGCGCACCGAGTTGGCGAACGGGTCGGCATGTTCGGACCAGTTGGCGCGCCAAAGGCTTTCGCCGCCGGTCATGGTGGTCTCGCTGTCGATATGTTCGGCGGGCAATTCGTTGACGAAGCGCGACGGGATGCTGCTCGTCCACTGGCCGTAGATGCGGCGGTTGGCGGCGTGGAGAATGAAGCACTTACGGCGCGCTCTTGTGATCGCGACATAAGCGAGGCGGCGCTCCTCCTCGAGGCTGGCGTTGCCGCCCTCGTCCAATGCGCGCTGCGACGGGAAGACGCCTTCTTCCCAGCCGACCAGGAAGGTGGTGTCGAATTCCAGCCCCTTGGCGGCGTGGACGGTCATGATCGTCACCTTGTCCGCATCGGCATCGGCGTCATTGTCCATGACGAGGCTGACATGTTCGAGGAAGGCGCCGAGCGTCTCATATTCCTCCATCGCGCGGGCGAGCTCGGCGAGGTTTTCGAGGCGGCCGGCGCTTTCGGCGCTGCGCTCGGCCTGGAGGGCGGCGGTGTAGCCGCTTTCGTCGAGCATCAGGCGGGCGAGTTCGGCGTGGGGGAGGGTACGGTTTGCCCCTCCACCATGCTGCGCATGGTCCCCCTCCCCATCGCCTGGCGGCGACAGGGAGGATTGGAGCATCGAGCGCCAGCGGGCGAAGTCGGCGACCAGGTTGCCCAGCGAGCGACGGGCGGCGCCGGTCAGTTCGTCGGTGTCGAGGATGCCGGCCGCGGCCTGGAAAAGGGAGGTGCCGGTGGCGCGGGCGTGCTGGTGGATCTTGGACACCGCCTTGTCGCCGAGACCGCGCTTGGGGACGTTGACGATGCGTTCGAAGGCGAGATCGTCGGCCGGCTGGGCGATGACGCGGAGGTAGGCCATCGCGTCGCGTATCTCCATCCGCTCGTAGAAGCGGGCGCCGCCGACGATGCGATAGGGCAGGCCGATGGAGATGAAGCGTTCCTCGAACTCGCGGGTCTGGAACTGGGCGCGGACGAGGATGGCGGCGGAGGCGAGCTTGCGGCCGTCCCGCTGCATCGCTTCAAGCTCCTCGCCGACGCGGCGGGCTTCCTCGGGGCCGTCCCAGACGCCGACGACCTTGACCTTTTCGCCCTCGTTTTCCTCGGTCCAAAGGGTCTTGCCGAGGCGGCCTGAATTGTTGGCGATCACGGCGCTGGCGGCGCCGAGAATGTGAGGGGTGGAGCGGTAATTCTGCTCCAGCTTGATGATCTTCGCGCCGGGGAAATCGCGGTCGAACTTCAGGATGTTTTCGACCTGCGCGCCGCGCCAGGAATAGATCGACTGGTCGTCATCGCCGACGCAGCACAGATTCTTGCGCTCCTGCGCGAGCAGGCGGAGCCAGAGATACTGGACGCTGTTCGTGTCCTGATATTCGTCGACCATGATATATTTGAAGCGTTGCTGATACGTCTCCAGCACGTCGCGGTGGGTGCGCAGGATGACGAGCATGTGCAGCAGCAGATCGCCGAAATCGCAGGCGTTGAGGGTCTTCAGCCGGTCCTGATATTGCTTGTAGAGGGCGGCGCCCTTGCCGTGAGCGAAGGCCTCCGCCTCGCTTTTATCGACCTCGGCCGGGGTCCAGCCCTTGTTCTTCCAGCGGTCGATCAAAGCGGCGAGCGCGCGGGGCGTCCAGCGTTTCTCGTCGAGGTCATTGGCCTGGACGAGCTGCTTCAGCAGGCGGAGCTGGTCGTCCGTGTCGAGGATGGTGAAATTGCTCTGCAGCCCGACCAGTTCGGCGTGCCGGCGCAGCATCTTCGCGCCGATCGCGTGGAAGGTGCCGAGCCAGGGCATGCCCTCGACCGCCTCGCCGACCAGCCGGCCGACGCGCTCGCGCATCTCGCGCGCGGCCTTGTTGGTGAAGGTGACGGAGAGGATTTCCGACGGCCAGGCGCGGCGGGTGAAGATGAGGTGGGCCAGGCGAGCGGTGAGCGCCGCGGTCTTGCCGGTGCCGGCGCCGGCGAGGACCAGAACGGGGCCTTCGGTGGTGAGCACGGCTTCGCGCTGCGGCGGATTGAGGCCGCGCAGATAGGGAGCGTCGGGGGCGGGAGAGAGGTCCATTGCGGGTGAACGATTAGGGAACGGATGGGCTAGGGGCAATGGCTAGTACCTGGTTCCGGCACCGGCCCGCACCCCCACCCGGCCACCCAACAGAATATCCTGGAATGGGAGGCCGGGTGGGGGTGCGGGCCGGTGCGGGTTTCAACACGAATTAGGCCCAGGCGATCGCTGCGGCGATGGCGAGGAGACCGGCGAAGAGCGCCAAGGCGATCGGGCGGATCGCGGTGGCGAGATCGGCCGCGCGATTGGCGGGCGGGGGCGCGAGCAGGCGCTGGCGGGCGGCGCGGAGCAATTCGGGGAATTGATCGGAAGCCGAGGAGAACTCGCCGAGCAGAGCGGCCAGCCGATCCTGCACCGCATCGGGATGCAGGCGCGCGGCGATCACGCGGGTGCCGACGCGGGCGGCGGCGGCGTTCAGGTCGAAACCCGGCGCGATCCGGCCGAGCACGCCGTCGATCGTCACCATCGCCTTGAAGATCAGAATCAGATCGGCGGGCAGGGCGCCTTCCAGTTCGCGGATCTCGCCCATCATGTCGGTGATCAGCCCGGCCAGGACGAGCGGGCGGCCGCTGTGGCGATTGACCAGCCGCTCCGCGCTGGCGGCGATGCGGGCCGGGTCGCCGCCCTCGATCCACTGGCCGGTCACCTCGGCCAGGCGGGCGGCGTCGCCGCGCTCGATCGCCTGGACGAAACCCAGCATCTCCTCGCGGCGGCGCGGCGAGACTCGGCCGACCATGCCGAAATCGAGCAAGGCGATGCGGTTGCCGGGCTGGCAGAGCAGATTGCCGGGGTGCGGATCGCCATGGAACAGGCCGTGGATCAGCAACATGTCGAGCACCATGTCGGCGCCCAGAGTGGCGATCGCGTCGGGGTCGATGCCGGCTTGTTGCAGCGCTTCGGCACTCAGCGGCGGGGTGCCGGTGACGAAGTCGCTGACCAGCAATGTCTCGCTGGTCCAGTCCCAGTGGATGGCGGGCACCACGACGCGCGGATTGCGCGCGAAACATTGCGCCATCCGCTCGGCGTTGCGGGCCTCGCTGGTGAAATCCAGTTCCTCCAGCACCGCTTCGGCGAGCAGGCGGACCATTTCGCGCGGGCGATAACGGGCCAGAGCGGGGGCGGATTCGGCGACCTTGGCGAGATGGGCGATCAGGCGAAGATCGGCCTCCATCAGCGGGCGGATGCCGGGGCGGCGGATCTTCACCGCGACGTCGCGGCCGTCATGGGTGGTCGCGCGGTGGACCTGGGCGATCGAGGCGGCGGCGAGCGGCTCGGTGTCGAAACTGGCGAACACCTCTTCCGGCGGTGCGCCCAAGGCCGCCTCGACCGCCGGGCGAAGCTCATCGAAGGGCAGGGTCGGCGCGGTGCTGTGCAATTTCTCCAGTTCGGCGGTCCAGACGGGCGGGAGCAGATCGGTGCGGGTGGCGAGGATCTGGCCGAGCTTCACGAAGGTGGGGCCGAGCGTCTCGATCGCCTCTCGCAGGCGGACCGGATCGGCCTCGCCACCGCCATTGCCGTTGCCTTTTCCCCCGAGGCCGAGCCGCGCGGTGAGCGAGCCCAGGCCGAAGCGGGAGAGGGTGCCGGCGATTTCCGCGAGCCACTTGCGGTCCCGCGCGGCAACGATGACACTGTCGAACATGGCGCAGGAGATAGGGTCCGGCGCCGCGCTTTTCAGGGGTGGAGGCGCGGCCGGGCAGATGGAACGAGACGGCGAGCGCGTCATTGAAGGGGTTTCCGGCGGAGATGAGGATGACCTGGACTGCGGCGAAACTGACGGCTTTGGGCGGCGCTTTGCTACTGGCCCTGGGCGCCTTCCTGCCGCTCGTGCATGTGCCGAAGCGGGGCGGCGTCACCCTGCTGGCGACCGAGAGCGGCTGGGGCGGTTATGCGATCCTCGCGCTCGCGGCCCTGGGCGCGGCGCTGGCGCTGACCGGCCGGACGCGCTGGGCGGCGTTGCCGGGTGTCGCGGCACTGGGCGTGCTGGCCTTTGCCTTCATCCGGGTGAGCACGGAGATCGAGCGGGCGCGGCTGCGGCTGGGCGAGGGGATCGGTGACGATCCGATCGGGCAGATCCGCAATCTGGTGCGGGTCAATTCCACCTATTCCTATGGCTGGGCGGTGCTGGTGATCGGCGCGCTGGCCCTGGTCGCGGCGGGGGGATTGGCCTGGTGGGAAAGCCGGCGGTCAGGCGACGTTTGACAGATCGGCTTTGGTCAGGCGACCTTCGAAAGGTCGCCGGTGGCGAGCCGCTCGAGCAGGATGCGGGCCTCGCCGCGCCAGTAAGAGCGCATGTAGCCGGGATAATGATCGAGCCGGTCCCAGACCACGCCGGCGCTCGCGGCCAAAGTGCGGGCCAGGCGGTCGATTTCGGCCTCGGAGGTGCGGACGAGGGGCATGCCCCATGCATAAGGCGGTGGCGCCGACGCGTCGCTTCATGCGCGACCGGGGCGGCGGCGGGCGCGATGAGACCGGGTCCGTAACCTTTGCCGCTTGCTGCCGCGCGGCCGTTGTGGCAGGACGGAAAAGCGAGAACAAAAGAGGATCAGATGATGCTGGAAGGCGGCTGTTATTGCGGCAAGGTCCGCTATTCGGTGGAAGGCGATCCGGTCTATGTCGCGCTCTGCAACTGCACCGATTGCCGCAAGCATGCGGGCGCGCCGATGGTGTGCTGGTCGGCGTTCAAGCAGGAGCAGGTGACGATCACGGGCGCCCCGGCGACCTTCGCTTCCTCCGAACATGCGCGGCGGCAATTCTGCGCGTCGTGCGGGACAGCCTTCGCCTACACCAATGAAAAGGTGCTGCCCGGCCTGATCGACCTGCAGACCGGGACGATGGACGATCCCGAGGCGCTGCCGCCGGCGATCCAGGTGCAGACCGCCGACCGGCTGAGCTGGATGACGGGCATTAGCGAGCTGCCGGGGTTCGAGCGCTACCCGTCCGGCTGAGCCGAATCCCGGTTCGATCGCGCCATCGGGATGGAACGAGACTTCGCTGCTTCGTCGCCGCGCGCGTCGGCTCCGTCGAGCGCGTCTGGCGCGGCGGCGGGAGGCGTTGGAGCGAGGCGGGCATGATCGATATTTTCAGCGCGGGACCGCGGGTGAAGCTTGTGCGGTTCATCATGTGGCTGTCGCTCGTCGCGGCCGCCGGGGCGATCTGGTTCGGCTGGGAGCTGTTCCAGAGCTACGGTTCGCGGCCGGCCGATGGCGGCGTGCTCGCGCCTCTGGGCGTGCGGCTGGCCTGGGGGCTGAGCGTGGCCGGGCTGGGCATCGCCTTCGCGTTCGGCATGTGGCTGTACGGCCGGCTCTACGTCTGGGCGATCGGCTATGACGAGGCGGCGGACCTGCTCTACGTGCGGACGCTGAGCCTCTTCGGCAACCGGCTGGACAGTGTCCCCGCGTCGAGCGTGACGCAGGCCAAGTTCAACAGCGGCGATTTCTACGTGCCCGGCGCGCCGTCGGTGCATGCGCCCTGGTACAATGTCAGCGTCGCCGGGCGCCGCTTTCCGCTGATCGTCGACGCGCAGGGCCAGTTCGGCGAGGCGGAACTGGTCAACAAGGCGCTGGGCCGCAGGGGCAAGCGCAAGCGCGGGCGGTAAGCATCAGCGCCGGCCGCGCCGCGGCTCCTCGACCTCTTCGAAGAACCACTCGTGATCGTCGCCGACGCCGACGGCGCGGATCGCCTGACCATAAAGGTTGCGCGCGGGCTGAAAGCGATAGCGGCGCTCGACCAGACGGCAGGTGAGCTGGGCGAGTTCCGGACTCCCGCCGGAGCGCGTTACCCGGCAATTGGTCACGCGGCCGTCGGCCTCGACCGTGTAGAGGATCGAGACGAGCGAAAGGCCGGGCCCGGCGCGCTCCTGCAACGCCACCGGAATGTCGCGGATCGACAGCTCGCAGCAGGTCCAGCGCGGCGGCCGGACGACGATGCCGGCCCCTTCGCCGCCGCCCCCGCCGCCCCCGCCGCCGGGTC
>JAFAEG010000083.1 GCA_023424095.1 Pseudomonadota bacterium | reverse complement strand
GGGGACCACGGCTTCGGGCTTGAAATATCGCGTGCTGAGCGGGGGCGGCACGGGCCTGGGGCCGCGCGCGACCGACAATGTCATGGTCCATTATGTCGGCCGCTTCTCGAATGACGAAGTGTTCGATTCCTCGGTCGCGCGCGGCGAGCCGGCGGTGTTCCCGCTCAATCGCGTGATCCGCGGCTGGACCGAGGGCGTGCAGCTGATGAGCATCGGCGAGCGCTTCGAATTCGCGATCCCCGCCGACCTTGCTTACGGCACCGGCCGCGGCCCGATCCCGAACGGCGCGGTATTGTTCTTCAAGGTCGAGCTGATCGCGATCAACCCGCCGCAGGCTTGAGGGTCAGCCCGCTTCGCGATCGAGGAAGTCGGCGACCTCGCCCAGGACGATCCCCGGTTCGGCAAAGGCCTGACCGATACCGCGCGCAAGGATAAGGGTCAGGCCACCGCCGGACGCTTTCTTGTCGGCGGCCATGTGCGCAGCGATCGCGCTGCCGGCGATGGCAAGGCCAAGATCCGCCGGGCGGACCGGCAGGCCGGAGGCGCGCAGATGCCGTTCGACCCGCTCGGCGTCCTCCGCCGGGCAAATCCCGCGCGCCACCGAAAAGCGGAAGGCCAGAGCGAGGCCGATTGCGACCGCTTCGCCGTGGAGGAGCGTGTCGGAAAAGCCGGTCTCGGCCTCCAGCGCGTGGGCGAAGCTGTGGCCGAGATTAAGCAGAGCGCGCTTGCCAAGCCGGTCATGCTCGTCGGCTTCGACATAGGCCGCCTTTGCGCGCGCGCTGGTTTCGATGGCGTGGCGCAATGCGGCCTTGTCGCGGGCGAGCAGCTTTTCGCCATTGCCTTCGCACCAGGTGAAGAAAGCGGCGTCGCCGATCAGCCCGTATTTGACCACCTCGGCATAACCGGCGCGCAGTTGGCGGATCGGCAGCGTATCGAGCGCCTTCGGGTCGATCAGGACCATGAGCGGCTGGTGGATGGTGCCGAGCTGATTCTTGCCGTGCGGGGTATCGATGCCGTTCTTGCCGCCGATCGCGCTGTCGACCATCGCCAGCAGGGTGGTGGGCACCTGCACGATGCCGATGCCGCGTTTGTAGATCGAGGCGGCGAAGCCGGCGAGATCACCGACCACGCCGCCGCCGAACGCGACGATCGTGTCGCCGCGCTCGACCTTCAGATCGGCCAGTGCGCCGGTGACGCCGGCCAGGCCCTGCCAGCTCTTCGATGCCTCGCCGGGCGGGATGATCGCCGGATCGCCTTGAACGTCGTGGGCGGCGAGCCCTTCGAACAGCCGGCGGCCGAGAGCTTCCATGACATGGCCGTCGCTGACGATGACGATCCGTCCGGCGCGCGCGAAGGGGGCGAGGTGACGCCCGGCCGCGTCGAGCGCGCCGTCGGCAATCACGATCTCATGGCTGGTCGTCCCGAGCGAGACGGGGATACGGGTCTCTGTCATGTGCCACCTTGTGCGCGGCGGTGGATGAGGAAATGGCCGGCGAGGGTCAAGGCGACAATCTGCCCGCCCGTTCATCCGCCGCGCCATCGCCCAGCGGGCCGAGCCCTGTCCACCCCACCGCGGTCGCTTTTTGACTTCCGTTCACGTAAGCTATATGGGCGCGCGGCTGGCGGCCTTGGGGGGCGGCTACGTGATCGCCTGGACGGCTAGACCGCCCGATCGCTACTCAAAGAGTTGAAAAGGATAGAGTTTTCGATGTCGTCCGATATGAGCACTGCCGGCGTTGCCAAGTCCTATGACCGCCTCGCGCCCGTTTACGATCTCGTCTTCGGTCCGGTGTTTCGCGCCGGCCGCGCCGAATCGATCCGGGTTGCAGAGAAAGCGGCGGGCCCCGGCGGCCGCATTCTCGAAATCGGCGTCGGCACCGGCATCTCTCTGCCTTTCTATTCCAAGGACACGCGTCTGGTCGGCGCGGACATTTCCGAGGACATGCTCGAGGTCGCCCGCAAGCGCGTGACCAAGCTGGGCCTGACCAACGTCGAATCGATCGAGGTCGGCGATGCCGAGAATCTGCGCTTCGAGGATGAGAGCTTCGACGTCGTGATGGCGCAATATGTCGTCAGCGCCGTGCCGAACCCGCACAAGGCGCTGGACGAATTCGCCCGCGTGACCAAGCCGGGCGGCGAGATCGTCATCGCCACGCGCCAGGGCGCAGAAAAGGGCCTGCGCAAGGGCATCGAGAAGACGTTGATGCCGATCACCACCAAGCTGGGCTGGCGCACGGATTTCCCGTTCGCTTTGTTCACCAGCTGGGCCGCGAAGAACCCCAACGTGCGCCTGATCGAGCGCAAGCCGCTCAAGCCGCTCGGCCATTTCGCTCTGCTGCGCTTCGAGAAGCTGGGCAACGAGGCGAAAGCCGCCTAAACTCCCCCCGCATTCGTGACGAGGATTGATACCGCCATGGGCAAGACGTTTCGCGAGGAACTGGTCGAGCAGCGTTGGGACGACCATCGCTATTACCACCACAGCATGATCAACCAGAGCCTGCACTTCCTGTCGGCCTGCACCTTCCTGCTGTGCTACGCCTTGCTGTTCTGGGATCCCGCGGTCGCGAGCCTGCTCGCCTGGACCGTCGCGATGTGGAGCCGCCAGTCGGGTCACTTCTTCTTCGAGCCGAAGACCTACGACAACGTCAACCAGGCGACCCACGCCCACAAGGAAGAGATCAAGGTTGGCTACAATTTGTTCCGCAAGTGGGTCTTGATGGGGATCTGGGCCGGCCTGCCGATCACCCTGTTCTTCGCCCCGACCTTCTTCGGTGGCTTTGCTGCGCCCGCCGCGACCTGGTGGGAATTTGCCCGTCAGACCGGCTGGCTGTGGCTGTGGCTCGGCCTCGGCGGCCTGGTCTTCCGCGTCGTGCAATTGATGCTGACCCGCGGCGTCCAGACCGGCCTGGCCTGGGGCACCAAGATCATCACCGATCCGTTCAATGATTTCGTCACCTACCGCAAGTCGTTCGGACGGCTGCTGCGCGGCGAAAAATATGACCACGGCTTGGTCATTCCGGCCGAATAAGCCGGACGTTCAAGTCTGAATATCGGGGAGGGCGTCGCGGTTGCGGCGCCCTTTCTTTTGGGCGCGAAACGATGTGAACCTTAACCGCGGCTGCACGTTTTCACCGCCATGCACAGCAAGACCACAGTCTCGCCCATGAAGATGTTGAGCTACGGCCTGGTCGGGTTCCTGCTCGGTTTCCCCGCTCCGGTCCTCGCTTACACCTTCCTCGTCTAAACCTTCTTTGCCCAAAACGAGCAACGGCGCCCCTCACGGGGCGCCGTTTTCGTTTGGACACGCTCCGTCATTGCGAGCGCAGCGAAGCAATCCATC
>JAFAEG010000084.1 GCA_023424095.1 Pseudomonadota bacterium | reverse complement strand
TGGGAGGCCGGGTGGGGGTGAGGGCCGGGGCCGCTCTTCCTACTGACCAGCGCCCAGCGCTTCCATCACTTTGGGGGCGATCCCCATCACCATCTTCCTGATCCCCGCAAAGGTGGGGTGGAGCCCGTCCGGCTGGTTCAGCGTTCGGTCGCCCGCCACGCCGTCGAGGAAGAAGGGGTGAAGCACCGCGCCGTGCCGGGCGGCGAGGTCGGGATAGATGGCGTTGAAGCGCGCGGCATAATCCTCCCCCAGATTGGGCGCGGCGACCATGCCGGAGAGCAGGATGCGGATGTCGCGGCGCTTCAGCTCGGTCAGGATGGCATCGAGATCGGCTTTGGTCTGCGCCGGATCCATGCCGCGCAGCATGTCGTTCGCACCCAAGGCGACGATGGCGAGCCGGGGCTTCACCGCCATGCCGCTCAAGGTGAAGTCGAGCCGCTGCCGCCCCTGCGCCGCCGTATCGCCTGACACGCCGCCATTGGTGACGTGCGCGCGGACGCCCTGGCGGCGCAGATAGGCTTGCAGCTGCGGCGCGAAGCCCTGCCGCCGTGGCAGGCCGAAGCCTGCGGTCAGACTGTCACCGAAGGCGAGGATGTGGACGTCGCCCGCGCCCGGCTGCGGCGGCGCGGTTTCCGGCCCGCCCTCATGCTCGGCATTGTGATGAGCCCTTGCCGCCAGCGGCAGCGCGACGAGCGCGGCGAGGCCGAGATGGACAAGGGCGCGGCGGCCGACATAAGGCCCTCGGGCCCCTTCAGGTTGCTCTCCCGACATGTCCGATCCCTACGTCATCGACGCCGCCAATGTCACTCTGTCGCTCGGCGCACGCGCCGCACGCGTCGACATCTTGCATGGCGTCGACCTGCAAGTCCCTGCCGGGGAGACGGTGGCCCTGCTCGGCCCCTCCGGTTCGGGCAAGTCGTCGCTGATGGCGATCCTGTCGGGCATGGAGCGGCCAAGCGGCGGGACGGTGCGGGTGGCCGGCGCCGACTTTACCGGCATGAACGAGGATGAACTCGCCAAGGCGCGGCGCGGCCGGATCGGCATCGTGCTGCAGGCCTTCCACCTGCTGCCGACCATGACCGCGCTCGAGAACGTCGCCGTGCCGATGGAGCTGGCCGGGGAAGGGGACGCCTTCGCCCGCGCCGCCGCGGAGCTTGAGGCGGTCGGTCTCGGCCACCGCCTCGGCCACTATCCGGTGCAATTGTCCGGCGGCGAGCAGCAGCGCGTCGCCATCGCCCGGGCGCTGGCACCGCGACCGGCCTTGCTCTTCGCCGACGAGCCCACCGGTAACCTCGACGCCGCCACCGGCAGCGCGATCCTCGACCTGCTCTTTGCCCGGCAGGCGGAAACGCAGGCGACCCTGTTCGTCATCACCCACGACCCCGCTCTGGCGGCCCGCTGCCGCCGCGTGCTCGAAATGAGCGACGGACGGATCGTGCGGGACAGCCGCTCATGATCCTGCGGCTGGCGCTGCGTGATTTGCGCGGTGGTCTCAGCGGGCTGCGCCTGCTCGCGGTCTGCCTGTTTCTGGGCGTGCTGGCACTTGCCGGGGTTGGCAGTCTGACCGGGGCGGTGCTTTCCGGCCTGTCGGACCAGGGCCAGGCCATCCTCGGCGGTGATGTGCAGGTCGAGCTGAACCAGCGCGCCGCCACCGATGCGGAACTGGCCGCCTTCCGCCGCGAGGGCGAGGTCAGCCGGCTGATCCGGATGCGTGCGATGGCGGCCCCGGCGGATGGCGGCGATCCGTCGCTGGTCGAGTTGAAGGGGGTCGACGACCTTTATCCTTTCTATGGCGAGTTCCGCCTGCGGGAGGGTGCCCTGGCTGCCCGGCCGCGCGGCAATCAGGTCGCGATCGGCCCGGAGCTGGCCGACAAATTGGGTGTCGGCGTCGGCTCGGACCTGCGCATCGGCGCCGCCACCTTCCGCGTCATCGGCGTGATCGAGCGCGAGCCGGACCGGGTCAGCCAGGGCTTCGCCCTCGGCCCCAGCGCAATGATGGACCAGGCCGGGCTCGACGCCACCGGCCTGATCCGCCCCGGCAGCCTGTTCATCGCCGCTTACCGGATGAAGATCCCGGCCACCGCCAATCCGGCCGAAATCACCAGCCGCCTTCAGCGCGAATTTGCCGGCGCCGGGATGAAGGTCGAGGACCGGCTGAATGCCGCCCCGGGCACGCGCCGCTTTCTCGAACGGCTCGGCCAGTTCCTGACCCTTGTCGGCCTGAGCGCGCTCGTCGTCGCCGGGATCGGCGTCGGCAATGGCGTCGGCTCCTATCTCGACAACAAGCGCGGCGCGATCGCGATGCTGAAGACTTTGGGCGCGACCTCGGCCACGATCTTCCGCATCTATTTCGTCCAGATCGGGCTGGTCTCGCTCGTCGCCATCGCCGCGGGCCTGGCCGCGGGCGCCTTCGTGCCGGGCCTTGTCGTCTGGGCGGCAGGCGATGCGATTCCGGTGCCGCCGGGCAGCGGCATCTATCCCAGCGCGCTGCTGCTCGCCGCCGGCTACGGCCTGCTCGCCGCTTTCGCCTTCGCCTTCGTCCCGCTCGCCCGCGCCCGCACCATCCCGTCCGCATCCTTGCTGCGCGGCGGCGTGGACGAGACGGGCCGCGCGCCGCGCTGGGCGCTGGTCGGCGCTCTCGCCGCTGGGGCCGGCATTGCCGCCTTGGCGGTGTGGACCGCGCCGACACCGGGCTTCGCATTGGGCTTCATCGCAGCCGCGCTCGGCCTGCTGATCCTGCTCAGCCTGCTCGCCGCCGCGATCCGCTGGACCCTCACGCGCCTCCCCAAGCCGCGCGCGCCGTTGCCGCGCATGGCGCTCGCCAATCTCCACCGGCCGGGTGCGCAGACCACGCGGCTGGTCGTGGCGCTGGGGGCCGGCCTCACCCTGTTCACCACGCTTGCGGTGATCGAATCCAATCTGTCGGCACAGATCCGCTCGACCATTCCCGCTCGCGCGCCGAGCTTCTTCATCCTCGATGTCCCGAGCGGCGACGGCGACCGCTTCCGCCAGGTCGCCGCTGCTGCCGCGCCGGAGGCCGAGCTTCATCTCATGCCCTCGCTGCGCGCCTCGATCACCGCGATCGGCAACCGCCGGGTGGCCGACATGGCCGAATTGCCGGAAGGTGCCTGGTTCCTGCGCAGCGACCGCAACATAACCTTCGCCGCCGCGGCCCCGGAGGGTACGCGGGTCGTTGAGGGCGAATGGTGGGCCGCTGATTATGCCGGCCCGCCTCTGGTCTCGCTCGACGCGGAAAATGCCCGCGCGGCGGGGCTGAATGTCGGCGACACTTTGACCGTGTCGGTGCTGGGGCGCGAGGTCGAGGCGCGGATCGCCAATCTGCGCGAGATCGACTGGGGGCGTCTCGGCATCAATTTCGTCATCATCTTTTCGCCCGGCGTGTTCGATGCCGCGCCGCACAGCCTGATGGGCACCGCGACCATGCCGACGGAGCGCGAGCAGGCCTTCGCCCGTGCGGTCAACCGCGACTTCCCTTCGGTCTCGGCGGTCCGCATCCAGGACGTGCTGACCACCGTCTCCGATCTGATGAGCCAGCTCGCCGCCGCGATCCGCGCCGCCGGGGCGGTGGCGATCCTCGCCGGCATCGCCGTGCTGATCGGCGCGCTCGCCGCCTCGCGCCGGGCGCGGGTCTATGACAGCGTCTTGCTGAAGCTGCTCGGCGCGACGCGCGGGCGGATCCTCGCTTTGCAGGCAACCGAATTCGCTCTGCTGGCGTTCATCCTCAGCCTGCTAGCGCTCGCGCTCGGCACAGGCGCCGGCTGGTATGTGGTGGTGATGTTGTTCGAACTCGACTGGGCGCCGGATTGGGGCGTCGTGCTGCTGACCTTGGGGGCAGGCGCCGGCCTGACCCTGGCCATCGGCCTGGTCGGGGCGCTGTCCGCCCTCGCCGCCCACCCAGCGCAGGCGCTGCGGGCGCTTTGACCCCTCTGCGCGCCTCCCGTAAATGCCTGGCAAGGCTCGCCAAAAGGAATCGAGTTTGATGCGTAAGTCGCTTTTGATCGCCGCCGCTTTGGCCGCGCTGCCGCTCCCCGCCGCCGCCCAGACCGCCACCACGCCGCCCGCGCCGCTGGAACTCAATGCCCAGCAAAGGACGGCGCTGGAGTTGGCGGTCGCACGCGGCCGCGCGCTGGCGGTGCTCGACCAGGCAAGCCGCACCGCCACCGGGGATGCCCGCACGCGGATTCCGGAAGCCGAGGCCGAGACGATCGCCGGCTGGATCGCCCAGCCTGAGGGCAACGGCGTCACCGTCACTTATTATGTCCGCGACGGCGACCATTATGCCGCCATCTATCGCGGCTCGGTGATCGGCGGTCGGGTCAGTTCGCCGCAGCTTTTCGCGGCGGGCAATCGTCCTCGGCTGGAAGGCGTGGCGGCCAGGATGGCGGCGGCGCGCACCGTCGCCGAAGCGACCGAGCACCAGGCCTGCGGCCCCGATTTCAACACCTTCGTGCTGCCGCCCGCGGGAGACGAGCCGGTGGTCGTCTATCGGCTGAGCCCGCGCATGGCTGCCAACCGCATTCCGGGCGGCGGCCATTTCCGCATCACGGTCGCGGCCGATGGCAGTGTCGCGGAGGATGTCGCGCTCGCCGGGGCCTGCACCGACCTGACTGTCACCGCGACCGCGGCGGGGCAGCGCCCGCGCCCGATTCAGGTCAATGCCGCCGGCACTCCGCTGCCGAGCGAATTGCACGTCTTCCTGTCGCTGTGGGCGCAGCGGCCGCTGGCGGTCGCGGCCGGCACCGACACGGTCCGCGTCTGGGGCGTGACCGGCGAGGGTATTGCTGAGTTGCGTCAGTAACACACATAGGCCTTGCCAAATGGCGGGTGAGCGGTGACAAAGCGATCCTGGTTTTTATCGGGATGGTCATGCAACGCTCTCATATTCTTATTCTTTCCGCTCTGTTGGCGTCCACTGCGCCGGTCCTGGCGCAGACCCGCGCGCCCACTGCCGTGCCGGCGGCCCAGCAGGCGCCGCGGTTCGGCAGCTTCGGCGTCGATCTGTCGGCGCGCGATCCCGCGTTCCGGCCCGGGGCCAATTTCTGGCGCTACGCCAATAATGGCTGGTTCACGGCCAATCCGATCCCGGCCGACCGCACGTCCTACGGCGTCGCCGCGGTGCTCAGCGAGGAGCTCGAGGGGCAGCTGCGCACGATCGTCCAGGAAGCAGGTGCCCGCGCCGCCACTGATCCGGTCGCGCGCCAGGTCGCCGATCTTTACGCCAGCTATATGGACGAAGCCGGGATCGAGGCGCGCGGCGCCGCAGTGCTCCGGCCCTATCTCGATCGCATCGCCGCCGCGCGCACGCGCGACGATCTGATCACTTTGTTCGGCACGACGGGCTACCCGTCCCCGGTCAGCGTCGGCATCATCCCCAATCCGGCCGATCCGACCCGCTATGTCGCTGCAACCGGCCAGGGCGGGCTCGGCATGCCGAACCGCAATTATTATCTGGACCAGGGCGAGCAGTTCGATCGCTATCGCGCGGCCTATCGCGACTATGTCACGACCATGCTCCGGCTGGCGGGCCTGTCCGATCCGCAGATGCGCGCGGACCGGATCATCGCGCTCGAGCGCCGCATCGCCGAGGTGCATTGGACGCCGGAGGAAAGCCGCAACATGGTGCGGCTGCTCAATCCGATGACTCCGGCGCAACTCGCCACTTATGCGCCCGAATTCAACTGGCCGCTCTTGCTTCGCACCACCCGGCTGAATTCGGTTGAGACCCTGATCGTGACCAACGACACGGCGGTCCAGAAGGAGGCGCAGATTTTCGGCGAGACGCCGGTCGAGACGTGGCAGGACTGGATGGCCTTCCATTTCATCCGCAGTACCGCCGCCTATCTGCCGCGCGCGTTCGACGAGGCGAATTTCAATTTCTATTCGCGCACCCTTTCGGGTGTTCAGCAGCAGCGCGAGCGGTGGAAGCGCGGGCTTGGCCAGGTCAACGGGACGCTCGGCGAGGCGGTCGGCCAGCTCTATGTCCAGCGGCATTTCCCGGCGTCCAGCAAGGCGCAGATGGAGGAGCTGGTCCGCAATCTGCGCGCCGCCTTCGCCGAGCGTCTGCGTGCCAACAGCTGGATGGACGACGCCACCAAGGCTGAGGCGCTGGCCAAGTTGGAGGCGTTCGACCCGCGGGTCGGCTATCCCGACAATTGGCAGGATTACAGCGCGATCCGGATCGAGCGCGACGATTTGCTTGGCAACATGATGCGGGCCGGCGAATTCCAGCAGAATCTGATGCTGTCGCGCCTGCCGAATCCGGTCGATCGTTCGCTTTGGGCAATGACGCCGCAGACGATCAACGCTTATTACAGCCCCCTGAGCAATCAGATCACCTTCCCGGCCGCGATCCTGCAGCCGCCTTATTTCGATCCGAATGCCGATGCGGCGGTCAATTACGGCGCGATCGGCGCGGTGATCGGTCACGAAATCGGTCACGGTTTCGACGATCAGGGCAGCCGTTTCGATGCGCAGGGACGCTTCCGCGAATGGTGGACGCCCGAGGCGCGCGAGCGCTTCACCGCGCTCACCCAGCGGCTTGGTGCGCAATATGGCACCTATCAGACCGCCGGCCAGACCCTGAGCCCGCAGCTCACCATGGGCGAGAATATCGGCGATCTGGGCGGGCTGGAAATGGCCTATGCCGCTTATAAGCGGCACGTCGCCCAGCATGGGGATCCGGGCGTGATCGACGGCCTGACCGGCGACCAGCGCTTCTTCCTTGCCTTCGCCCAGGCCTGGCGCAGCCATGCCCGCGAGGACGCGCTGCGCCAGCAGGTCCTCACCGGCCCGCACAGCCCGCCGGAATTCCGGGTCAACGGCGTCGTGCGCAATGTCGACGCCTGGTATGAGGCGTTCAACATTCAGCCGGGCGATCCGCTCTATTTGCCGCCTGACCAGCGCGTCCGCATCTGGTAAGAGCTTCACGAGGGGCCGGGCGACCGGCCCCTCACTTTCATATCCCGGCTGGGGGCGGCCGCATCTGGTTAGGAGCCACCGTGCCGTTCCTGCGTAACCTCGCCCTCGCCGCCGCTCTCGCCATTTCCACCGCGCCGGCGGCGCTCGCCCAGTCGGCCACGGCGCCGGTCCCGCCCGCCGCGCAGCCGGCCATGCCGGTCGACGTGTTCGGCTTCGCCGACACCGGCATCAACCTCACCGCGCGCAATCCGGCGATCCGCCCCGGCGATGATTTTTACGGCCACGCCAACGGCGCCTGGACCGCCTTCGTAAAGGAGCGGCTCGGCCCGACCGATGCCTCGTTCAGCCTGCACGCCCAGGTCGCCGAGGACGTGGAAGGGCAGGTCCGTGCGATCATCGAAACGCCGAACGACACGCCGGCGGGCCGGCAGGTTTCAGCCCTTTACCGCAGCTTCATGGACGAGGCGCGGATCGAGCAGCTCGGGCTCGACCCGATCCGGCCCTATCTCGCCCGAATCAACGGGATTGCCGACCGCGCGACCCTGATCACCGTCTTTTCGGAAAATGGCTACAACATGCCGATCAGCGTCGGCGTCATTCCCGATACCGGCGACACCCGCCGTTACGTGCTGGCCGTCAGCCAGGGCGGCACGCACATGCCGACCCGCGATCATTATCTGCGCGAAGGCCCCGAATTCGACGCCTATCGAACCGCGCTGCAGACCTACATGGCGACCACCTTCCGCCTCGCGGGGATGAGCGAGCCGGAAGCGCGGGCCCAGCGCATCTACGCGCTCGAGCGGCGGCTGGCGGAGACGCATTGGGCGCCGGAGCGGCTGCGCGACGTGCGGACCACCTACAATGCGATGACGAGGGCCGAACTGGTCGCGCTCGCGCCGCAATTCGACTGGAATCGCTATCTCGATCTGATGGGCTTCGGCCGCGCCGAGCGTATCATCGTGCAGACGCCGAGCGCGGTGGCCGACGCCGGCCGAATCCTCGACGAAGTGCCGCTGGAGACGTGGAAGGATTGGCTGACCTTCTCCTTCATCGACGCCTTCGCCCCCTATCTGTCGCGGCCGTTTCAAGAGGCCGAATTCGCCTTCGGCTCGCGCGCCCTTTACGGCCTGCAGACCCAGCATCCGCGCTGGGCCCGCGCGGTCCGGCTGGTCGATGGCACGCTCGGCGAGACGGTCGGGCAAATCTATCTCGACCGCCATTTCCCGGCCGCCAGCCGCACCACCCTGAACGAGCTGATCGGCAACATCCGCGCCGCCTTCAACGACCGGCTGGGGCGGCTGAGCTGGATGGACGAGCCGACCCGGCGCGAGGCGCTCGCCAAGCTCGAGGCGATCGGCACGCAGATCGGCGGGCCGACGACGCCGACCGATCTCACCAGCGTCCGCCAGGAGCCGAACGATCTGGTCGGCAACATCATGCGGCTGTCGGAATGGGGGCTGCGCCGCGACGGCGAGCGGCTGGCCGAGCCGGTCGACCGCAACGAATGGCCGATGACCGCGCAGACGGTCGGCGCCAGCTACAATGTGCTGCTGAACCAGATCACTTTCCCGGCCGGCATCCTGCAAAAGCCCCTGTTCGATCCTAGCTATGACGCGCCGACCAATTACGGCCGGATCGGCTCGGCGATCGGCCATGAACTGGGCCACGGCTTCGACGATCAGGGCCGCCGTTTCGACCGCGCCGGCATGCTGCGCGACTGGTGGAGCGCGGCCTCGTCGGAGCGTTACGATGCCATCGCCGCGCGGCTTGGCGCGCAATTCGCCACTTATGAGCCGCTGCCCGGTTTCCGGGTGAATGCGGAAGTGACGATGGGCGAGAATATTGGCGATCTGGGCGGGCTGGAGATCGCTTATGCCGCCTATCGCCGCCACGTCGCCCAGCATGGCGAGCCGCCGGTGCTGAACGGTCTGACCGGGGACCAGCGTTTCTTCATCGCCTTCGCCCAGACCTGGGCCAGCCACAGCAGCGACAATCTGATGCGGCAGGTGGTGCTGACCGACGAACATGCCCCGCCGCAATATCGGGTCAACGGCATCGTTCGGAACATGGACGCCTGGTATCGCGCCTTCAACGTCCAGCCGGGCGACGCCCTCTATCTGCCGCCCGAGCAGCGCGTGCGGATCTGGGAGGAAGTGCGCTAGGGCTTCCGCCGGGCGCGCGATGCGCTAAGCTCTTGCCACATGGGGGAAGAGCATGCGCCATCTGTTCGCCATTGCCGCCGCGATCGTGACCACCCTTGCCGGTCCCGCCGCCGCCCAAACCCCCGAGCAGCAGCGCCAGCTCGACTGGGTGCTGGAGCGCGGGCAATTGCTGTTCGCGCTGGACCGCGCGGCCTGGGTCGCGACCGACGACATGCAGGAGCGGGTTCCGCGCGCTCAGCAACAGGACGTCCGCGGCTTCATCGTCGATCGAGACGAGCAAGGCCATGTCGTCATCTTCTTCGCGCTGGAGGGCGACAATGCCGTCGCGCTTTATCGCGGCCGCTTCGGCGCCAATGGTGTCGCGAGCCGCGAAATCTTCGCCCCCGGCCAGCGTCCGGCGCTGTCGCCCCCGCAACAGCGCCTCTCGCGCGTGCGCGCGCAGCTGGCGGCGGCCGCTCCGAGCCTGTCGATGTGCGGCAGGAGCGCAAACCTGGCCATCGTGCCACCATCGGCTCCCGATGGACCAATCGACATCTATGTGATGACGCCGCAAACCGACCTGAACACGATCCCGTTCGGCGGGCACCATCGGCTGACGCTCGACAATGCCGGGGCAATCACGGCCCAGCGCGCTTTCACCAATTCCTGTCTCAACATGACGAAGCCGCCCGCCGGTGAGAATCAGCCGGTCGCTTTGACTGTGACGCATTTGCTCGATCCCGTGCCGACGGAGATTCACGTCTTCAGCGCCTTGGTGGCGCGGATGCCGGTCTATGTCGGCACCCGCGAATCCATCTGGGAAGTGACGGGCGAAGGGATTCGCTACGTCTCCAGCATCGGGGATGCGCAGACCAGGTCGAACCGGGACTGAACTGATTTTGCGATCGATCGAGAGAGGAAGAAGGATGCGGCTTGGACATGGCATCATTGCTGCCGGGCTGGCGGCTGGCTGGCTGGCGCTCGCGGCCTGCACCCCTGAGCGCCCGCGCCAGTGGCGGCCGATGCCCGTGCAGGGGGCGACCGAGCCGTCGGATGTGATCGCGGCGACGACGCCCGCCGATTGGCAGGAGATTGCGGCCGAGGACCTGCTGGTCATGGACCTGGCCGACAACAGCCGCATCGTCATCCAGCTCGCGCCGGAATTCGCGCCGGTCCACGTCGCCAACATCCGCGCCTTCGCCCGCGCCGGCTGGTGGAACGACGCGACCATCTATCGCGTGCAGGACAATTATGTCGCGCAATGGGGCAATGGCGACGCGCAGGTGCCGCTGCCGGCCGGCGTCGAGCGCACGCCGCCGGCGGAATATGAGCGGCCGCTCACCGGTCTGGCTTCCGTGCCGGCCCGCGCCCCCGATGCTTATGCGGCGGGCACCGGCTATGCGGCGGGCTGGCCGCTGGCCTGGGACGACATGGCGGGCACGGCCTGGCTGCCGCATTGTTACGCCACGGTCGGCGTCGGCCGCGACCTGGCGCCCGACACCGGGACGGGCGGCGAACTTTATGCCGTGATCGGCCACGGCCCGCGCCATCTGGATCGCAACATCGCCAATGTCGGCCGGGTCGTGGAGGGGATGAGCGCGCTCTCGGCACGGCCGCGCGGCACTGGAGCGCTGGGTTTCTATCAGGCGGATCGCGGCGAACGGCCGATTCCGATCCGGGCGATCCGCGTCGCCGCCGATCTGCCCGCGGCACAGCGTCCGCGCTTTGAATATCTGAAGACCGACAGTACCGCCTTCGGGCTCTATCTGACCGGGCGCGCCAATCGCGGCGGCACCTTCTTCAACCGGCCGGCGGGCGGCGTCGACATCTGCAACGCGCCGGTGCCGGTGCGGCGGAAAAGTTAGCGCAGGATGAGACGGTCGCCGCGCACATCGGCGGTGGCGAGGCGATCGAGATAGGTGCGGCCAAGGATCGAGACGGGCATGGCCGGCGCCACCTGCGCGGCGATCGCGCGCTGCCGGGTCGGGCCCACGGAAAGAGAATCGAGCGTCACACTGCCATTGCCTGCAGAGAGCCCGATCCGTTCGGCATCCGGGCCGGCGATCAGCACCGCGTTTGCGTCGGGATCGACCAGGAAGCGCACGTTCGTGCCGCCCACCTGTCCGTCCACATAGAATTGGCCGTCCGCCGCGCGCTCGATCGCAAAGCCATCGACCCCCTCATTCGCGGGGACATTGTTGGGAACGGCGCGGTCGATCCCGGGCGCGACCGAGATCAGCCCGATCAGGCCCGCCGCCGCCCACAAGAAGGATGTGCTCCCCGCCATGGACGGGGAGCATAGGCAAGGGACGTCAAATCTTGGTTAACGCGCTCCCGCTTAAGCGCCGGAGCGTGTGCGAAATGCCGCTCCGGCTCAGGCGGCGAGCATGTCCTCGCCATAATGGCGGCCGGTGTGACGCACCGAATGATTGCCGCGCATCAGCCCGCTTTCCAGCGGCAGGGCCGTGTCGCAGAAGGCGCATTCGGCCATCATCCGGCCGATCAGCCAGTTGCTGCGCCCGCAACCGGGGCAATGATTCACTTCGCGGTCGCGATAGACGACGTGATAGCCGCGATCCTGCAGACGAAACTCGCCGCCGCCGCGGGGATTGTAGAAGCTGGTCGCCATTTGCTGGCTCCTTTTCGATAACTCGATTGCAGCTTCAACGCCCGCCCCGGCGAACAAGTTTCATGGCCGAAACATGAATGAAGATGAACGAATGGCCGCAATTCAATTCAGCCAGCGCTCATCCTCAGGAGGGCAAATAGCGGCCATCGAGGCGGTCTGCGTGGGCCGCCACATGGAGGTATGAAGTCGATGCGTAAGGTCATGTTTCTCGCCTTGCTGGCGGCCAGCGTTGCTGCGCCGACCGCGGCGATGGCTCAGCGTGGCGAAGGTTGGCGAAGCAGCAGCGAAGCGCGCCAGCCGCGTGCCGAACGCACGCAGCAGCGCCAGGAAAACCGCTCCCAACGCCAGGAGGCGCGCCAGGAGAATCGCTCCCAGCGTCAGGAAGCGCGTCAGGAGAATCGCGGCCAGCGCCAGCAGGCCCGGCAGGCCCAGCCGCTCCGCCAGGCCCAGCCGCAGCGTCAGCAGCGGCCGGCGGTTGCTCAGCAGCAGCGTCAGGATCGTCCGACCCGCAACGGCTGGATGGGCAATCCCAACGATGCGCGGATGGAGGCTCATCGCGAGCGCTATGAGCGCCTCGATCGCCAGAATGCCCGCCGCAACGGGACTCAGGAGCAGTATCGCGCCCTGGTCCAGCAGCAGGGTTCGCAGCGTCAGGCCCGCCGCGAGGATCGCCGTGAAAACCGTCAGGACTGGCGGAACGATCGCCGGGACGACCGCCGCGACTGGCGGAATGACCGTGGGGGCGACCGCCGCGACTGGCGCAACGATCGCCGCGGCGACCGGGGCAATTGGAACCGCGGCTGGCGCAACGACAATCGCTACGATTGGCAGCGCTATCGCAACACCAACCGCTTCGTGTTCCGGATCCAGCCTTATTATTCGCCCTATCGCGGCTACGGCTACAACCGCTTCTCGATCGGCAACATCCTGGACCGGCTGTTCTGGGGCCAGAATTACTGGATCAACGATCCGTGGACCTATCGTCTGCCGCCGGCGCCCTACGGCTACCAGTGGGTGCGCTACTATAACGATGTCGTCCTTGTGGACACGTATAACGGCGAGATCGTCGACGTGATCTACGACTTCTTCTGGTAAGGCCCGGTCGGCTTTACCGAGTTCGGGAAGCCCGGAGCGTTCGTTCGCTCCGGGCTTTTCCTTTGCCCGTGCCTCTGCTTATGGTCGCCCGATGGCCAGCGCGCATGCCGAATATCGCATCAAGATTGGCGCCTGGGTCAGGGCGCGCCTGATCGCCGACCCGAAGGCGCTGAAGATCGACGCCGACGGGCTCGATCTGTTCATCGTCCGCGACGTGCTGCCGCCCGAATTGTGCGAGCAGATGATCGCTTTGGTCGACCAGCATCTGGTCCCGTCCGGCATCATGGCGCCGCATCCCGACCCCGAATATCGCACCAGCTACAGCGGCAATCCGCCGCCCGATCATCCGTTGATGGTGGAGGTCGACCGGCGCATCCGCGAGGTGGTCGGCATTCAGAAGGAATTGGGCGAGACGATCCAGGGCCAGCGTTATGCGGTCGGCCAGCAGTTCAAGCCGCATTGGGATTATTTCATCCCGGGCGAGGATTATTACGCCAAGACCCAGGAGGTCGGCGGGCAGCGCACCTGGACGGCGATGGCCTTCCTGAACGAGCCCGCGGCGGGCGGC
This sequence comes from Pseudomonadota bacterium, assembly GCA_023424095.1. GTDB lineage: Bacteria > Pseudomonadota > Alphaproteobacteria > Sphingomonadales > Sphingomonadaceae > Allosphingosinicella. The sequence goes on along the minus strand of JAFAEG010000084.1, from coordinate 15,491 downwards.
TACACCCGCTTCACCGCGGTCGATGTCGCGGTCCGGCCGCGCACCGGCAATCTGTTGATCTGGAACAATCTGACGCCCGAGGGCGAGCCCAACGAGAAGTCCATGCACCAGGGCAGCCCGGTCGAGGCGGGGCTGAAATATGTCGTGACCAAATGGTATCGCGAACGCGCCTGGTCCCACCTTCCTGAAGATGCGGGTTATTGAGCGAAGGCTTCGTTTCCCTTTCCGGCCGTCGCGGCTACAGCACGTTTCACCCGCCGCCCGCGTCCGAAGGAAGCTCCATGACCCGTTTGCCCCTGATCGCCTTTCTCCTGCTCGGCGTCAGCGCCTGCGCGACCGCTTCGGCAGGGCAGGAGCCGGCGACGACCGCTCCGGTGGCGACGCCCGCACCGGCGCAGGGCAGTCCGGGCGAGCGCCTGCGCGCTCTGTTCGCGGCCAGCGATGCGGCGATGCTGCAACGCAATCCGATCGCCGCACTGGGCCGCGGCGATTACAGTCGCGCCGATCAGCTCGGCAATTATTTCACCGACGAGATGACCGCCGCCGAGAAAAGCGCGGCCGAGGGCGAGCTCGCGGCGCTTCGGGCGATTGACCGCAATGCGCTGAACGAGACCGACAAGCTCGCTTATGACGTGTTCAAATATACCCGCGAGCAGGACCTTGCGAGCCTCGCGCCGGATCTGCTCGCGCTCACCCAGGTCCGTCCGGTCAACCATTTCGGCGGCGTGCACAGCTTCTATGCGGTGCTCGCCTCGGGGCGCAGCATCGCGCCGTTCCGCAACGTCGACGATTATGAGGACAATCTGTCCCGCCACAGCCAGTTCGGCGCGGTCATCGATCGGATCATCGGCCGCTTCCGCGAAGGCCTGGCCTCCGGCGTGGTCGATACCAAGCTGACCACCCGCAACATGATCGAGCAGCTCGGCAATCTGATCAATGCGGCGCCGGAAGCGAATGTCTTCCTCTCACCCGTCCAGAATTTCCCGGAAGGCGTGCCGGAGAGCGAGCGGGCCCGGCTGCGCTCGGCCCACGAGGCGGCGTGGCGCGACGAGATCGCGCCGGCCTATGGCCGCCTGCGCACCTTCCTGGCGGAAGAATATCTGCCGCGTGCCCGCGAAGGCGCCGGCCTGGTCCACATGCAGGGCGGCGAGCGGCTCTACCGCCGCCTGATAGAGGAAAATACGACGCTGCCGCTGGAAGCGCAGGCGCTGCACGACCTCGGCCTCTCCGAAGTCGCCCGCATCCGTTCGGAGATGGAGGCGATCAAGACCCGCGTCGGCTTCACCGGCACGCTGAAGCAATTCTTCGAGCATCTGCGCACCGCGCCGCAATTCACCCCGGCCAGCCGCGAGGCGCTGCGTGACGGCTATTATGCGATCGGCCGCACGGTCGACCAGCGCATCGGCCAGTTCTTCAGCAACATCCCGCGCAGCCGCCTGGAAATCCGCGAGGTCGAGGCGTTCCGCGAGCGGACCGATGCGGCCGGCTCCTACATGGACGGCTCGGCCGACGGCTCGCGCCCGGGCGTCTTCTATTTCAACGCCTACGATCTGCCGTCGCGGCCGACTTGGGGGATGGAGACGCTCTATCTGCACGAGGGCGCGCCGGGCCATCACTTCCAGATCATGCTGGCGGCCGAGAATGAGGCTTTGCCCAACTTCATGCGCTTCGGCGGCAACACCGCTTATGTCGAAGGCTGGGCGCTTTATGCCGAGACGCTCTGGGACGAGCTCGGCATGGAGACCGATCCCTATCAGCGCTTCGGCGGCCTGAATGACGAGATGCTGCGCGCCATGCGGCTGGTCGTTGACACCGGCATCCATGCCCAGGGTTGGACCCGCGAGCGCGCGATCCAGTATATGCTCGACAATTCGGGGCTTCCCGAGACGGACATCACCGCCGAGGTCGAGCGCTACATCGCCATCCCGGGCCAGGCGCTTGCCTACAAGGTCGGCCAGCTGAAGATATTGGAGCTGCGCGCCCGCGCGGAGGCGGCGCTTGGTTCGCGCTTCGACATCCGCGCCTTCCACGATCAGGTGCTGAACACCGGCGCTTTGCCCCTGGTGGTGCTCGAGGCCAAGATCGACGCCTGGATCGCGGCGCAGCGGAGGTAGGTCGCCGGATCCACCGCCGGCCGGCCTGGCGCGGATTTCAGCGAAACCTCACCCCGATCTCATGCCGCTCATTGCGTGATGCGGCACCTCCCCCGGGTCATCCGCAGGGGAGTTGGGATCGATGCAGCCCGTTGCCGCCTACACAAAGTCGCCTACCGCACGCCTGGTCATTGCGATCGCCGTCGCCATGTCGCTCGTCATTCCGCTGATCGCGGTCTGGGTGCTGATCAATGGCCGCGAGGAGCAATCCGACATCGCCGCCAGCTCGATCGCGGAAGGGTGGGGCGGGCCGCAGGTCGTCGCCGGGCCGGTGCTGGTCATCCCCTATCGCACCAGTACGCCCTCGGCCGATGCCCCGGCACCCGACACTTGGGAGCTTCGAACGCTCGCGCCGGAACTGGTCGAGCTCAACACCGATCTGCGCCCCGAGCGGCGGGCGCGCTCCATCTATGAAGCGATCATCTATGAAGCCGATCTGCAGGGCAGCGCCCGCTTCGTGATGCCGGCGGATCCGGCGCGGCAGGGGCTCGATCCCGCCCGCTTCGATCTGGCCCGTGCGGAATTGCGCTTTGCCGTCAGCGAGCCCGGCGGCCTCGCGGCCAACCCGACGGTTTCGGTCAACGGCACCGCCTTGCGGCTGCAGCCGGGCCACGGCTCCAGCCAGGCCGGGCAGGGCTTCTTCGCCTGGCTCGATGCCGCCCCGCTTGCTTCGGGCGCGATCGACGTGCGCTTCTCCCTGAGCCTGCGCGGCAATCGCTCGCTCGCTTTGGTCCCGCAGGGCGGCGACACGCGCTGGACCGTCACCTCCTCCTGGGCCCACCCCTCGTTCCAGGGCCGCTTTCTGCCCGCCGAACGCGAGGTGAGCGGGGACGGCTTTCGCGCCACCTATCGGGTCGGCAATCTCGCCCTCGGCGAGTCGCTGGTGAAGCCTGGGGCGGCCAATCCGCTCGCCGTCCCCGTCACGCACGCATCCGAGCCCGCCGCCGTCATCGCCGTCGCGCAGATCGATCTGGTCGAGCCGGTCGATCTCTACGCGCAGGTCGAGCGGGCGGCGAAATATGGCTTCCTGTTCATCGGCTTCACCTTCCTGGCCTTGCTGCTGTTCGACGTGGTCGGCGGGGTGCGGGTGCATGCGGCGGAATATCTGCTGGTCGGGGTCGGGCTGGTGCTGTTCTTCGTGCTGCTGCTCGCCTTCGCCGAGGTGATCGGCTTCGCGCCCGCCTATCTGCTCGCCTCGGGCGCGATCACCGGCCTGGTGACCTTCTACTCGGCCTCGGTGCTGAAGAGCTGGCGGCGCGCCTTCGCGGTCGCGGCGCTGATGAGCGCGCTCTACGCAATGCTCTATCTGCTGCTCAGCCTGGAGGCTTATTCGCTGCTGATCGGCGCGCTGCTGCTCTTCGTCACTTTGGCCGGCGTCATGTACCTCACCCGCAACCTCAATTGGGGCGGCGGCGAGGATGATGACCCGCTGGTCGCGGAAGAGGCGCGAAGCCATTGAGCCCGCCCCTCCTTGCCGCTATCGCAGGCGCAACAAATGCGGGGACCGTGACGTGGCTGAATTCTTCCTGCCCAAGAACAGCAAGATCAAGAAGGGGCAGGCCCATGCCGCCCCGGAGGCCGCGGCCAAGCCGAAGAAATTCAAAATCTATCGCTACGATCCTGATAGCGGCGAGAATCCGCGCTACGACACCTATGAGATCGACCTCGAGCAGACCGGGCCGATGGTCCTGGACGCGCTGATCAAGATCAAGTCGGAGCAGGACCCGACGCTGACCTTCCGCCGCTCCTGCCGCGAGGGCATCTGCGGTTCCTGCTCGATGAACATGAACGGCAAGAACGGTCTCGCCTGCACGACCTCGATCGAGGATCTGAAGGGCGAGGTGCGGATCACGCCGCTGCCGCACATGGAAGTGGTGAAGGACCTCGTGCCGGACTTCACCCATTTCTACGCGCAATATGCGTCGATCGAGCCGTGGCTGAAGACCAAGACGCCCACGCCTTCGGGCAAGGAGCGCCTGCAATCGCCGGAGGATCGCGCCAAGCTGGACGGGCTGTACGAGTGCATATTGTGCGCCTGCTGTTCGACGTCGTGCCCGTCTTATTGGTGGAATGCCGACAAGTTCCTGGGGCCGGCCATCCTGCTCCAGGCCTATCGCTTCCTCGCCGACAGCCGCGACGAGATGACCGGCGAGCGCCTGGACCAGCTCGAGGACCCGTTCCGCCTCTATCGCTGCCACACGATCATGAACTGCTCGAACGTCTGCCCCAAGGGCCTCAACCCCGCCAAGGCGATCGCCGAGACCAAGAAATTGATGATGGAACGCGCGGTTTGACTTTTTCCCTCCCGCGGGGCGGGAGGGAATGATGAAGCTCCACCCGCTGATCCGTCAGAACCCACATCCCGATCATCCCGGCTGGCTCGCGCAGGACGTCGAGGGCCCGGACCGCTATGGCGCGACGCTCGGCACCTTCCTGGTCCGGCAGGGCGAGGATGGTCGCGGCTGGTGCCGGATGTTCCCGGACGAGCGCCATTCCAATCTCGGCGGCTATGTCCATGGCGGCGCGACCATGACCTTCATCGACATGGCCCTGTTCGCCGGCGGAGTCGCGGCCGGGGCCAATGTCGCGCAGGCGGTGACGCTCGATTGCTCCGTCCAGTTCCTGAGCCCGGGCCAGATCGGCGCGCCTCTGGATGCCGAAGTCGAACTGCTGCGCGAGACCGGCCGGCTGGCCTTCCTGCGCGGCCGGGTGCTGCAGAATGAGGAACTGGTCGCGACCTTCAACGGCACGCTGCGGAAACTGGTGGAGTGAGTCCGATCGAGCAGCGTTATGCGGAACTGGTCGCGGCCGGCGAATTGCGGCCCGATCCCGATCAGCAGACGGCCGTGGCGCAGCTCGCGGCCTTGCAGCTGAAGCTGGAACGCGGCGCTCCGAAAGGCGGGTTCTTCTCGCGGCTGATGGGGGCGAAGGCGGAGGCGCCGAAGGGCGTCTACATGTGGGGCGGCGTGGGACGCGGCAAATCGATGCTGATGGACCTGGCCTTCGACCAGATCGATTTCGGCCCCAAGCGCCGCATCCATTTCCACGAATTCATGATGGACGTGCACGAGCGGCTGCGCGTCGAGCGGACCAAGGAGAGCGGCGATCCCGTTCCCCCGGTCGCCGCCGCGCTCGCCGCCGAAGCGATATTGCTCTGCTTCGACGAGATGGTGATCAACAACACCGCCGACGCGATGATCCTCTCGCGCCTGTTCAGCCATCTGCTCGACCACGGCGTGACGGTGATCACCACCTCCAACCGGCCGCCCGACGATCTCTACAAGCATGGCCTCAACCGGGAGCTTTTTTTGCCCTTCATCGCGCTCATCAAGGAGCGGCTGGAGGTCATTTCGCTGAACGGCCCGGTCGATTACCGGCTCGAGCGGCTGGCCGGCCTGCCGGTCTGGCACGTCCCCAACGGCCCGGCGGCGACCGAGGCGCTGCGCGAGGCCTTCTTCCGGCTGACCGACTATCCGGTCGAGGACGCCGCCCACGTGCCCGTGCTCGATCTGCCCGTGCCCGGTGGCCGCACCCTGCGCGTGCCCAAGGCGCTGAAGGGCGTCGCCGTCTTTTCCTTCAAGAAGCTCTGCGGCGAAGCGCGCGGCGCGGCCGATTACCTCGCCATCGCCCGCAATTTCCACACCATCATCCTGGTCGGAATCCCGATCCTCGGCCCGGAAAACCGCAATGAGGCGGCACGCTTCGTCACCCTGATCGACGCCTTGTACGAGCATAAGGTGAAACTGCTCGCCGCCGCCGATGCGCAGCCGGACGGCCTCTATCTCAGCGGCGACGGCGCCTTCGAATTCGAACGCACCGCCAGCCGCCTGATGGAAATGCAGAGTGCCGATTATCTCGCCGCCGGCCACGGCGAAGACTGAGCGCAGCTATTCGGCGGTCTCGCCGTCGCGGATCAGCCGCCCGTCGCGGACCAGATAGCTGAACCAGAACCATTTGTCGGTCGCCGAGCCCGTCTCCTTCTTGAAGGCGGCGATCAGCCGGTCGCCATCGGTCTTCACGTAGATCGCGCCATCGACATCGACATTGCTGCCGCCCAGCGCCTCGATCTCCGCGATGATCGCGTCCCGGCCCTCGTCGGTCGGAGTCTTGCGCAGCGCTCTGACCGCCTTGGTGAGTTTGTCGACGCGCTTGGCATCCTCCCGGTCGCGGGTGGAGCGCTGCAATTCGGTCGACAGCAGGACCGGTGAACTGCCCCGGCCTTTCTTGCCGAGCCGGCCGAGCAGATCAGGCCGCGGATGGACATGGCCCTCCTCGTCGCCGGACGAGATGACGAAGGCGGACGGGCTGACGGCCTCAAGAAACTCGTCGGTCACGTCGGACGAGCCGTGGTGGCAGACCTTCATGATCTCGGCGCGGAAATGGGGACGGGCCGCGTCGACCATGGTCTGGCGGTCTTCCAGCGGCGGCCAGTCCTTCAGTCCGGCATAGCGGGTCAGCAGGAATTTCTCGGCGCGCAGGTTCAAATCGCCGCCGAACAGGACGCGGAAATTCTTGTAGTTCAGGCGGAGCAGGACGGAATGGCCGTTCTTGGTCTCGCCATAGCTGCCGAGCACGCGCAGGCGCGGCTCGTCCGCAGCGTTCCGCTCCATCCACGGACCCAGGATCTCGATCGAATAGCCACGATTGTCCGACGGCGCGAAGCCCGGCATCCAGGCCTTGCCGCCTTCCTGTCTGCCATGCTGGGTGGACAGGATTTCGAACGTCTTGATCGCATTGTTGGCGATCCCGGCGCGGATCGTCGCGGTGAATTCGCCCGCCCCCGCGACGGCCGGATCGAAGGCGGCGCGCATGCCCGCATCGGTCAGCATCAGATCCTCGACGAAGCTGTCGCCGCTCGCCGGGTCCTTCACCTTCCTACCGACGAACTCCCACTTCGCGCCGCCGGGCCGTTCGACCAGGCCGCTATGATAGAGCATGTCGAAGGTGATCGCCTTGCTCTCGAAAATCTTCTTGAAGCCGTAATAATGATCCTTGTCGGGATGGGTGATCACCGCTGCTGAGAAGTTCGATTTCTTCCGGTAGGATTGGAACCGGCCGGTGAGGAAGTCGCACATATGATCGCCTTCCCCGGCGTCGATCACGATGATCCGTTCATTGGCGTCGCGCTCCGGCGTGATCAGCACCGAACCATCGCCCTGGCCGACATCGACGAAGATGATCTCCAGCGGGCGGGTGGCGGCGGTGAAGCGGCGTTCGATGGTCAGCAGCTTGCGCTTGGCCGGGTCCGGATCGGTCCACGACCAGCGCACCGGGACCATCTGCGAAACGCCGTCGTCGGCGGGGTCGACCTCCAGCCAGTCGCCCCACAGCACCTGGCGGTATTTCTTGCCCGCCGCGTCGAACAGATAGACGGGTTCGTTACCGGCCGGCAGGTCGACGAACAGATGCGCCATGACCGCTCTCCCCTGGGCGACTCGCGGCAGATGCTATCACAGGCTGGACGGGGCAGGGACAGGACAGGTCCATTCTGCCGCCAATCGTTCAGCCCAGCGCCTCCGCCAGCAATGAGCCCCGCCCGGTCGCGCCGTAAATTGCGGTCGGCGGAAAGCTCTCCTGCAGCCGCCGCGCCACCAGCCGCTGGCCGATCAGGCTTTTGAGCGTCAGCGACAAAGCGCGCGGGCTGACGGGGGCGAGCGCCTGCTCCAGTTCCGAGAAGCGCCGCCAGCCCGGCGCGACCTGGCCCAGCACCGGCAGCGACCAGCGGCCGAGGTCGGCGGGCTCCAGACCAAGCCGCCGCCGCGCCGCCATCATCTCCGCGCACCAGGCGGCGATTGCTGCGCCTTCGCCGTGCAGCAAATAGTCCGGCCGAAGCGGATGGCCGTGGCCCGGATTGGCCGCGATCCAGCCCTGCTCGACCAGCTGCTTTACCACCCGCGTCACCATCGATCGCGAGGTGCCGAGCCGGTGCAGCAGGGCCGCGACCCGGAAGCCGCCCCCTTCGTGCGCCATCGCCAGCGCAGGCATGAACCAGCGGCTCGCGGACAGGCGCACCAATGTCCCTGCATCCACCATTTGACGAGAATGCAATCTACTATACAAATAGTCAATCTTGGCGATTCGGGGAGAGTTTCGATGGGCATATCCTTCGACGGCGGGCTGACCTGCTCGTGCAGCGCGACTGACCTCGATCGCACCATTGCCTGGTATGAAAAGGTGCTGGGCTTCGAACTGATCTACCGGCGTGACGACATCGCCTGGTGCGAGATGACGAGCCCGGTCGCGAACGTGAATGTCGGTTTCGGCATCAAGGAAGAAGGCGCGGGCAAGCCGGGCGGCGCGGTGCTGACCTTCGGCGTCAGCGATATCGAGGCCGCGAAGGCCGAGCTGGACCGTCAGGGCGTCCGCCAGGACGGCGGGATCATGGAGATACCGGACATGGTGAAATTGCTCACCTTCTACGATCCGGACGACAATGCGCTGATGTTCTACCAGGATCTGAGCGCCGCTCATGGCTAGGCTCGCCGCCGCGGCCTTCCTGCTGGCGCTGGCCGCGCCGCTCCCGGCGCTGGCCCAGCCGCCGCAGGGCCGCGAACATCCGACGGCTGTCCTGACCTGGTTGACCGGCCGCTGGGCCGGAACGGGCCAGACGATGGGCGCGGCGGACCAGGCGAATCTGGAAATCCGCCCGGTCCTCGGCGGCCATTTCCTGGAACTCATTTATCGCGCCGGGCCGTTCGAAGGCCGCGCTTTCTATCACCCCGCGCCAGACGGCAGCTGGCGAGCGCACTGGTTCGACAATCGCGGCGTCACCTTTCCGATCGAGGCGCGGGCGACGTCCCGCGAATTCGTCGCCGATTGGGGCTCCGCGCAAACCGAGCGTGGCCGCACCATCTAACGTCTGGCCGAGGATGGCCGGCTCCACATCAGCGACTCGGTCCGGCAGCCGGACGGCAGCCATCGCGAATTCGCCCGCCACATCCTGACCCACGGCGAATAATTTCCCGGCGGTTGCCCCTTCGTCCACGCGGGTCTAAGCGACCCCGCGTCGGGCCGCGTCCTGCGGCCTCAAGGAATAGCTTGAACGGGAAGGGGCTCTCATGGCTCGCAAGAAGATCGCGCTCATCGGCGCCGGCAATATCGGCGGCACGCTCGCGCATTTGGCGGCGCAGAAGGAATTGGGCGATATCGTCCTGTTCGACATCATGGACGGCATTCCGCAGGGCAAGGCGCTGGATCTGAGCCAGTGCGGTCCGGTCGAAGGCTTCGACGCCAAGATCAGCGGTACCAGCGACTATGCCGACATCGCCGGCGCCGACGTGGTGATCGTCACTGCCGGCGTCCCCCGCAAGGAGGGGATGAGCCGCGACGATCTGCTCAGTATCAATCTGAAGGTGATGAAGGCGGTCGGTGAGGGCATCAAGAATAACTGCCCCGACGCCTTCGTGATCTGCATCACCAACCCGCTCGACGCGATGGTCTGGGCGCTGCGCGAATTCTCCGGCCTGCCGCACAACAAGGTCGTCGGCATGGCCGGCGTGCTCGATTCGGCCCGCTTCAGCCATTTCCTCGCCGAGGAATTCGGCGTGTCGGTGAAGGACGTGAACAGCTTCGTGCTCGGCGGCCATGGCGACACGATGGTGCCGGTGGTCCAGTACAGCACCGTCGCCGGCATCCCGGTGCCGGACCTGATCAAGCAGGGCCGCTCGACCAAGGAGAAGATCGACGCGATCGTCGCCCGCACCCGTGCCGGTGGCGGCGAGATCGTCAAGCTGCTGAAGACCGGCTCGGCCTTCTATGCGCCGGCCGCGTCGGCGATCTCGATGGCGGAATCCTATCTGGGCGACCAGAAGCGCCTGCTGCCCTGCGCGGTCCACCTGACCGGCCAATATGGCGTCGACAATCTCTACGTCGGCGTGCCGGTGATCATCGGCAAGGACGGCGTCGAGCAGGTCGTCGAGATCGAGCTGGACGACGAGGCCAAGGCGAATTTGCAGGTCAGCGTCGACGCGGTGAAGGAGCTGCTCGTCGCCTGCAAGAATATCGATCCGAGCCTGGCCTGACCGTTCCGGAGATCGATTGGATGAAGAGTCGCATCGCTTTCGCCGCACTTCTGCTGGCCGCCACCGCGGCCTGCAATCGCGGCGGCGAAAGTGCGAACAATGGTGCCACGCCTGCTCCGCCCGCGAACGGCCAGGCGGGGGCGCCAGCGCCGGCCGGGACGGAAGCGGTGGCGCTGGCCGAATATGACCGGCTCTGCACCGACCTGTCCGACGTCGCGGCGCTCAACGCGGCCGCCGCGGGCGCCGGCTGGGAGCGCTATACGGCGGGTTCGAATGTGACGCTCGACCAGCTGATGGCGCTCGCCGATAGCGTGACCGCCGAAACGCCCGAGGTCGGCACCCTGGTCAACACGCCCTATCGCAAGACCGTCAATGGCCGCGAACTCCACGCCATCGTCTCGTCGCTGAGCGGTGGCCAGGCGACGGCGAACGAATGCCGGGTCTATGATTTCGCCGCATCCGCGCCGCCCAGCGCGGAAGCGATCGCGGCCTGGACCAGCGCTCGCCCGACCGACAGCACCACCCAAATGGGCGTGACGAGCTGGGAATGGGCGCCCGGCTTCCGCTCCGGCCTCGATCACCAGTCGGTGGTGTTCGTTGCGGCGGATTCACCGTTGCGGCAGCAGATCCCGGCGGTCGGCCTCGGCATCACCGCGAGCAAGGCCGGCGGCGGCGCGAGCCCGGCGCAGACTCCCCCGGCCAAGGCCGAAACCGAATGAAGCTCTCTCTTTAGTATCAAGGACCCTCAGCAAGTCATGTCCATCCTCGTCAACGCCAACACCAAGGTCATCACCCAGGGGATGACCGGCGAAACCGGCACTTTCCACACCCAGCAGGCGCTCGCTTACGGCACCAAGATGGTCGGCGGCGTCACCCCCGGCAAAGGCGGCCAGACCCATATCGGCCTGCCGGTGTTCGACACGGTCGCCGAGGCGGTCGCGATGACCGGCGCGGATGCGTCGGTGGTGTACGTGCCGCCGCCCTTCGCCGCCGATTCGATCCTTGAGGCGATCGACGCCGAAGTGCCGCTGATCGTCGCAATCACCGAAGGCGTGCCGGTGCTCGACATGGTCCGCGTGAAGCGCGCGCTTTCGGGCTCCAAGTCGCGCCTGATCGGCCCGAACTGCCCCGGCGTGCTCACCCCGAACGAGTGCAAGATCGGCATCATGCCGGGCAGCATCTTCTCCAAGGGCAGCGTCGGCATCGTCAGCCGCTCTGGCACGCTCACCTATGAGGCGGTGTTCCAGACCACCAATGCGGGCCTCGGCCAGACCACGGCGGTCGGCATTGGCGGCGATCCGGTGAACGGCACCAACTTCATCGACGTGCTGGAGCTGTTCCTGGCCGACGACGAGACCAAGTCGATCATCATGATCGGCGAGATTGGCGGCAGCGCCGAAGAGGAAGCCGCGCAATTCCTGGCGGATGAGGCGCGCAAGGGCCGGTCCAAGCCGACCGTCGGCTTCATCGCCGGCCGCACGGCGCCTCCGGGCCGCCGCATGGGCCATGCGGGCGCGATCGGCTCGGGCGGCAAGGGCGGCGCCGAGGACAAGATCGCGGCGATGGAAGCCGCCGGTATCCGCGTCTCGCCGAGCCCGTCCGAGCTTGGCACCACGCTCGCGGACATGCTCGCTTCGGCCTGAAGTCCCGAAACCGTTCCAAGCCCGTCCTGGCTGAGCTTGTCGAAGCCCTGTCCTTCTCATTTTGGGCGAGAAGAAAGGCAGGCCTTCGACAAGCTCAGGCGGGACGGGGTTTGTTTTGTGCCAACGCCCCCTTCGATGGCTTCAATCTCAAGCAAAGAGGGCCTAGATAGCCGGCATCCTATCGTTTTCCGGCGTAGAACTGAGATCCCCATGGCCCGCGATGCTGATTCAACCGACCTGCTGGAAGGGGTGAGCCCCGCATACCTGCAGTCGCTGCAGGCGCGTTACGCGGCCGACCCGAGCAGCGTCGGCGCCGAATGGCATGGCCTGCTGGACGGCCTCGAGCGCGCCTCCGGGCCGAGTTGGGCGCGCCCCAACTGGCCGCTGCCCGATACCGACGCGACCACCGCCGGCTTTGATCCCACCCAGTCGGCGATCGACCGCCCGGCCGCCGCGCCGGCCAAGGTCTCGGCCCCGGCGAGCAAGGCGGCGCCGGACCAGAATGCGATCATCCAGGCCGCGCAGGACACTGTCCGCGCGATGATGCTGATCCGCACCTATCGGGTGCGCGGGCATCTGGCCGCCGATCTCGATCCATTGGGCCTCACCAAGCGCGACCTGCCCGACGATCTGACGCCCGAATTTCACGGCCTCGACCCCAAATCGACGCGGCCCATCTATCTCGACGGCGCTTTGGGCTTCGAATTCGCCACCGTGGCGGAGATCGTCACGACGCTGCGGGCGAATTATTGCGGCCATGTCGGCCTCGAATATATGCACATCAACGACCTGGCCGAGCGCCGCTTCCTGCAGGAGCGGATGGAAGGCAAGGACAAGGAAATCAGCTTCACGCCCGAGGGCAAGCAGTCGATCCTCGCCAAGGTCATCCAGGCCGAGCAGTGGGAGAAATTCCTCGCGCGCAAATATGTCGGCACCAAGCGGTTCGGCCTCGACGGCGGCGAATCGATGGTCCCGGCGCTGGAAGCGGTGATCAAGTATGGCGGCAGCCACGGCGTCGAGCTGATGGTCGTCGGCATGGCCCATCGCGGTCGCCTGAACGTGCTCGCCAATGTGATGGGCAAGCCCTACCGCGCCATCTTCAGCGAATTTGCCGGCGGTTCGGCCAATCCGCACGACGTGGCCGGCTCGGGCGACGTGAAATATCACCTCGGCACCTCGTCGGACCGCGAGTTCGACGGCAACAAGGTCCACCTGAGCCTCGTCCCCAATCCTTCGCATCTGGAAGCGGTCGATCCGGTCGTGCTCGGCAAGGTCCGCGCCGAGCAGACCGCGCGCGAGGATTGGAACGGCAATCACGTTCTGCCCATCCTGCTGCACGGCGACGCCGCCTTTGCGGGGCAGGGAATCATCGCGGAATGCTTCGGTTTCTCGGGGCTCCCCGGCTACAATACCGGCGGCGCGATCCATTTCGTCATCAACAACCAGATCGGCTTCACCACCTCGCCGGCTTATGCGCGCTCGTCGCCTTATCCGTCGGACATCGCCAAGGTGGTCCAGGCACCGATCCTGCACGTCAATGGCGACGATCCCGAGGCGGTGACCTTCGCCTGCAAACTGGCGATCGATTACCGGCAGAAGTTCAACCACGACGTCGTCATCGACATGTGGTGCTATCGCCGCTTCGGCCACAATGAGGGCGACGAGCCGGCCTTCACCCAGCCGGTCATGTATGCCGCGATCCGCAAGCATCCGGCGGTCAGCTCGCTCTATGCGAAGCGGCTGGTCGAGCAGGGCGTGATCGGCGCGGGCTGGGCGGCCGAGAAGGAAGCCGAGCTTACCGCCTTGTTCGAGGAGGAGTTCGAGGCCGCCAAATCCTATCTGCCGAACAAGGCGGATTGGTTCGGCGGGCGCTGGGGCGGGTTCAACCGTCCGGAGGGGGAACTGACCGCGCGCCGCAATATCGCGACCGGCCTCGCCCCCGAGGCCATCGCGCAGCTCGGCAATGTGCTGACCAAGGTTCCCAACGGCCTGCCGGTCCACCGGACGCTGCAGCGGATCATCGACGCCAAGGCACAGATGTTCGCCACCGGCGAGAATTTCGATTGGGCCACGGCCGAGGCGCTCGCCTTCGGCAGCCTGGTCGGTGAAGGCTATACCGTCCGCCTGTCCGGCCAGGACAGCGGCCGCGGCACCTTCAGCCACCGCCATGCCGTCTGGCGCAACCAGGAAACGGGCGGGCGCTACATTCCGCTGTGCAACGTCCCCGGCGGTCTCGGCCGTTTCGAGGTGCGCGACAGCCCCTTGAGCGAGTTCGGCGTGCTCGGCTTCGAATATGGCTATTCGATCGCCGATCCCCGCGCGCTCGTCTTGTGGGAAGCGCAGTTCGGCGATTTCGCCAATGGCGCGCAGGTGATGATCGATCAGTTCATCGCCGCCGGCGAGGCCAAGTGGCTGCGCGCCTGCGGCCTCGTGATGCTGCTGCCGCACGGCTATGAAGGGCAGGGGCCGGAGCACAGCTCCGCCCGCCTCGAGCGCTATCTGCAGCTCTGCGCCGAGGACAATATGCAGGTCGCTTATTGCACCACGCCGGCCAACTATTTCCACATCCTGCGCCGGCAGATGCTCCGCGATTTCCGCAAGCCGCTTGTGATCATGACGCCCAAGTCGCTGCTTCGGCACAAATTGGCCGTCTCGACCGCGGCGGATTTCACCGGCGAGAGCCACTTCCGCCGTATCGTCTCCGATCTCGGCGGCCCGGCCGACAAGGACGTGCGCCGCCTGGTGCTCTGCTCCGGCAAGGTCGCCTACGAGCTGATGGAGGCGCGCGACGCGGCGCAAGCGAACGACGTCTCGATCGTCCGCATCGAGCAGCTTTATCCCTTCCCGTCCGAGCCGCTCGTCACCCGCCTGAAGCGGATGACCAACCTCACGGAAGTGATCTGGGCGCAGGAAGAACCGAAGAATAATGGCGCCTGGAGCTTCGTCGAGCCGTTGATCGAGCAATGCCTGATCGACGCGAAGACGAAGGCGAAGCGGCCGGTCTATGCCGGCCGCCCCGGCTCCGCTTCGCCCGCCACCGGCCTTGCCAAGCGCCACGCTGCGGAGCAGTCGGCGCTCATCGCCGACGCCATTGGAATGCAAGCCGCGGCACAAGCCGCCGAGTAAAGGAAGATCATGGCCACCGACGTCAATGTCCCGACCCTGGGCGAATCGATCACCGAGGCCACGGTCGGCCAGTGGCTGAAGCAGCCGGGTGACGCGGTCGCCGCCGACGAGCCGATTGCCAGCCTCGAGACCGACAAGGTCGCGATCGAGGTCAACGCGCCGGTCGCCGGCACGCTGAGCGAACAGCTCGCCAAGGAAGGCGACACGGTCGCGGTCGGCGCGCTGATCGCCCGCATTGCGGAAGGCGGCACCGCGGCCGAGCCGAAGGGCGAGGTCCAGGCCAATGCCGGCGAGAATATCGCGCTGCGCGAGGAAGCCGAAGAGGATGAGGCGGAAGAAGACGGCGCGGGCGGCCTGACCCTTTCGCCGGCCGTGCGCCGCGTCGTGCTCGAGCATCATCTCGATCCGTCGAAGATCAAGGGCACCGGCAAGGATGGCCGCCTGACCAAGGACGATGTGCTGACCGCCGCCAAGGCGCAGAAGGCCGCGCCGGCGCCCAGCCAGAGCGCCCCGGCCCCGGCTGCCGCCCCGCAGGCGTCCGCCGCGGC
>JAFAEG010000056.1 GCA_023424095.1 Pseudomonadota bacterium | reverse complement strand
CTGGACCCCGGCCTTCGCCGGGGAGCAGCTCAACCCGCCCATTGAGACCTGATCTCGCGCAGGGTGAAGGTCGCGATCCGGCCGCGATTGTAGACACATTCGAATGAGCGCCGCCGGGTTGGCTCCTGCACCGTGCCGTAGACGGTGACGAGACCGTCGCGCTGCTGTTCGGTGTCGATGATGTGGACGCTTCCGACCTGCGCGGCCCGTTCCCTGCACGCCTGGGTCGCGACAGGCTGCAGGTTCGTGGTCTCCACCCGGTCGTCGCTCCGGTCGATCGCGGTTGCGGCAGCGCCGACGGCGCTCACCGCCATGCTGGCGAGACAGCCGCCGAGCGGCAGGCAAAGCAAGGGCAAAGCGAAAATCAGCGCGCGGTTCATGCCGCGCATACCGCGCGCGCAGACGCCCCGCGTCAAGCCCTCGCTCTAGCGGCGCGGCCCGCCGTGCGGCTTGCGATAGGGCTTGGCGTGGTGGCGGGGCGGCGGGCCCTGCCGGCGATGCTGCTTCGCCGCTTCACGCGGGCTGCCCTGCATCGCCTCGATCATCACGCCGTCATCATCCTGCCCGGCGGTGCGCTTGAGCGCATTGGCGAAGCGTCCGGCAGCGGCGCGCGGAATCTCGAACGCGCTTTCGTCGGCGGCGATGCGGATCGCGCCGACTTCCGACTTGGTGACGTGCCCGCGGCGGCACAGCAAGGGCAGCAGCCAGCGCGGATCGGCATTCTGGCGGCGGCCGACATTGATCCGGAACCAGACCGTGTCCTCGAAGCCCGCGCGCGGACCGCTCGGCCGCTCGGCGCCCTGCTCCAGCATTTCCTCGGGCTGCGGCATCTTGGCGCGGTGGGTGCGCACCAGGGCCGCCGCGATTTCCTCAGGCGAACGCTCCGCCAGCAACTGGCGGCCGATCTCCAGATCGTCCTCTTCCGTTTCCACCGGTTCGAGCAGGGTGGCAATCAACCGCTCGCGGTCCTTGGCGCGAATATCCTCCGGCTTCGGCGCCGGCACCCAGCTGAAGTCGATCCGCGCGCCGCGCAGCACCATCTCCACCCGCTTGCGGCGGGGATAGGGCACGATCAGCACGGCCGTGCCCTTCTTGCCCGCGCGCCCGGTGCGCCCCGAACGGTGCTGCAGCGTCTCCGCGTCGCGCGGCAGTTCGACGTGCACGACCAGGCTCAAGGTCGGCAGATCGATGCCCCGGGCGGCGACGTCGGTCGCGACGCACACCCGCGCGCGGCGATCGCGCAGCGCCTGCAGGGCATGGTTGCGCTCATTCTGGCTATGCTCGCCCGACAGCGCCACGGCCTGGAAACCGCGCTCGACCAGGGTCGCGTGCAACCGCCGGACATTGTCGCGCGTCGCGCAGAACAGCATCGCCGTCTCCGCCTCGTGGAAGCGCAGCAGGTTGATCACCGCATGCTCGATCTCGGCCGGCGCCACCGCGACCGCCTGATATTCGATATCGCCATGGCCGCGATCCTCGCCGACCGTGGAGATGCGCAGCGCGTCCTTCTGATAGCGCTTGGCGAGCGCCGCGATCGGCTTCGGGATCGTGGCGGAAAACATGAAGGTGCGCCGGCCCTCGGGCGTCGCGTCGAGAATCTCTTCCAGATCGTCGCGGAAGCCCATGTCGAGCATTTCGTCCGCCTCATCGAGGACGGCGACGCGCAGCGCCGACAGATCGAGCGCGCCGCGCTCCAGATGATCGCGCAGGCGGCCCGGCGTGCCGACCACGACATGGGCGCCATGGGACAGGTTCCGGCGCTCGCGCGACGGATCCATGCCGCCGACACAGGTCGCGATCCGAGCCCCGGCCTTGCCGTACAGCCATTCCAGCTCGCGGCTGACCTGCAGCGCCAGTTCGCGCGTCGGCGCGATCACCAGGGCCAAAGGCTCCCGCGACGGCACCGCCCGCTCGCCCTCGAGCAGGGCGTCGGCCATGGCGAGGCCGAAGGCGACGGTCTTGCCCGAGCCGGTCTGGGCCGAGACGAGCAGGTCACGCCCCGCCGCCTCCGGCTGAAGCACGGCGGCCTGGACGGGGGTGGGCGACGCATAATTGCGCGCGGCGAGCGCTTCCGAAAGAAGCGGCGGCAGATTTTCGAATGACATGAAGCGCCTCACATGGTGCGGGCGCGCTCTATTACAATCTAAAGCGCTTGTCCCGCGGCTTGACCGCTCGCCCAGGCCCACTGAAAATTATAGCCGCCGAGCCAGCCGGTGACGTCGACCGCCTCGCCGATCACATAGAGGCCGGGCACCTTCTTTGCCGCCATGGTCTGCGAGGACAGGTCGGCGGTGCTGACCCCGCCGATCGTCACCTCCGCCTTCGCGAAACCCTCCGTGCCGTCGGGATGGAAGCTCCAGGCCGCGAGCTTGCGCTCCGCGTCGGCGAGTTTGCGGTCGGCCATATTGGCCAATTCGCCCCACAGGCCGATGCGCTTGTTCAGCGCCTCGGCCAGCCGCCCCGGCAGCATCTCGCCGAGCAAAGTGTGGAAATGCGTTTTCGGCCGCTCGCGTTTCGCCGCGACCGCCCAGCCCGATTCGCGACCCGGCAGGAAATCGATCGCAATCGCCTCGCCATGTTTCCAGTAGGATGAGATTTGCAGGATGGCGGGCCCCGACATCCCCTTGTGGGTGAACAGGGCCGCCTCGCGGAAGCCTGCCTTGCCCGTCTTGGCGATCACGTCGGCCGCGACGCCGGACAGATCGCGGAACAAAGCCTCCTCCGGCCCGAGCGTCAGCGGCACCAAAGCCGGGCGCGGCTCGACCAGCTTCAGCCCGAATTGCTTGGCCAGCGCATAGGCAAAGCCGGTCGCGCCCATTTTCGGAATGCTTGGGCCCCCGGTGGCGATCACCAAAGACGGCGCGGCCGAGACGCGCTCGCCATGGGTCACGCGGAACAGGCCATCGGCGTGGGTGACGTCGCGCACCGGCTGGCCGAGCGCGATCCGCACCGACCCCTTGGCGCATTCTTCCATCAACATGTGGACGATCTGCCGCGCGCTGCCGTCGCAGAAGAGCTGGCCGAGCGTCTTTTCGTGCCAGGCGATGCGGTGCTTATCGACCAAAGCGATGAAATCCGCCGCCGTGTAGCGCCCGAGCGCCGACTTGGCGAAATGCGGGTTGGCCGACAGATAGCGATCCGGCGCGACCCCCAAATTGGTGAAATTGCACCGCCCGCCGCCGGAGATCAGGATCTTCTTCCCCGCCTGATCGGCATGATCGATCAGCAGCACCCGCTTCCCGCGCTGCCCCGCGACCGCGGCGCACATCAGCCCCGCGCCGCCGGCGCCCAGGATAATCGCGTCATAAGTGTCAGGCTGGATCATTTCCGCTTTCGCGTCGGCGCATGGAAGTCGGGGTCCTTATCCTCGATGAACGCGAGAAACACCCGGATTGCGGGATGGGCGCGCAATGCATCGGCGCTGGCGAAAGCGCGGGCCAGTTCCTTGTTGGTGAAGGTGGCGTGGATCGTGCGGTGACAGATCGGATGGACCGGTTCCGTATGCCGGCCGCCCCGGCTGCGCGGCACGGGGTGGTGATATTCGGTCTTCGCCCCCAGCGGCCGGCCGCACAGGAAGCAGCTCATTCCCGCTCGTTCAGCCAGTGGCGCCAGGTGAAATAGACCGTCACCGCCACCGCGATCGCGACGCAGACCAGTACGACGCCCCAGAAAGCGAGCGGGTGCGAGGCGAACGGAATGCCTTCCACATTCATTCCGAGCAGGCCGGTCAGGAAGGTCAAAGGCAGGAAGACGAAGGCGACGATCGAGATTTCCAGGCCGCGTTTGTCCAGTTGCTCGGCGCGCAGGTCGGTGATCTGTTCGTGCAGCAAAGCCGATCGCTCGCGCACCGATTCCAGTTCTTCCGTCATCCGCGCGAATTTGTCGGCCGCCTCGCGAATGTGCAGCCGGTCCTCGTCGCTCAGCCAGTCGAACTCCAGATTCGCCATCGTCACCAATGCATCGCGGTCCGGCGCGACGAAGCGGCGGAAGCCGATCGCCTCGCTTCGGATGCGGGTGATCTCGCGGCGATGGCGATAGAGCGTCTTGGGATTTTCCAGATCGCTCTCGGTCTCGTCCAGGCAATCACCCAGCGCGGCGACCTGCGGATCGAGCTCCAGGCTGATCGCCTTGGCATAAGCCGCGACCAGATCACCCGCATCCAGGATCAAGCCGGCCCGCATCTTCTCCATGACCTTTTCGGTCGCGTTCATCGTCCGCCGGCTGACGCTGGTGACCCGGCGCGCCACCACCCACATGCGGATCGAAACCAGCCGGTCGCTATCGTCGGGATCGCGGTCGCCGGGCCCGCGCAGATTGATGATCGCGCCATCGTCGATCCGGTCGCAGCGCGGCCGAGTCTCGTGCGCGAACAGGGCACCAGCCGCGACGGCCGGAACATTCACCTGCCGCTTCAGGACCGCCGCATCGGCGTCGTCGCGGCCATGCAAATGGAGCCACAGGAAACCCGGCCCGTCATAGGCCTCCGCTTCCGCGACGGTCAGTTGCCGGACCGGCCCGTCCCCCGCGAGCAGGCCGCATTCCATCGCCCTAAAGGCCCGCCAGATAATCGCGCACGGCGGGGCCGACATCGTCCCGGCGCAGCGACAAGGCGATGTTGGCGATCACGAAGCCGGCGGCGCTGCCGCAATCGTGCCGCTCGCCCTCGAAGGCGAAGGCGTTGAACGGCTGCACGCCGATCATCTTGGCCATTGCGTCGGTCAGCTGGATCTCGCCGCCCGCGCCCGTTTCGTGCGCGTCCAGCGCCCGCATCACTTCGGGCTGCAATATGTAGCGGCCCGGCAGCATCAGGTTCGACGGCGCCGTCCCCTGCGGCGGCTTTTCGACGAGACCTTTGATCTCGGTCAGCCGGCCGTTGCGCGCGCCCGGATCGACCACGCCATATTTGTGCGTCTCCTCCGCCGGCACTTCCAGCGCCGCGACCAGATTGCCGCCGGTGGAGGCATAGGCCTCGACCATCTGTTTCAGGCAATTCGGCCGCCCCACCATCACCTCGTCCGGCAGCAAAACCGCGAACGGCTCATCGCCGACGATGTCGCGCGCGCACCAGACGGCGTGGCCAAGCCCGAGCGGCTCCTGCTGGCGCACCGACACCACACTGCCCGGGACCGTGCGGGTGCTCTCCAGGATATCGAGCGACTTGCCGCGCCCGGTCATGGTCGCTTCCAGCTCGTAGGAAATGTCGAAATGATCCTCGAGCGCGCCCTTGCCGCGGCCGGTGACGAAGATGAACTGCTCGATCCCCGCCTCGCGCGCTTCCTCGATCGCATATTGGATCAGCGGGCGATCGACGAGCGTCAGCATCTCCTTGGGGATCGCCTTGGTCGCCGGCAGGAAGCGGGTGCCAAGCCCGGCCACCGGGAAAACGGCCTTGCGGACGGGTTTCATGCTCTTGTCCTTATTGCGGCGAGACGGGCGGAACCGTCTCCGGCTCCCTCTCCGTCGCTTCTTCCTCGTCCGGCAAGGCGCCTTCCTCATCGGGTGGCGGCAAGGCGAAACGATCCGGCTCGCGGCGCTGCGACCGGGTCAGCGGCTCATCGACCCGCACCGGCCGGAATTCGCTCGGCACCGCCAGCAATTGCTCCGGGGTCAGCGCGCGGCTCGACAGCGCCGGGGCGCGCGGCAGCGACTGGCCATCGGCGGGCCGCAGCGGCTCGCGTGCGCCACATGCCGTCACTGCCAGGCCTGCAAAAACGATCAGGATTCTCACGCGTCACGCTCCAGCGCGGCCTTCGCCGCCTCTACAGCCGCGATTACCCGATCCGGCGCGGTGCCGCCATAGCTGGTCCGGCTGCGCACCGAGGCTTCCGGCGACAGCACGTCGAACAGACTTGCGTCGATCCGCCCGTCGATTGCCTGATATTCGGCCAGCGACAGGTCCCAGAGCTGCGCGCCCTTTTCCTCGGCCAGCTTCACCGCCCGGCCGGTAATGTGATGCGCCTCGCGGAACGGCACGCCCGCCACCCGCACCAGCCAGTCGGCCAGATCGGTCGCGGTCGAATGCCCGGTCGCCGCCGCCGCGCGCATGCGGCTCTCGTCGAAACTCACGCTGCCGATCATCCCCGCCATCGCCGCCAGGGAGACTTCGAGCAGATCCTGCGCCGCGAAGACCGGCTCCTTATCGTCCTGCATGTCCTTGGAATAAGCGAGCGGCAGGCCTTTCATGGTGACGCTGAGCGCGACCAGTTCGCCAAGGATCCGCCCGGCATGGCCGCGCACCAGCTCGGCCGCATCCGGATTGCGCTTCTGCGGCATGATCGACGAACCGGTGGAGAAATCGTCGCCCAGCTTCACGAAGCCGAACGGCTGGCTTGCCCAGATGATCAATTCCTCCGCCAGCCGCGACAGATGCAGCGCGCATTGCGCGGCGGCCATCAGGTGATCGAGCGCGAAATCGCGATCCGACACCGAATCGAGCGAGTTCGCCGTCGGCCGGGTGAAACCCAGGGCCTTTGCCGTCGCCTCCCGGGCGAGCGGATAGGAGGTCCCCGCCAGCGCCGCAGCACCCAGCGGGGATTCGTTCGCCCGGGCCCGCGCATCGGAAATGCGCGAGCGGTCGCGCCGGAACATCTCGTAATAAGCCATCAGATGGTGGCCGAGCGTCACCGGCTGCGCGACCTGCAAATGGGTGAAGCCCGGCATGATCGTCGCCGCATGCTCGCCGGCCCGCGCCACCAGCGCGCCCTGCAGCGCCGCCAGCGCGCGATCATTCGCCTCGCTCGCCCCGCGCACCCAAAGCTTGAAGTCGGTCGCCACCTGGTCGTTGCGCGAGCGCGCGGTGTGTAGCCGGCCCGCCACCGGACCGATCAGTTCGGTCAGCCGCGCCTCGACATGCATGTGGATGTCTTCGAGCGCGGGATCCTCCGGCACGCCATCGGCCGCATATTCCGCCGCAATCCGGTCCAGACCGCCGGAAATCGCCGCCGCATCGGCCGCGTCCACGATGGCCTGCGCACCCAGCATGGCGACATGGGCCTTTGACGCGGCGATGTCCTCGCGCCACAGCCGCTTGTCGAAGGCAATGGAGGCATTTATCTCGCGCATCAGCGCCGACGGCCCGCCGGCAAAGCGGCCGCCCCACATCGAATTGGAGTTGTCGTCCGTGCGGCTGATTGTCTGTCTCCTGGGCGCTCTGGCGCTGACCGGCTGCGCTAAGGGCAACGAACCGGCCAATCAAGCGAACGGTGCGGTCGCCGACGCCCCCGCGAGCCCCGTCACCGGCGTGCTCGACCGCTCCTTCGCCGGCACGCCGGCGCCGGGATTCACCTTCCAGGACGGCGAGGGCCGCCCGACCAGCATGGCCGCCTTCCGCGGCAAGCCGACGCTCGTGAACCTGTGGGCGACCTGGTGCGCGCCCTGCGTGGTGGAGATGCCGTCCTTGGACGCGCTGGCCGAGCGCGAAGGCGATGCGCTGAACGTCGTCGCCCTGAGCCAGGATCTCGACGGCCGCGCACTGGTCACCAATTTCTTCGCCCAGCGCAATTTCCGCCATCTGGAGGCGAATCTCGACCCGCAGATGGAATATATGATGGCGCTGCGCCTCGGCACGCTGCCGACCACCATCCTCTACGATGCGGAAGGCAAGGAAGTCTGGCGGATGGTCGGCATGGCCGAATGGCACAGCGACCGCGTGGCCGCCCTGCTGGACGAGGCCGAAGGCGGCTAAGGCTAAGGCTTGCGCGCGGCGGGCTAAGGCGCGACATGCGCGCCATGCCGATTGCTCCCGAACTGCGCGAGGCCGCGATGGCCTCCAAGGCCTGGCCCTATGAAGAAGCGCGCAAGCTGCTGAAGCGCTATCCGGACGGTCCGCCGGCCGGCCACGCCATCCTGTTCGAAACCGGCTACGGCCCCTCGGGCCTGCCGCATCTCGGCACCTTCCAGGAAGTCGCCCGCACCTTGATGGTCCGCCATGCGCTGAGCGAGCTGGTCGACTGGCCGACCCGCCTGATCGCCTTCAGCGACGATATGGACGGGATGCGCAAGGTGCCGCCCGGCACGCCGCACCAGGACATGATGCACGCGCATCTGGACCAGCCCTTGTCGGTGGTGCCGGACCCGTTCGGCTGCGGTCACGCCAGCTATGCCGCGCACAACAATGCGTCGCTGCGCAATTTCCTCGACGGCTTCGGCTTCGATTACGAATTCCGCGCCAGCTCCGATTGCTATCGCGGTGGCGAGTTTGACGAGACGCTGCGTCAGGTGCTGCGTTGCTATGACGCCATCATGGCCGTCATGCTCCCGACCCTGGGCGAGGAACGGCGCAAGACCTATTCGCCGGTGCTTCCGATCAGCGCGAAGAGCGGCAAGGTGCTGCAGGTGCCGGTGACGGTGCTCGATGCCGAGACCGGGATGATCGCTTATGAGGATGAAGGCGAACGGGTCGAGCAGTCGGCCCTGTCCGGCGGCGCCAAGCTGCAGTGGAAGGTCGACTGGGCGATGCGCTGGGTCGCGCTCGGCGTCGATTACGAGATGTCCGGCAAGGATCTGATCGACAGCGTCACGCAAAGCTCGAAGATCGCCCGCGTGCTCGGCGCGCGTCCGCCCGAAACCTTCATCTTCGAGCTGTTCCTCGACGAAAATGGCGAGAAGATCAGCAAGACCAAGGGCAATGGCGTCACCATCGACGAATGGCTGACCTATGCGCCGCAGGAGAGCCTGGCTTTCTACCTCTACCGCGAGCCGAAGCGCGCCAAGCAATTGAGCTTCGGCGTGATCCCCAAGGCGGTGGACGAATATTATCAGTTCCTCGCCGCTTATCCCGCGCAGGAAGTGGACAAGAAGCTCGGCAATCCGGTCCATCACATCCATGCCGGCAACCCGCCCGCGATCGTTCTGCCGATCAGCTTCGCGCTCTTGCTGAACCTCGCCAGCCTGCCCGGCGTCGGCGATCGCGACACGATCTGGCGCTTCCTGACCCGCTCCAATGCGGCGCTGACGCCGGAGGCCGCGCCGGAGCTTGATCGTCTGGTCGGCTTCGCGGTGGCTTATGCCCGCGATTTCGTCGCCCCGAGCCTGAAGCGCCGCGCCCCCACGGCCGAGGAAGCCACCGCCCTGCGCGAACTCGACGCCCTGCTCGCCGAGCCGCTGCCGGACGGCGACGAGGACCCCGCCGCGATCCTGCAGAACTACATCTACGAGATCGGCAAGGTGCATTACGGCAAGGAGCGGCTGCGCGACTGGTTCAAGGCGCTGTACGAAACCCTGCTCGGCAGCGAACAGGGCCCGCGCATGGGCAGCTTCATCGCCCTCTACGGCGTCGACAACAGCCGCAAGCTGATCGCCGAGGCGCTGGCGGCCTGATCCCGGCCATGCGCCCCGGCTCGCGCTTCACGCCCGCCGTGGCCTTCATCCTCATCACCGCCGTCATCGACGTGATGGCGATGGGGATCGTCTATCCGGTGCTGCCGGCGCTGATCGAGGAGATGAGCGGCTCGATCGAGCGCGCCGGCCTGTGGAATGGCGTCATGGTGGCACTCTGGGCGGGGATGCAGTTCATCTTCTCGCCCGTCATCGGCTCATTGTCCGACGCTTATGGTCGCCGCCCGGTCATCCTCGTCTCCGCCGCCGGTCTGGCCGCGGATTTCGCGCTGATGGCACTGGCCCCGGACCTGTGGTGGCTCGCCGTCGGCCGCATGCTCGGCGGCCTCACCTCGGCCAGCTTCACCGTCTCCTACGCCTATCTCGCGGACATCGTCGCGCCGGAGGAGCGCGCCCGCGCCTTCGGGCTGGTCGGCGCGGCGTGGAGCGGCGGTTTCGTGCTCGGCCCATTGCTCGGCGGATTGCTGGGTGAACTCGGCCCGCGCGTCCCCTTCTGGGCTGCCGCAGGCCTGGCGGGCGTGGCCTTCCTCTACGGCCTGTTCATCCTCCCCGAATCACTGAAGCGCGAGCATCGCACGCCGTTCGCCTGGCGCCGCGCCAATCCGTTCGGCGCGCTGAAACTGCTCGGCTCGCACCGGGAGCTGACCGGCCTCGCCGCCGTCTATTTCCTGATCTACTTCGCCCACCACATCTTCGCGGTCGTCTTCATCCTCTACGCCGCGCATCAATTCGACTGGAGCGCCTTCCAGATCGGCCTCGTGCTCGCGCTCTGGGGCGTGCTCGACGTCGCCATTCAGGCCCTCATTGTCGGCCCCATGGTGAAGCGGATCGGCGATCGCGCGACGATGGTCATTGGCCTGCTCGGCGGCGGCGCGGGGCTCGTCCTGATCGGCCTCGCGCCCGACGTGCCGACGTTCATCGCCGGCGTCGTCGTCACCGCCATCTGGGGCCTCGCCATGCCGACCAGCCTGGCGCTGATGACCCGGCTCGTCTCGGAAAGCGAACAGGGCCAGTTGCAGGGCGCGAACATGAGCGTCGCCAGCCTCGCCGGCATCGCGTCGCCGCTTTTCTTCGGCTGGATATACGGGCTCAGCGTGGGCGCTGCGCCGCTCATCCCGCATCCTGGCGCGGCCTTCTTCATCGGCGGCGGCGTGCTGTTCCTCTCGGCGCTGGTCGGGCTGCGCAGCGGGCGCAAGGCGCTGGCCTAGAATCAAAATCGGGCCCCGTG
>JAFAEG010000031.1 GCA_023424095.1 Pseudomonadota bacterium | reverse complement strand
AAGCGAGCTTTTCTGTGTTCACGCGAAGGCACGAAGACGCGAAGGGGCCGCGTTCGGCATGACTCTCACGCTCCCCTCCCAGCGGGACGAGGCCTGGCGCTGGACCGATCTGGAGGCGCTGCGCGCGGCCGCCGGATCGGCGCTCGCGCCGGCCGCGATCGACCCGCAAAGCCTGTTCCTCGATCTGGACGGTCCCAGGCTGATCTTCGTCGACGGCGCGCTCGATCCGCGCAGCGTGACCGGATCGCTCCGCTTCGGGCCATTGGGCTTCGACACCGAACACCCGCTCGGCCTCAGCACCCGCAACCAACAGGGCCTGGCCGTCACGCTCGGGCCGGACAGCAGCGGCCAGACCATCCAGATCGTCCACATCGGCACCGGCGGCGAGAATCACCTCCCGGCGCAAATCACCCTCGCCGAAGACGTCCCCGCCGCGATCGTCGAGACCTTCGTGGGCGCCGGCTGGTCCAACCGCATGACGCGTATCGAGCTCGGCCGTGGCGCCCGCCTGATGCGCTCGGTCCGGCTGCTGCAGGATGACGGCTTCACGTCGCTCCGCGATGAGGCGGTGATCGGCGAGGGCGCGAGCCTCGTCTCCACCTATCTCGCCGCCGGCGCTGCCGGCACCCGCATCGACGGCGCGCTGACCCTCGCGGGCGAAGGCGCCTATGCCGAAGCGTCCGGCGCCCTGCTCGCGCGCGGCAGCCAACGCCACGACACCGCTCTGGTCCTCCATCACGGCGTCCCGACCGGGACCAGCCGCCAGGTCTGGCGCTCGGTCGCCGACGATCAGTCCGCAGCGTCGGTCGCCGCCCGGGTCGAGGTCGCCCGCCACGCGCAGAAGACCGATGCCGAGCAGAGCCTGAAGGGCATCATGCTCAGCCGCTCGGCGACGATCAACGCCAAGCCGGAGCTCGAAATCTTCGCCGACGACGTGAAATGCGCGCACGGCGCGACCGTTGGCGAACTGGACAAGCAGGCGCTCTTCTATCTCGCCAGCCGCGGTGTGCCGGTGGACGAGGCCAAGGCCCTCCTCACCCGCGCCTTTGTTGCCGACGCGCTGGAGCGGGTCGGTGACGAGACGGTCCGCGCCGCTTTCTATGCCGACGTCGAGCGCTGGTTCGGCTGATGGCGACCGCGATCGCCTTGACCCGTCCCCTCGACCATCTCGCCGATTTCCCGGCGATCCCGGCCGGCTGGGCCTATCTCGATACGGCCGCGACCGCGCAGAAGCCGCGCGCGGTGATCGACGCCATCACCCGCGCCTACGACACCGATTACGCCACCGTGCATCGCGGCGTGTATCAGCGCTCGGCCGAGATGACCCTGGCCTATGAGCAGGCCCGCGCCCGCGTCGCCCGCTTCCTCAACGCCGCCTCGCCGGACGAGATCGTCTATGTCCGCGGCGCGACGGAGGGCATCAACCTCGTCGCTCACAGCTGGGCCGCGACGCAGCTCCAGCCCGGCGACCGCATCCTGCTCTCGATGCTCGAGCATCACAGCAACATCGTCCCCTGGCAGCTGGTCGCCGAGCGCACCGGCGCGATCATCGACGTCGCGCCTTTGACCGCCGATCACCGCATCGATCTCGACGCGGTCGAGGCGATGCTGACCGATCGGCACAAGATCGTCGCCCTCGCCCACGTCTCCAACGTGCTCGGCTCCGTCCTCGATGCGAAGCGCGCCGCGACCCTCGCCCACAAGGTCGGCGCGAAATTGCTGCTCGACGGCTGCCAGGCGGTTCCCCGCATGCCGGTCGATGTCGCCGCGCTCGATTGCGACTTCTACGTCTTCTCTGGCCACAAGCTTTACGGCCCGACCGGCATCGGCATCCTCTGGGGCCGCGCCGAACTGCTCGCTGCCATGCCCCCGTGGCAGGGCGGCGGTGCGATGATCGACAAGGTCAGCTTCGAGCGCACGACTTTTGCCCCGCCCCCGGCGCGTTTCGAGGCCGGCACCCCGCACATCACCGGCGCGCTCGGCCTCCACGCCGCGATCGATTATGTCGACGGCATCGGCCTGGACGTGATTGCCGCGCACGAGGCCGCTTTGGTCCGCGCCACCCGCGAGGCGCTGCGCGGCCTGAACTCCGTCCGCCTCTTCGGGCCGGAGGACAGCGCCGGCATCGTCAGCTTCGCGGTCGAAGGGGTGCATCCCCACGACGTCGGCACCATATTGGATGAAAGCCGCGTCGCGATCCGCGCCGGCCATCATTGTGCCCAGCCCTTGATGGCAGCGCTGGGCGTGGACGCCACGGCGCGGGCGAGTTTCGGGGTCTATAACGGCCCACAGGATGTCGAGGCTCTGGTCGCCGGACTGGAGCGGGTGAGGAAGATTTTCGGATGAACGAGCAGACCCACATCAAGGTCGAGGACGTCACGGAGGCCGTGAAGCCGCCCAAGGCGAGAGTCGTGGTCGAAAGCGCCGCGGATACGCTGGAGCGCAAGCGCGACTATCTCGCCGGCTTCCTCGCGCAAAAGCCCGCCGAAGCGAGCGAGGCCGAGCCGGGCGGCGATTTGTATGAGGCCGTCGTCGACGCGCTGAAGGACATTTACGATCCGGAAATCCCGGTGAACATCTATGACCTGGGCCTGATCTACAATGTCGAGATTCTCGACGGCAATCACGCCCGCGTGACGATGACGTTGACCACGCCGCACTGCCCGGTCGCCGAGTCCATGCCGGGCGAGGTGGAGCTTCGCGTCGGCGCGGTGCCGGGCGTCGGCGATGCCGAGGTCAACCTGGTCTGGGATCCGCCCTGGGACCCGGGCAAGATGAGCGACGAGGCCCGCCTCGAACTGGGAATGCTGTGATGGATACGCCCGTCCGCCGCCCCCGCCCCGCCGCGGTCCTCCTCACCCCCGCCGCCGAACAGCGCGTCGCCGACCTCATGGCCCGCGCGCCTGAAGACGCGATCGGGGTGAAGCTCTCCACCCCGCGCCGCGGCTGCTCGGGCCTGGCTTATTCGGTCGATTACGTGACGGCCGAAAATGCGATGGACGAGAAGATCGAGACCCCCGGCGGCATCTTCTACATCGACGGCGCCAGCGTCCTCTATCTGATCGGCTCGACGATGGACTGGCGCGAGGATGATTTCACCGCCGGCTTCGTGTTCGAGAATCCGAACGCCAAGGGCGCCTGCGGCTGCGGCGAAAGCTTCATGGTCTGAGCCTCGGATTTCCGCTCCAGCCCGGGCCCCCACCCGGCCTCCCATCTAGGATACGCTGTTTGGGAGGCCGGGTGGGGGCGCGGGCAGGCCAGGCAATTCCAACAAGAACCCAACGGTTCACCGCTGAAACCATTCAGCTTGCCGCAACTTCGCGACGAGCATAGCCTCCACGCACTCGGGGAGGGGTCACATCATGAAGAAGCAATTGCTGCTCGGCATCGCCGCGCTGGGCCTGGCCACGTTCAGCGGCATCGCCGCCGCGAACGACAGCACGGCCGAGATGACCACCGGCGGCCTGGTCCTGAAGAACAGCCGCAATATCGACATGCTGGACGAGGACCTCTTCGTCTCCGCCGACGAGATCCGGGTCAATTACGTCTTCCGCAACCAGGGTAGCGAGGACGAGCGCGTCATCGTCGCCTTCCCGATGCCGGACCGCGACCTCACCCAGGAAAATGAGAGCGACGTCGGCCAGGTCCGCAATTTCCGTACCGAAGTCGATGGCCGCCCGATCGAGATGCAGGTCGAGCGCAAGGCCTTCGTCGGCACGACCGATCACACCGCTCTGCTCACCCGCCTCGGCCTGCCGGTCAATCCGGGCACCGAAGGCTGGGAAGCCGTCCAGACGATCTACGACCGCCTCCCGGCCGCCGACCAGCAGGCGCTGATCCGCGCCGGCCTGCTGGAAGTCGAGGGCACGGGCAGCGACCGCTATCTGCGCCTGCTCTGGACGGTGAAGGAAACATATTGGCGCGAGCAGACCTTCCCCGCCGGCCGCGAAATCCGCGTCCGTCATCGCTACGAGCCCGGCACCGGCGGCAGCGTCGGCGCCCTGCTCGCCATCCCCAGCCTGCGCACCGAGCCGGAAGGCCGGCAGATGATCCGCGATTATTGCGCCGATGCGAACTTCCTCGCCGGCGCCGATCGCCTCCGCCGCGAAGCGGGTGAGACCGGCATCCCGTCCGAACAGCGGGTCGGCTACATCCTGCGCACCGGTGGCAATTGGCGCTCGCCGATCCGCAATTTCCGGCTGGTCGTGGACAAAGGCGATGCGCGCAACATCGTCAGCTTCTGCGGCCAGAATGTCCGCCGCATCAGCCCCACCCAGTTCGAAATGCGCCGCACCAACTGGCGGCCGGATTACGATCTGAAGGTGCTGATCGTCCGGCCGTACAATCCCTACCCGGAGTGAAAAGATTGGGCTGAGCTTCGCTCAGCAAGCCGCAAAGACGCAAAAAGAAGACGCGAAGCGTCCTTCATTCGGCTCAATTGGCAAGCACGCTTCGCGTGAAGAGGCTTCGCGGCTTCTTTTCTTGGCGGCTTGCGAAGCGCAGCGAAGCCAAAACCTGCCCTATCCGCCCGCCGTCATCTCGCAGACCTGATCCAGCACCCGGCCCATCGGCGTGCCCGCCGCGGCCTGCACCGGCGGCATCGGCGTGCCTTCGTCATTGCGGCTGACGATCTCGCCGCTCGCGTCGCGCTCGCCCATCAGCTTGCGCGTCGCCATCCGCGTCGAACAGTTGAACACGGTCTCATAGTCGGCGAGCACCGCGCCGCCCGCGCCGGCCCGGGCATAGCGCACCCGCACCATCGCCTCCGGCCCGTCCTCGCCATTCATCACCGTGTCGGGATTGAGCAAGACCGTCGCGCCCTCGGCATCGCGGCCGATATTCTGCCACACGCCGGGATCGTCATTGGGCTGGACCAGCATCGCAAATGCCATCGCGAACACACTCAACATAACCGGCCTCCAGCCTTTGGAATTGCCCGCCCCTTGTAGCGCAGCCGCCCGCCAGCCGCTACGGCCTCGCCATGCCTTCCGTCGCGCTTCCTGCCGAGCTCACCCATGTCGAGGCCTGGGTCTTCGATCTGGACAACAGCCTCTATCCGCACACGACGAATCTCTTCTCGCTCGTCGATGTCAGGATGCGCGATTATGTCTGCCGCCTGCTCGATTGCTCGCCCGAAGAGGGCCATCGCATCCAGAAGCATTTCTTCCACGCGCACGGCACGACTCTTTCCGGACTGATGGCCGAACATGGCGTCGATCCGCACGATTTCCTATCTTACGTGCATGACATCGACATGGCCCGGCTGACCGCCGATCCCGCTCTCGTCGCCGCGCTCGATCGCCTCCCCGGCCGCAAATTCATCTTCACCAATGGCGACGAAAGCTATGCCCGCCGCGTGCTCGAGCGGATCGGCCTCGCCAACGCGTTCGACGGCATGCACGACATTCATACGATGGACTATGTGCCCAAGCCCGATCCGAGCGCCTACGCCAAGCTCTGCGCCCGCCTCGACATCGATCCGGCGCGGGCGATGTTCGCCGACGACATGACCCGCAACCTCGCCCCCGCCAAGGTGCTCGGCATGACGACGGTCTGGGTCGACAACGGCTCCGAACAGGCCGGCCATGCCGCAAGCCATGAGCAGCTGCCCGCTCATATCGACTATCGCACCACCGACATCGGCCGCTGGCTGCATCAGATTCTAGGAGATTCCGAATGACCGATCTGCAACCGACCATCGAACAGGCCTGGGAAGATCGCGATCAACTCGGCGCCGACACGCGCGGCGACATCCGCACCGCCGTCGATCGCGCGCTCGCCCTGCTCGACAGCGGCGAGGCGCGGGTGGCCGAAAAAGGCGGCCAGGCCGTCGGCGGCGCCTGGACCGTGCATCAATGGCTGAAGAAGGCGGTGCTGCTCTCCTTCCGCCTGAACCCGATGGCGCCGATCCCCGGCGGCCCCGGCGGCGCTATGTGGTGGGACAAGGTGCCGAGCAAGTTCGCCGCCTGGGGCGATCACGAATTCGACGCGGCCGGCTTCCGTGCCGTCCCCGGCGCCATCGTCCGCCGCGGCGCCTTCATCGGCAAGAATGCGGTGCTGATGCCCAGCTTCGTCAACATCGGCGCCTATGTCGGCGAAGGCACGATGATCGACACCTGGGCCACGGTCGGCAGCTGCGCTCAGATCGGCAAGAACGTCCACATTTCCGGCGGCACCGGCATTGGCGGCGTGCTCGAGCCGCTGCAGGCGGGGCCCGTGGTGATCGAGGATGATTGCTTCATCGGCGCCCGCTCCGAAGTCGCCGAGGGCGTGATCGTCGAGCAGGGCGCGGTCATCTCGATGGGCGTGTTCCTCGGCGCCAGCACCAAGATCGTCGACCGCGCTACCGGCGAAGTCACCCGCGGCCGCGTGCCGGCCTATTCGGTCGTCGTCCCGGGCACCTTGCCGGATCCCAATGGCGGCCCCAGCCTCGCTTGCGCCGTGATCGTGAAGCGGGTGGACGCGCAGACTCGGGCGAAGACCGGGATCAACGAGCTTCTGCGGGACTGAGCAGCGGGGGCCCGGTGAAGGCCCAGGGTTTCAAACCTGTTCCGATTATGTTCTAGTGCCTTGCCGATGACCTCGCTCCCATATCCTGCCCTCCACGCGACTCATGGCGGAGTCTGGATTGCCCATCCGGATGGCCGCACCGAGCCGGTGGGCCGGGGCCAGGCGATCGCGCGCGCCGCCGAAACGCCGATGATCCTGCTGAACGCGCCTCTGGTCGCCAGCCGGCTCGGCTATCCGGATCTGTCCGGGCTCGACCTGCTCGAACTCTTCGCCTTCGTCCTGCCCGCCCGCTTCGCCGTCCCGACCCCGCACGGCATTGCCGATGCGCTCGGCCTCGATGCGCCCGCCGACGAAGCGTCCGCCGCCGCCTTCCTCCGCACCGCCGCCGCGAGCCTGCTCGACATGCTGGACGGCGACTGGCCGCAGCGTGAGGGCGCCTGGACCAGTGCGCAGGCGCTCGCCCGCCTGCGCTGGCCGTGGGCAAGCGCCGTGCTCCAGCGCCTGCACAAGCCGCAGCAGCATGAGCGCTGGCTCTTCTCCCGACTGCCCGAATGGTCGGAGACGGGCGAGCGTCCCGCGCCGCGCACCGTCCGCATCACCCCCGGCGAAGCCGCCACCCGGCTCGATCGGCTGACCGGCGCCAATGCCGAGGCGCGCAGCGGCCAGCGCGACTATGCCGAAGCCGCGGCCGCCGCCTTCGCCCCGCGCGGCCCCGATCGCGCGCCGAACCTCGTTCTGGCCGAAGCGGGCACCGGCATCGGCAAGACCTTCGGCTATCTCGCCCCGGCCACCCTCTGGTCGGAGCAAGCCGGCGGCCCGGTCTGGGTCTCGACCTACACCAAGGCGCTGCAGCGGCAGCTCGGCGCGCTGGGCGAGACCCTCTACCCGGACGAGAAAGTCCGCCGCGAGAAACTGGTCATCCGCAAGGGCCGCGAAAATTACCTCTGCCTGCTGAATCTGGAGGATGCGCTGCAGGGCGGCTTTTCCGGTCGCGCCGCGATCCTCGCGCAATTGGTCGCGCGTTGGGCCGCCTACAGCGCCGACGGCGACATGGTCGGCGGCGATCTGCCCGGCTGGCTGCCCAGCCTGTTCCGACGCGCCGGCGCCACGGCGCTCACCGACCGGCGCGGCGAATGCGTCTATGCTGGCTGCCCGCATTATCGCCGCTGCTTCATCGAGCGCTCGACCCGCGCCAGCCGCGACGCCGACATCGTCGTCGCCAATCACGCGCTCGTGATGGTCAACGCCGCGCGCGGCCGGGAGACGGGCGAGGCGCCCACCCGCATCGTCTTCGACGAGGGCCATCACCTCTTCGACGCCGCCGATTCCACCTTCGCCGCAGCCTTGACCGGACAGGAAGCGATCGAATTGCGACGCTGGGTGATGGGGCCGGAGGGCGGCAAGGCGCGCGGCCGCCGTCGGGGCCTCGCCGCCCGCTTGCTCGACGTCGCTTCCTATGACGAGGCGGGCGGCGAGGCGATCAACGCCGCTTTGAACGCCGCGCAGGAATTGCCAAGCGACGGCTGGCTCGGCCGACTCGCCGAAAATGCCCCCTGGGGGCCATTGGAAGCCCTGCTCGCCGCCGTCCGCGCGCATGTTTACGCCCGCGCCACCGCGCAGGATGCGGGCTTCGGCATCGAAACCGAACTGGCCGAACCGTCCGGTGAACTGGTCGCCGCCGCCGGTGCCGCCGCAGCCGCACTGGAACGGCTGCTGCGCGCGCTGATGGCGCTCGCCAAGCGGCTGGAAGCGGTGCTCGAGGATGCGCCCGACTGGCTCGATCCGCAGGCCCGTGCCCGCGTCGACGGCGCGCTCGGCGGCCTCGCCTGGCGCACCCAGACGCTCGGCGCCTGGGTCGCCTTGCTCGCCCGCATCGGCGGCCCGGCCGATGCCGATTTCGTCGATTGGCTGGCGATCAATCGCGTCGAGGGCCGCGAATTCGACATCGGCCTGCACCGCCACTGGCTCGATCCCACCCGCCCGCTCGCCGAAGCGGTGCTGAAGCCCGCGCACGGCGTGGTCGTCACCTCCGCCACGCTTCGGGGCGGCGAGGATTGGGCGGTCGCCGAGGCCCGCACCGGCGCCTGCCACCTGCCCAGCCCACCGCAGCATTTCGCCGCGCACAGCCCGTTCGATTATGCCGCGAACAGCGAGGTGCTGGTCGTCACCGATCTGAAGCGCGGCGATCTGCCCGCTTTGGCCGGCGCTTATGCCCGCCTGGTCGAGGCGGCCGAGGGCGGCACGCTTGGCCTGTTCACCGCGATCAGCCGGCTGCGCGCCGTCCACGCCCGTATCGCCGATCGCCTCGCCCGCGCCGGCCTGCCGCTCTACGCCCAGCATGTCGATCCGATCGACACCGGCACCCTGGTCGACATCTTCCGCGACGATCCGCACGCTTCGCTCCTCGGCACCGACGCGCTGCGCGACGGCGTCGACGTCCCCGGCCACTCGCTTCGGCTGGTCGTGATGGAGGGCATTCCCTGGCCGCGCCCGACCGTGCTTCACGCCGCGCGCAAGGCGGCGGGCGGCGGCATGGCCTATGACGACCGCGTCGTCCGCGCCCGGCTCGCCCAGGCTTTCGGCCGCCTGATCCGCCGCCAGGGCGATCGCGGCCTGTTCGTCTTGCTCTCGGCGGCCGCCCCCTCGCGCCTGCTCAACGCCTTCCCGCCCGGCGTCACCATCCGCCGCCTGCCACTCGCCGACGCTACGGCGCGGGTGACGGAATGGCTTTCCACGCGCGAGCCGATCCGCCATGACGAGCCGGTCTGAAGGGGGACAGGCGCGTGAAAATCCTGACCTTGCTGCGCCACGCCAAGTCCGATTGGGACGATCCGCGCCAGCGCGATTTCGATCGGCCGCTCAACCGCCGCGGCCGCGCCGCCGCGCACGCCATGGGCCGGGCGATGCGGGATGGAGGGATGCGCTTCGACACGATCTACGCCTCCCCCGCCGCCCGCGTCACCGAGACGCTGGCGATCGTCGGCGAGGGCTATGGCCAGCCGCTTGCGGCCGAGTTCGACCAGCATCTCTATCTCGCCAGCCCGATCCTCCTGCTCGAAAAGGTCCAGCATGCCGGGGATGCGGGCGACACCATCCTGCTCGCCGGCCACAATCCGGGCATGGAGCAATTGGCGCTGATGCTGTCGGGCAGCGGCGATCCCGCCGCTCTGGCCGCGCTCGCCGAGAAATATCCGACCGGCACCCTGGCCGCGATCCGCTTCGATGTCGCCGACTGGGCCGATATCCGCGAAGGCACGGGCACTCTGACCCGCTTCCTCCGCCCGCGCGATCTCGACCCCGATCTGGGGCCCGGAAACTAGCTCTTTCTCAGCCCGACAAGCGTTCCCTTGCTGCCCGGATGGAGCAGCTTGAAGCTGAAGTCGGGCCATTTCTTGCTCCAGCGCCGCGCCACGATCCGCTCGCCGGGCCGCGCCGCATCGTCCAGCATCACCGTTCCGCCGGGGGCGATCTTGCCGAAGCTCGTTTCCGCCGCGCCGCGGGTGAAGGGATGGATCGCCCAATGCGGCCCATCGATCAGCATCAATTCGATCCCGTCCGGCAGCGGATCATGCTGGTACCACAGCCCCGGCCAGCCGCCCGGCGACGTTCCCAGCGGCGCGCGGCGAATGTCGCATTCCAGCCCGAACTCCCGCACCCAGGCGGCGGTCTTGTCGCAGAAATCCTGATGCTGTTCGAAACTGATGAAGACCGGTTTCTCCACCCCGGCGATCTGCAGCGCCTTGGCGATGATCAGGGTCGACGCGCCGGCGCTGAATTCGACCACGATTTTCGGCTTATGCGCCAGGATGTGATCGGTCAGGAAGGTCAGCAGGCCGACATCGGCTTTCCAGCTGCCGGTGTGCGGCAAGGCGTCGAGCGGCAGTCCGAGCCGCTTCAGCAGCTTTTCCTTGTTCTTCTTCGACCCGCCATAAAGGCTCTTCGCCAGGAACGGCCCGTTCAGGACATAGAAGGCGCCGAGCACCAGCCGGTCCTTGAAGCCCCGCGGCGGCTTGGCCGATGCCTCGTCGGAGCGGCCGCCCCAGCCGGTGCTCTCCCGCGAGGTCATCTCAGCCTGCGAACGGATCGCGGACGAGGATCGTGTCGTCGCGCTCGGGGCTGGTGGAAACGAGGGTCACGGGGCAGTCGATCAATTCCTCGATGCGGCGGATATATTTGATCGCCTGCGCCGGCAGATCGGCCCAGCTGCGCGCCCCGGCGGTCGATTCCGACCAGCCCTTCATCGTCTCGTAGATCGGCTCGACCCGCGCCTGATCGGCGGCGTGGGCCGGGAAATGGTCGATCGTCTCACTGCCGAGCCGATAGCCGGTGCAGATCCGGACCTCTTCGAACCCGTCCAGCACGTCGAGCTTGGTCAGCGCCACGCCGGTCACGCCGGACACGGCGCAGGATTGCCGCACCAGTACCGCGTCCAGCCAACCGCAGCGCCGCTTGCGCCCGGTCACCGTGCCGAATTCATGGCCGCGCTCGCCCAGCGTCTGGCCGGTCGCATCCTCCAGCTCGGTGGGGAAGGGGCCGGAGCCGACCCGGGTCGTATAGGCCTTCACGATCCCCAGCACGAAGCCGGCCGCGTTCGGCCCTGCGCCGCTGCCGGAGGCCGCGGTGCCAGCGACGGTGTTGGACGAAGTGACGAACGGATAGGTGCCGTGATCGACGTCGAGCAGCACGCCCTGCGCGCCCTCGAACAGGATTCGCCGGCCAGCCTGCTGCGCTTCCTTCATCACTTTCCAGACCGGAACGGCGAATTGCAGCACGAAATCGGCGATCTCGGCCAGGTCGGCCTGCAGCTTGCCGCGATTTATGGGCGGCTGGCCGAAACCGGCGCGAAGCGCGTCATGATGGGCGCACAGCCGGTCGAGCCGGGGTCCCAGATCCTCGAGATGGGCCAGATCGCACACCCGGATCGCGCGGCGACCGACCTTGTCCTCATAGGCCGGGCCGATGCCGCGCCGCGTCGTGCCGATCTTGCCCGCGCCGCTGGCGTCCTCGCGCAGCGCGTCGAGATCGCGGTGGAAGGGCAGGATCAACGGGCAGGTGTCGGCGATCTGCAGCTTGGCCGGATCGACCTCGACCTCCTGGCCGCGCAATTTCTCGACTTCGGCCTTCAGCGCCCAGGGATCGAGCACCACGCCATTGCCGATCACCGATTGCGTGCCGCGCACGATGCCGGAGGGCAGGAGCGAGAGTTTATAGACCTTGCCGGCGACGTTCAGCGTGTGGCCGGCATTGTGACCGCCCTGAAAACGGACGATCAGATCGGCGC
Source organism: Pseudomonadota bacterium (assembly GCA_023424095.1). GTDB lineage: Bacteria > Pseudomonadota > Alphaproteobacteria > Sphingomonadales > Sphingomonadaceae > Allosphingosinicella. Next base: position 1,696 of record JAFAEG010000031.1, on the reverse strand, counting down.
GGCTCGCGAGCCAATCGACGATCTTGCCCTTGCCCTCGTCGCCCCACTGGCCGCCAATGACGGTAACGTTGCCCACGTCTGTTTCGTCCATCTGCTGGGAAAGGCCGCTCCCTAGGCCGCGCGGCGACCAGCGTCCAGTTACCTTGCCCGCAGATGGCCGGCTTGTTGTTTTTGGTTCATGCAACCTGCGCCAACATGGCGGCGTTCTGTATGGGCATTTTTCGAAGATCGATGGAGCAAGATCATGCGTAATCTCACCCTGGCCGTTGCCGCCACGACCATGGCCATCCCGGTGGCGCTGACCGTTCCGGCGGCCCCGGCCGAGGCGCAGTCGCGCTATCACGACCGTGCCGGCAATTATAACGGGCCGACCTGGCGCGGCCGCGACGGCCGCTATCGCTGCCGCAAGCCGAACGGGCAGGTTGGTCTGCTGGTCGGCGGCGCCGCCGGTGCGCTGATCGGCAACCAGGTCGCCGGCCGTGGTGACCGCCTGCTTGGCACCGTCATCGGTGGTGCGGTTGGTGCGGTCGTCGGTCGTGAGATCGACCGCGAGGAAAGCGGTCGTCGCGACAGCCGCGGGCGTCGCTGCCGCTAAGCTTCCGCTCCTAGGAGCCAGTTGGCCCCCTCTCCCGGTCGGAGAGGGGGCTTTTCTTTGTGCTCAGGCCTTGGGCTTGGCCGCCGGTCTGGCGCGCGAGGCGGCAGGTTTGGGGGCAGGCTTCGCCGCAGCTTTGGCCGCCGGCTTGGCGGGTGCCTTGCGCGGCGTCGCGGCCTTGGCGGCCGGGGCTTTAGCGGCGGCGGGCTTTGCGGCCGCGCGAGGCTTGGCAGGCGCCTTCGGCTTCGCCGCGGCCTTCGGCTTGGACGCTGTGGCCGGCTTGGCGGCCGCCGCAGCCGCGGAGGCGGCCCCGGTCAGGCTCAGCAGATGCTGCACCGCCTCGGTGGCGGCGTTTACGATCGCCACGCCGATCTTGCCGGCATTGTCCGCGCCGACCTCGACCGCTTCGGTCGCAGTGCGAAGATTGCGGCGCGTCACGTCACGGACATTCTTGTTGGAGGCGAGCGCGGCGGCGGCGGCGACCAGGCCGGCCGCGAGCAGGCTGCGCGCATAAGGGTTCTGGGCAAGGTCCGACGCCTTCTTGCTGGCGTCGCGCAATGCGTCCGAAATGCCGTCCGTCCAGCCGGCCGTGTCTTCCGGCTTCTTGCTGCTCGTGGTCTTCTTGCCTTTACTCGTACTGGCTTTGGCCATCACCGCTCTCCTGCATTGGCACTATTATCGTAGCAGACGCCGCACAGGGCGAACAGTTGCGCCTCACGGCCGCCGATCGGCGAGCTCGTCTTCCCGCCGATCGAACTGGTCGCGCTCCGCCGTGGCCTTTTCCTTGCCGATGACGGCGTCGGGGCGGGCCGCATCGCCTTCACGGTGCAGCGCCGACGAAAGATTCTCCGTCACGCCGGGAACCAATTCTTCGCCTTCATTCCCGGCCTGGATACGTTTTTCTGCCATGATATCAGTCTCCTCGCGGCGACAACGACAGGCGTGGAGCCGCGTTCCCCGCCGCCCGCGAGAGTGTCGTTTCGCCGCTGAATCGGCTCGACTGACCCGAAAGCGCGGAGCCGATTCGGGCGCGCAACGGTTCGTCCGCCATGACCCACATCAAGAAACAGCTTCGCCCCGGGGCGACGGCGTTAGCCTTCGCTC
>JAFAEG010000079.1 GCA_023424095.1 Pseudomonadota bacterium | reverse complement strand
GGCAATGCCGGTCCAGCCCGGCGTGCCGGTGCAGCCCAATCCCGGCCCCGGCGGCGTGCCCGAGGGCCTGAAGCTCACCGGCGTCACCGCCACCGGCGCGATCTTCGCCTTTGCCGACGGCAGCCAGCGGCTGGTCCAGCGCGGCCGCGAAGTCGCTCCTGGCCTGGTCCTGCAGACCGTTCGGGTTCGGGAAGTCATTCTCTCCGGCAATGGCACCGCCTTGCGGCTGAGTTTCTCCGGCCCGGCCACGGCGGTGCAGGCGCCCGCGAACCCGGCTCCGGCGACGAGCCCGGCGCAACCGACGCCGACGCCGGACCGCAGCCTGTTCCGGTGACTCGGGCGCGGCAGGGCAGGATAAGGCAGGCGGGCTTCACCCTCGTCGAGCTGATCGTCGTCATCACCATTATCGGCATTCTGTCGGCGGCGGCGGTGCTGGCCATTCCCGAGGCCAATGGCGGCTTGCGGGTCGAGGCGGAGCGCTTCGCCGCCCGCGCTCGGGCCGCGCAGGAGACGGCGATGATCGACTCCCGCTCCACCTCGGTGATGGTCGACCCCGCCGGCTACGCCTTCGCCCGCAGCGACGGCGGCGCCTGGCGGGAAACGTCGCGCTATCAATGGGAGCAGGGGACGAGCCCCGATGTCGGCGGCGCGGGCGGGCGCAGCGTGTTCGACGCGACGGGCCTTACCGACCCGCTCGAACTCACCTTGCGGCGCGGCGACGAGCGCGCCCAGATCGTGATCGGCAGCGATGGCGTCATCCGCATCCGCCGCTAGATCGACAGCTTCGGAGCGCGGCTTCACGCTGATCGAGATGCTGGTGGCGCTCGCCATTTTCAGCCTCGCCGCGCTCGCCTTGCTTCGGCTCGGCGGCGCGACCGCGACCAACAGCGCGCGGCTGACCGAGCAGGCGCTGGCGCAGACGGTGGCGCGCAATCTCGCGGTCGAGGTGCTGACCGACCCGCAATCGCCGCCCTTCGGCACGCAGACCGGCGCGCTGACCAATGCCGGGCGGCAATGGCGCTGGACCCGGGTGGTCGAGCGCTCGCCAGAGGCTCGCATCCAGCTCATCACCATCCGCGTCGAGGGCGACCAGGGCATTGGCGCCGCGACTCTCACTCTGTTCCGGCCGGGCTGATGGCGACCCGCGGCCGAAGCGCCGGCTTCACCTTGGTCGAGATGCTGATCGCGCTCACCATCTTCGGCATGCTGACCGCGGGCGGCGTCGCCTTGCTGTCGTTCAGCGTCACCAGTCAGGACATGACAGACCGGCAGCTCGCCACGTTGAGCGAGATCCGCCGCGCCGGGGCGTTGCTGACCAGTGACCTCGCCCAGGCCGCGCCGCGTCCCTGGCGTGGCGGCGATGGCGCGCAGCAGCCGGCGCTCACCAGCGGCGCATCCGGCGATCCGCGCATCATGACGCTCGTTCGCGGCGGCTGGGACAATCCCGACCAGTCCCCGCGCGCCTCGATGCAGCGGGTCGAATATCGCTTCCAGGACAAGCGCCTGGTCCGCGTCGGCTTCACCCATGTCGACGGCGGCGGCGCGGCCTCGGTGACCACCCTGATCGACGAGGTGGATCAGGTGACTTTGCGCTTTCGCGATCGCGACGGGGAATGGCACGCGGCGTGGCGGGCCGCCGATCCCGCCGAGCTGCCGACCGCGGTGGAATTGATGGTCTCGTCGCAGCGCTTCGGCCCGACCCGGCAGCTGTTCCTGGTGGGCAGCGGCCGATGAAAAGCAGCGAGCGCGGCGCGGCCCTGCTGGCGGTGCTGATCCTGGTCGCAATCACCGGCGCGATCGCCGCCGCGGCGCTGGAGAAATTGCGGCTGTCGCGCGCGGTCAGCGCCAATGTCGCGTCGCTCGATCAGGCCCGCTTCGCCGCCCTGGGCGCCGAGCAATTGGCGATGCTGATCATCGACGATCTGATCACCCAGGACCGGTCGGTGACCACGCTGGCGGGCGGCTGGAACGGCGCGACCCGCTCGATCCCGATGCCCGGCGGCGGCCTGGTCGAGGCGCGGGTCCGCGACGGTGGCAATTGCTTCAACATCAACAGCGTCGTGCAAGGCGATGTGCGCAGCGGCCTTGGCCGCCGCCCGTCCGGGGTTGCGCAATTCGTCACCCTGATGCGCCTGACCGGCGTGTCGGAGGCCGAGGCAAACCGCATCGCCGAGGGCGCGGCCGATTGGGCCGATACCGACATCATCGTGTCGCCCGGCGGGGCCGAGGACCAGGCCTATGGCCAGGGCAGTCCGCCCTTCATGGCCGGCAACACCCTGTTCGCCGAAGTGAGCGAGTTGCGCGTCCTGCCCGGCATGACGCCGGCCATCTACTCCCGCATCCGGCCGCACATCTGCGCCCTGCCGATCAGCGACCTGTCGCCGATCAACGTGAACACCCTGTTCCCGCATCAGGCCCTGCTGGTGGCGATGCTCTCGCCGGGCGCACTCAACGAGGAGCAGGTGCGGCGCGTGCTGGCCGCTCGGCCGGCGGCCGGCTGGGCGAACAATGTCGAATTCTGGCGCAGCGGCGGCTTTCGCGACGTCGCCATCCCGCTTGACGCGCAGCAGCAGGTGAAGGTCCGCACCGACTGGTTCACGCTCGACATTCGAAGCGTCTCCGGCGAGAGCGAGCATTATGAAACGGCGCTGGTCGACGCCCGCCTGCAGCCCGCGCGGATCGCGCGGCGGCGGTGGGAACGGGATGGCGCGGACGCGCTACCGGTGGCGCGGTAGTGGAGCATTTGCGAGGCGGGCGGAACGCCTGCCGGCCTGGCAAATGCGACAGACAATGAAGGCAAGGAGGGGGCGTGGCTGATCTGGATCTGGAACGGCTGACGCCCTGGCTGGCCGCGAATGTGGACGGCTTCCAGGGTCAGCCTGAGCTGACGAAGTTTCCGGGTGGCCAATCCAACCCGACCTACCGGCTGGACGCGGCCAGCGGCGCCTACGTGCTGCGCCGCAAGCCGTTCGGCGCGATCCTGCCGTCCGCTCATGCGGTGGAGCGCGAGCACCGCCTGATCGCGGCCCTGCATCCGACCGGCTTTCCGGTGCCCCGCCCTTACGCGCTTTGCGAGGATCCGGCGGTGATCGGCGCGCCCTTCTACGTGATGGCGTTGGTCGAGGGCGTCACCCATTGGGACGGCAAATTGCCCGGCATGAGCCCGGCCGAACGCCGTCCGATCTACGAAAATATGATCGCCACCTTGGCGCAATTGCACAGCTACGATCCGGCCGAACTCGGCCTCGCCGACTATGGCGCACCGGGCAATTATTTCGAACGGCAGGTCGGCCGCTGGACCAAGCAATATCGCGCCGCCGAGACCGAACGGATCGAGGAAGCCGAGCGGCTGATCGAATTCCTGCCGCGCACCGTGCCGGCGCAGGAAAGGCTGTCTATCATCCATGGCGACTACCGGATCGACAATCTGATCTTCGCCGAGGGCCGTCCGCAGGTGCTGGCGGTGCTCGACTGGGAATTGTCCACGCTCGGCGATCCGCTGGCCGATTTCACCTATCTCGCGATGAACTGGGTGATGCCGCCCGCCGATGGCGGGTCGGGACTCGACGGCGTGGATTGCGCCGCGCTCGGCATCCCGACGCTGGAGGAGGCGACGCAGCTTTATTGCGCCGCCAGCGGCCGCGACGGCGTGCCGCAGCTCGACTGGTATTTCTCCTACAATCTCTTCCGCCTGCTCGGCATCGTGCAGGGCATCAAGAAGCGCTTCCTCGACGGCAATGCTTCCAGCGCCAAGGCGGAGGAGATGGCCGCGCGCGTGCCCATGCTGGCCGAGGCCGCCTGGCATTTCGCCCGGCGCGCGGGGGCCTGAGGCGGACATGCTGAGCTTCGACGCGGCGCTGGCTCTGGTCCTGGCCGAAGCGAAGCCGCTTGGACCGGAGGAAGTCACGCTCGACGCCGCCGCGGGACGTCGGTTGGCCGCGCCCTTGGTGGCTGCGATCGACGCGCCGCGCACCGACGTATCGGTGATGGACGGCTATGCGGTGCGCGAGGCCGAGCTTGGCGGCGCACTGGCCGTCATCGGCGAATCCTTTCCCGGCTGCGGTTTCGCGGGACAGGTCGGCGCCGGCCAGTGCGTGCGCATCTTCACCGGCGCGCCCGTGCCGGAAGGCTGCGACCGCGTCGTCATCCAGGAGCAGGCCGAACGAGACGGCGACACTGTGCGCTTCCACGCTGGGGCCGACGACCCCCGCTACATCCGCCGGCGCGCCTCGGATTTCGCGGTCGGGGACGTGCTCGCAGCACCCGGCCGAGCGGTTGACTCACGTGTCCTGCTCGTCGCGGCGGGAGCGGACCGCGCCCATCTGCAGGTCTGGCGCCGCCCCCGTGTGGCTATCCTGGCGACCGGCGACGAGCTGGTCGCCCCCGGCACGGCCCGTTGCGCGGCCGAGGCGGTGCCGGACAGCCTCTCGATCGGCATCGCCACAGCGGTCGCCGAGCAAGGCGGCGAGATCGTGTTGCGCGAGCGCCTGCCGGACGATCCGGCGCGCATTCTCTACGCCGTGGACCTGGCGTTGGCGAAGGCGGACGTGATCGTCGTCACCGGCGGCGCGTCGGTCGGCGAGAAGGATTTCGCCCAGGCCGCGCTGGATGCGGCGGGCATGACGCGGATCTTCTCCAAGGTGGCGATGAAGCCCGGCAAGCCGGTCTGGTTCGGCCGGGCAGGGGAGACTTTGGTGCTCGGCCTCCCCGGCAATCCCGTCTCGGCGATGGTCACCGCGCGGTTGTTCCTTGCACCGTTGCTGGCGGGCCTGGGGGGCAGGGACCCGGCCGAAGCGCTTCGCTGGCGAAAGTCGCCGCTCGCCGCCGCTCTGCCTGCATGTGGCGACCGGGAAACCTTCACCCGCGCCCGCACCATTGCAGACGGCGCCGAGTCGCTCGAGCGGCAGGAGAGCGGCGCCCACCGCAGCTTCGCCGACGCCGATGTGCTGATCCGTCAGCGTCCGCTGGAGTCGGCGCGGGGGGTAGGAGAAATGGTCGAGATTCTCCACCTCTAGCCTCACTCCGTCATTGCGAGCGAAGCGAAGCAATCCAGTCTGACGGCCCTCAAGCTGGATTGCGTCGTCGCTGTCGCTCCTCGCAATGACGAGGTTTGGTTGAGCTAGCCGCGCAGCCGCTCCGCGTGCCAGCGCAGGTGATCGGCCATGAAGGTCGAGATGAAGTAATAGCTATGGTCGTAGCCCGGCTGCATCCTGAGCGTGAGCGGGATGCCTGCCGCATCGCAGGCCGCCGAAAGCAATTCGGGCTTCAGCTGCTCGGCCAGGAACTGGTCGGCCTCGCCTTGATCCACCAAAAGCTCCGCCACCCGTGCGCCGTCCTCGATCAGCGCCACCGCATCATGCGCGCGCCATGCCGCTTGGTCCGGCCCGAGATAGCCGCCCAGCGCCTTCTCGCCCCAGGGCACCTGGCCCGGCGCGACGATCGGCGCGAAGGCCGACACGCTGCGGAACCGCTCCGGATTGCGCAAGGCGATGGTCAGCGCGCCGTGGCCGCCCATCGAATGACCGAATATGCCCTGCCGCCCCAGATCGATCGGGAAAGCTGACGCGACCACCTCCGGCAGCTCATCCACGATGTACGAATACATCTTGTAATGCCGGTCGAACGGCGCCCGTGTCGCGTCGACATAGAAGCCCGCGCCCAGGCCGAAATCATAGGCCCCGGCCGGATCATCCGGCACGCCGTCGCCGCGCGGACTGGTGTCCGGCGCGACCAGGATCAGGCCGAGCTCCGCACAGGCCGCGCGAAATTCGCCTTTGTCGGTCACGTTGGCGTGGGTGCAGGTCAGGCCCGACAGATACCAGACGACGGGGCATGGCTGCCCATGCTCGGCCCGCGGCGGGAGATAGACCGAGAAGGTCATGTCCGTGCCGGTCGCCTTGCTGGCGTGCTTCACGACATGCTGGACGCCACCAAAGGCGCGATTGACCGAAAGCGTGTCCATGTTCAGCCCGCGCGGTGGATCGCGCAGAGCTTGTGGCCGTCGGGATCGCGGACATAGCTCAGATGCATGGTGCCGAGCGCGCCGCCGTCACGCGGCCCGGGCGGGTCTTCGATCGAGGTGCCGCCATTGGCCACCGCGACATCGTGGAAGCGCGCGACCTGCTCCGGCGAATCGCATTTGAAGCCGATCGTGCCGCCATTGGCGCTGTTCGCGGGCTCACCGTTGATCGGCTGCGACAGGCACAAGGTCCCGCCATTGTGCATGTAGAACAGCCTTGTGTGACCGCTCGCCGTGACGTTCGGGAAGGCCTGACCTTCGAAACCCAGAGTGCCCAGCACCGCGTCGTAGAATCGCTTTGAACGGTCCAGGTCGTTGCTGCCGATCATGATGTGGTTGAACATCTTGCTGTCCTCTCCTCAGATTTCGACCGCGATAGTCGCGGTTGCGGGGTCGCCGGTATTGGGCATGTCGCGCGGGTCCATGAGCAGCAATTTAACCTCGCCCTTGCGCGCACAGGGACGGTGCTCGGTGCCGCGCGGCACCACGATCAGCTCGCCGGGCGCCAGCACGACGATCCTGTCGCGAAACTCCATCTCGAGTTCGCCCTCGAGCACGAGGAACAGTTCGTCCGTATCGTCATGCTTGTGCCAGATGAATTCGCCCTCGACCCGAACCAGCCGCACTTCATTGTCATTGTAGCGCGCGACAATGCGCGGCGCCCAATGATCGGAGAAGCTCTCCAGCTTGGCGGCAATGTTGACCTTCTCGGCCATCAATAGACCACGACGCTGCGGATGCTTTCCCCCGCATGCATCAGGTCGAAGCCCTTGTTGATCTCCTCCAGCCCCATGACGTGGGTGATCATCGGGTCGATCTCGATCTTGCCCGCCATGTACATGTCGACGATTTTCGGCACGTCGGTGCGGCCCTTGGCGCCGCCGAACGCGGTGCCGCGCCAGTTGCGCCCCGTCACGAGCTGGAACGGGCGGGTGGCGATTTCCTTGCCCGCTTCCGCCACGCCGATGATGATGCTCGTGCCCCAGCCGCGGTGGCAGGCCTCGAGCGCGATCCGCATCACCTCGGTATTGCCGGTCGCGTCGAAGGTGTAATCGGCGCCGCCGTCGGTCATCGCGACGATCGCCGCGACCACATCCTCGCGGCTCATGCCCTTCGAATTCAGGAATTCGGTCATGCCGAACTTGCGGCCCCATTCCTCGCGGTCCGGATTGATGTCGACGCCGATGATCTTGTTCGCGCCGGCCAGCCGCGCACCCTGGATCACGTTGAGGCCGATGCCGCCGAGGCCGAACACCACGACATTGTCGCCGACCTGCACCTTCGCGGTGTTGATCACCGCGCCGACGCCGGTGGTGACGCCGCAGCCGATGTAACAGCTCGACTGGAACGGCGCGTCCTCGCGGATCTTCGCGACCGCAATCTCGGGCAAAACGGTGAAGTTCGAGAAGGTCGAGCAGCCCATATAATGGAAGATCGGCTGCCCCTTGTAGCTGAAGCGCGTGGTGCCGTCGGGCATCAGGCCCTTGCCCTGGGTCGCGCGGATCGCGGTGCACAGGTTGGTCTTGCCGCTCAGGCAGCTTTTACATTGCCGGCATTCCGGCGTGTAGAGCGGGATGACATGATCGCCCGGCTTCACGCTGGTCACGCCCGCGCCGACCTCGCGGACCACGCCCGCGCCTTCATGGCCCAGCACGCTCGGGAAGATGCCCTCGCTGTCGAAGCCGTCGAGCGTATAGGCGTCGGTGTGGCAGATGCCGGTCGCCATGATCTCGACCAGAACCTCGCCGGCCTTGGGGCCCTCGAGGTCGAGCTCGACGATCTCGAGCGGCTTCTTGGCTTCGAAGGCGACGGCGGCGCGGGTCTTCATCTCAATTCCTCAAGGCTTGCATGTTGCAGCCGCAGCTAGCCCCGCCGGGCCGCGTAAGGAAGATCAGAAGAGCACGGTAAGGTAGTAAAACAGCGCGCCCACGGCGGCCGAGGCAGGGATGGTGATGATCCAGGCGATCACCACCCGGCCCGCCACCGCCCAGCGCACGGCCGAAGCGCGCCGCGCCGCGCCGGAGCCGACGATCGCGCCGGTGATGGTGTGCGTGGTCGACACCGGGATGCCCATCAACGACGCGCCGAACACCACGCCCGAGCCGCCCAATGACGCGCTGAAGCCCTGATGCTGCGAAAGCCGGGTGATGCGCGATCCCATCGTCTCGATGATCCGCCAGCCGCCCGACAAAGTCCCGAGCGCGATCGCGACGTAGCAGGAGACGGCGACCCAGTGCGGCACGTGGAAGCCGCCCTCCAGCCGTCCGGTCGAATAGAGCAGGATGGCGATGATCCCCATCGTCTTCTGCGCATCGTTGAGGCCGTGCGCGACCGAATAAGCCGCCGACGAGATCAGGTGCAGCACGCGGAAAGTCCGTTCCGCGCGGTTGGCGGTGGCGCCCTTCAGGCCCCAACTCGACAGCAGCATGATCAGCATGGCCAGGATCATGCCGAGCAGGGGCGACAGCACGATCGCCAGCAAGGTCATGTTGAGCCCGCTCCACTGGATATGGGTCAGGCCCGAATGCGCCATGGCGGCGCCGATCAGGCCGCCGATCAAGGCGTGGCTGCTCGACGAAGGGATGCCCTTCAGCCAGGTCAGCACATTCCAGAACATCGCCCCGCATAGCGCGCCGAAGATCACCGCCGGGGTGACAATGTCCTGATCGACCAGCCCCTTGCCGATCGTCTCGGCGACTTTCTGCAGGCCGGGGAAGGCCAGAGCGAGGAAGTAAGCGGCGAAGTTGAAGAAGGCCGCGAAGATCACCGCCGTGACCGGGCTCAGCAGCCGCGTCGCCACCACCGTCGCGATCGAATTGGCCGCATCGTGCAGCCCGTTCAGAAAGTCGAACAGCAAGGCCGCAGCGATCAGGCCGATCAGCAAGGGGAGGGCGAGTTCGTACATCGCGTCGCGGCCGGATCAGGCGTGATCGATGACGAGGCCGTCAATCTCGTTGGCGACATCCTCGAAGGCGTCGGTGATCCGCTCCAGATGCTTGTAGATTTCTCGGTTCACGATGAACTGCAGCGTGTCCGTCGCGCCATGTTCCTTGAAGGTGCGGATATGCCCCTCGGCGTGGATATCGTCGGCATGGCCCTCGATCCGTACCAGCCGCTCGGTCAGCTCGTGCAGCCGCGCACCGTTGCGGGCGACGTCGCGCAGCAACGGGATCGCCTCGGCGGTCAGCCGCGCCGCATCGACGATCAGCCCCGCCATGTCGCGCATTTCCGGCGCGAATTCCTTCACGTCGTAGATGCGCACCGCGTTCACCGTCGCCTGCATTTCGTCCACCGCATCGTCCATTGCGCCGATGAGGCTGGTGATCGCGCCGCGGTCGAACGGCGTGAGGAAGGTCTTGCGGACGGTCTTCAGCATTTCGCGGGTGATGTTGTCGGCGTCATGCTCGCGCTCGATCACCTCGCGGATATGCTCGTCCGCGCCTTCGCCGCCGGTCAGCAGGCGGGCGAGTGCGTCGGCGGCGGAGGTGATCGTCGCCGAATGCGCTTCGAACAGTTCGAAGAAATTGCCGGTTTTGGGCAGCAGGCGTTGGAACCAGGCGAACATGGGGCCTACTTTCGATGGCGCCGCCAGGCCCGGAAAGAGCGTGGCCTGGCGCGCGGATTTCTGGAATTCGACGGCGGTGAAGGATCGGATCAGGTCGGCCAGGTCGGGCTCGTCGACCGCGGCCGAGGCGTCGGCGAGGGTGAACCAGCGCCGCTCGCGCTCATGCTGTTCCTTCCAGCTGTCGAGCTCGCGGATGACGGCGAGCGGGAAGACCTCGACGTCGAACATCAGGGCCGCGCCGCTGCCCCTTTTCTTGCGATAGCGGTAGGAGCCGAGCGGCAGCGGCGATGCGGCCCCGACCACCCCGGCTTCTTCTTCCGCCTCCTGCGCAGCGGCGACGTGCGGCATCATGCCGGAGGGCAGATTGCCCTTCGGAATCACCCAGCGTTTGGTCTCGCGCGACGTCACCAAGAGGACGCGCACACCGGATTCGCCGGTGCCTTCCATGCGGTAGGCGAGGGCCGCAATCTGACGAATGACCAGTCTCCGGAAAAAGGCAGCGCGCGACGGCGAATGTTACATTTCGGTGACAGCCGCCTAGCCGAGCGTGAAACCAGCGGCAACGGGGCCAAGATCAACCTTGTGGATTATGCCGCTCTGGCCCCGCGCCACGGCTTTGCTAAGGGCGCTGCATGACGGATCGATACGACATACTCATCGTTGGCGGCGGGCATGGCGGCGCGCAGGCGGCGCTGGCGCTGCGCCAGCACGGTTTCGCCGGCAGTATCGCCATTGCCGGCGACGAGCCGGAACTGCCCTACGAGCGCCCGCCTTTGTCGAAGGACTATCTCGTCGGCGAAAAGGAATGGGCGCGGATGCTGCTCCGTCCGGCTCAGGTCTGGGCCGACAAGGCTGTGCAATTGCTGCCCGCCACGAAGGTGACGGCGATCGATCCGGCCGCGCATGTGGTGACGACGGCGGATGGCCGCGTGATCGGCTATGGCCAGCTGATCTGGGCTGCGGGCGGCACGCCGCGCCGGCTGGGCTGCCAAGGCGACGATGCGCGCGGTGTGCACACGATCCGCACCCGCGCCGACGTGGACGCGATGCTCGCCGAATTGCCCGGCGCGCGCCAGGCGGTGGTCATCGGCGGCGGCTATATCGGCCTGGAGGCCGCCGCGTCGCTTCGCAAGCTGGGCAAGGAAGTGGTGCTGGTCGAGGCGCTCGACCGGGTGCTGGCCCGGGTGGCGGGCGAAGACCTCTCGCGTTTCTTCGAGGCCGAGCATCGCGCCAAGGGGGTGGACCTGCGGCTCGAGACCGCGGTCGAATCGCTCGACGAAGAAGGCGGCCAGGTCACGGGCGTGCGGCTGGCGGACGGCACCATCATCCCCGCACAGATGGTGATCGTCGGCATCGGCATCGCCCCCGCGATCGCGCCGCTGGTCGAAGCCGGGGCCGAAACCGGCAATGGCGTGCGCGTCGACGGCCAGTGCCGGACCAGCCTGGCCGACATCTTCGCGATCGGCGATTGCGCGGAACACCGCAACGGCTTTGCGGGCGGCGCATGGCGGCGGCTGGAATCGGTGCAGAACGCCAACGACCAGGCCAATGTCGTCGCCAGGACGCTTTGCGGTCACGACGCGGATTATGATGCTCTGCCCTGGTTCTGGTCGAACCAATATGATCTGAAGCTTCAGACCGTCGGCCTCTCCCAAGGCCATGACGCGACCGTCACCCGCGGCGATCCCGCCACGCGCAGCTTCTCGATCATCTACCTGCGTGAAGGCCGAGTCATCGCGCTCGACTGCGTGAACGCCGTCCGTGACTATGCGCAGGGCAGGGGGCTCGTGCTCCACCATGTTGCTGCCGACCCCGCCTCGCTCGCTGATCCCGGCGTGCCGTTGAAGTCGCTCGTCCCGGCCTGAAGCGGGGAGGGGGTTGAACCTCGGCAACGATCCGCCGATGTTGACCGACACAATCTACAAAGCAGGACGCTTCCCACATGTCTCGTGACCATCTCGATATCGTCAATGGCCTCATCCCGATGGTGGTCGAGCAATCCAATCGGGGCGAGCGCAGCTTCGACATCTACTCGCGCCTGCTGCGCGAGCGGATCATCTTCATGACCGGCGGGGTCGAGGATCACATGGCCTCGGTCATCACCGCCCAATTGCTCTTCCTGGAGTCCGAGAACCCCAAGAAGGACATCTACATGTACATCAACTCGCCGGGCGGTGTGGTGACGGCCGGCATGGCGATCCATGACACGATGAATTACATCCGCCCGCGCATCGGCACCGTCTGCATCGGCCAGGCCGCGAGCATGGGTGCCTTCCTGCTGGCCGCTGGCGAGCCGGGGATGCGCGTCGCGTTGACCAACGCCCGCATCATGATCCACCAGCCCTCGGGCGGCGCGCAGGGCATGGCTTCGGACATCGAGATCCAGGCCAAGGAAATCCTGCGCATCCGGCACCGGATGAACGAGTTGATGGCGCAAAATACCGGCCAACCGATCGAGGAGATCGAGAAGGCCGTGGAGCGCGACCGCTTCTTCGGTGCCGAAGAAGCCAAGGCCTTCGGCCTGGTCGACGAAGTCTTCGACAAGCGCCCGCAGCCGCTCGAAGGCGAGGACAAGGCGGCCTAGCAGCCGAACGTCGCCCCGGCGCGCACCTGTCCCGACAGGCGCCGCCGGGGCCGCAACCCTTGCCCCGGACTGTCTCGCCTCCCACATCTGCGGCTCACCGCCATTAACGTTTAGGCCATTGTGCCTGTGTAGATTTCCGGTCAGGATGGCGGGCCGGATTGGATGGAGTGGGGTCGCGGCCCCTCGAGGATCAGTATGACGAAACTTCAAGGCGGCGACAGCAAGAGCACCCTTTACTGCTCGTTCTGCGGGAAGTCGCAGCACGAGGTGCGCAAGCTCATCGCCGGCCCGACCGTGTTCATCTGCGATGAGTGCGTGGAGCTGTGCAACGACATCATCCGCGAGGAGACGAAGTCGGCGCTGGTGAAGACCCGCGACGGCGTCCCCACGCCGCTCGAAATCTGCAAGGTGCTGGACGATTATGTCGTCGGCCAGAGCCACGCCAAGCGCGTCCTCTCGGTCGCCGTCCACAACCATTTCAAGCGTTTGAACCACGGCGCCAAGGGCGGTGAGGTCGAGCTCGCCAAGTCGAACATCCTGCTCGTCGGCCCGACCGGCTGCGGCAAGACGTTGCTGGCGCAGACGCTGGCGCGCATCCTCGACGTGCCCTTCACCATGGCCGACGCCACGACGCTCACCGAAGCCGGCTATGTCGGCGAGGACGTCGAAAACATCATCCTGAAGCTGCTCCAGGCCTCCGACTACAATGTCGAGCGGGCGCAGCGCGGCATCGTCTACATCGACGAGGTCGACAAGATCTCGCGCAAGTCGGACAACCCCTCGATCACCCGCGACGTGAGCGGGGAGGGCGTGCAGCAGGCGCTGCTCAAGATCATGGAGGGGACGGTCGCCTCGGTGCCGCCGCAGGGCGGGCGGAAGCATCCGCAGCAGGAATTCCTGCAGGTGGATACGTCGAACATCCTCTTCATCTGCGGCGGTGCCTTCGCGGGGCTCGAGAAGATCATCGGCGCGCGCGGCAAGGGCTCGGGCATCGGCTTCGGCGCGGAGGTGCGCGACCCGGACGAGCGCCGCACCGGCCAGATCCTGCGGGAAGTGGAACCCGAGGACCTGCTGAAGTTCGGCCTGATCCCGGAATTCATCGGCCGCCTGCCGGTCGTCGCCACGCTCGACGACCTGGACGAGAAGGCGCTGATCGAGATCCTGACCAAGCCGAAGAACGCCCTTGTCAAGCAGTACGGCCGGTTGTTCGAGATGGAGGGGGCGAAGCTCACCTTCACCGAGGACGCGCTGAAGGCGGTCGCGACCCGAGCCATCCAGCGCAAGACCGGTGCGCGCGGCCTGCGGTCCATCATGGAAGCGATCCTGCTGACCACCATGTTCGATCTGCCGGGGTTGGAGGCGGTCGAGGAGGTGGTGGTGAACCGCGAGGTCGCGGAAGGCCGCGCCCAGCCGCTGTTCATCTATGGCGAGCGGCCGGCGGAACAGACATCGGCCTGAATGCGTGCGGGGCGTCTCCGGGTGGCGCCCTGTCAAGATCTTGAGCGGGCGCCGACCGGGTCCCACATCCCGGCATAACCGTGGCGCCCCGCCCGTGCCGCTTCCAGGGCGGGCCGGGCGCCGACTGTCCTTGTGAGGTCACATGACGGATACCATCCGCGGCGAACTGCTTCCGGTGCTCCCCTTGCGGGACATCGTGGTGTTCCCGCACATGATCGTCCCCCTCTTCGTCGGACGCGAGAAGTCGGTCCGCGCGCTCGAGGCGGTGATGAAGGACGACAAGCAGATCCTGCTCGTCGCGCAGAAGAACGCCGCCCAGGACGATCCGGG
>JAFAEG010000076.1 GCA_023424095.1 Pseudomonadota bacterium | reverse complement strand
CTCCCATCTAGGATACCGTGTCTGGGCGGCCGGGTGGGGGTGAGGGCCGGGGCCGCATCCCGCGCGAGCGGGATCGACTTTACGCCAGCACCAATTCCCGGCCGAAATGCAGACCGATGCGGCCGTCCTTGATCCAGCGGACCGAGGCGTGGACGGGGGTGCAGCCGTCGAACACGATGACGACATGATCGTCCAGGGCAGGCTGAACCTTGGTCTGCACCATCGCGCCGTGGGTGGAGATGTTGATCACGACCGCGTCGGCGGCGCGGCCACGCACGAAAATGGTCGCGGTCCGGCCCTCGCCATCGTGCCGCTCCTCGGCGCGCAATTCCTCGCGCATCAGATTGCGTGGCAGCGTCAGCGCCCGTTCGCGGACATGATCCTGCACTGACTGCATCGTTTCTCGACCCCTTCGTTTCGGGGCCGAGATTAACGATGGACCGTTACCAAAGGCCTAGCGCCAGAGCGCTCAATGGCCGTGGGTGTGCGCCCCTGCCCCGCCGCCGCTGCCGCCGCCATTTTCCCAGAAATAGGGCTGGCGTTGACGATTGCCGGTAACCGTCTCGTTCAGCGTAGCCGATTCATAGAGACGGCCGTTCAGCATGACGTGGCTGATCTTGTCGGTGTTGCGGATGTCCTCCAGCGGGTTGGCGGTCATGACCACCAGATCGGCCAGCTTGCCCGGCTCGATCGAGCCGAGATCGCGGAAGCCATAGCCGCGGGCGGGATCGATCGTAGCGTGCTGAAGCGCCTGCAGCGGCGTCGCGCCGCCGCGCACGAAGCTCCACATCTCCCAGTGGCTGCCGAGCCCCTGCTGCTGACCATGCGCGCCGATCGTGACGGTGACGCCGCGATTGGCGAGGCGCTGCGCCTCGCGCGCCGCATATTGATCGACGAACTGCTCTTCCGGCCCGGTCTCGGTCCGCACACGGTCGGCGAGCGCGCCCGGCGGGGCGTGGCGGCTGAGGATCGGGTGGCGCCAGACCTGCGTCGCCTGCGCCCAATAGGGATCGCCGGCCAGACCGCCATAGGTCACCACCAGGGTCGGATTGTAGGTGACGCGGGTCTGCGACCACATCCCCACCACATCCTCGTACAGCCGTGCCTGCGGGACATTATGCTCGAGCGTGGTGTTGCCGTCCTGGACCAGTGAAATGTCCATGCCGAACAGCGAGCCGCCCTCCGGCACCACCATGATGCCGAGCTGGCGGCCGGCGGCGGCGACCATCTGCCGCTGGTTGCGGCGCGGCTGGTTGTAATTCTTGATCGACACCGCGCCTTCGGTCTGCAGGCGGCGGACGTGGTTCAGCGCGTCCTCGTAGCTGTCGATCTGGGCGTAACGGAAGGCGCTGCGCGCGCCGTAGACGATCTCGCCGGACGAGAAGGTGCGCGGCGCCAGGATGAGCCCCGCCCGCTGCATCTCGGCCGCCGCGAACACCTCGCTCGCCGTGCTCGACGGATCGTGCGTGGTGGTCACGCCCAAGGCGAGATGCGAATGCTGCGACCAATTCTGCTGCGGGATCAGATCGTCCGTGCCGTAGGCGCCGTGGGCGTGGCCGTCGATGAAGCCGGGCGTGATCGTCCGGCCGGTCATGTCCACCTGCTGCGCGCCGGCCGGAATCGCGGTGCTGCCGCGCGGGCCGACGGCGCGGATGCGGTTGCCGTCGACGATGATCACGCCATCCTCGATCACGCCGCCATTGGCGCCCGCCATGGTGACAATGCGCGCGCCGACCAGAGCGACGATCCCGGCCGGTACGTCGGCAGGCACGGTGACCGCCAGGTTCGTGCCGGTCGTCGGCACCGTATAGCTCGTCCCCGGCGCGCGGGCGGTGATCGCGCCCTGCTCGGCCGTGTAGAGCGTCGGCCCGAGCGTCCAGACGAAGCGGTTGCCGGCCCAGGAGCCATAGGCGCTGGCGGCATTGGTGATCCGGGTCACCGGCATCGGACCCGAGCGGCTGGACAGGTTCATCACCGCCGCGCCGCCGAAGAAGGGCACGGCGAAGAAATTGTAATTCTCGCGGAAGGCCAGAGCGCGGCCATCCGGCGAGACTTCGAAATTGGTGATCAGATCGCCTTCGGCATGGACCCGACGGTTGCCGCCCATCAGGTCGGTGCTGACCAGGCGGCGCTTCTGATTCTCGTTGACCTCGAAGAAGACGCGGTCGCTGGCCGCGCCGAACTGGGGCGAACCGCCGCTGGCGGAGACCCGCGCCGGAGTGCCGCCGGCAGTGGGGATGCGGTAGATGCCGTCTTCGCCCGAATAGAGGCTGGAGGTCAGGTAGCCGCCGCTGCCGCGTTCGAACACGATGGTCTGGCCATCGGGCGAGAAGCGCGGGCGGGCATAATGACCGGGCGCGCTGGTGACTGTGCGCTGGCCGGAACCGTCGGCCGCGACCATGCGGATTTCGCCGAGCCGCTGGTCGTTCCAGGACACGAAGACGATGTTGCGGCCGTCGCGCGACCAGCTCGGCCAGAGCTGGAAGTCACCGTCCGGCGCGGTCAGCCGACGCGGCTGCGCATTGCCGGTGGCGGCGCGGATCCACAGCCGGCCGAGGCTTTCGTAAACCACCTGGCTGCCGTCCGGCGACAGGTTGGGGAAGCGGATCATGCGGGTGGTGACATTGGCCGGGGCGGCGTCGATCGCCGGCAACACCGGATCGATCACGGCGCGGGTGTCGGCGACGCGGAACGGGATCTCGCTGGCAGTGCCGCCTTCCGGCGCGATGCGGCGGATCTTGCCCCCGGCCCAGAAGACGATTGAGCGGCTGTCCGGAGTCCAGTCCATGTTCGGATAGACGCCCTGGATCGCCCAGGTTTCCTGCAGATCGAGGTCCAGATCGTCATAGATGCGCCGCTCGCGCCCGGACTCCAGATCCTTCACGAACAGCCGGCTCGTCCCACCCTCGCGGCGCACGAAGGCCAGCCAGCGGCCATCGGGAGAAGGCGTCGGGGGGGCCGCGCCCCCCGGTCCGCCCCCCCCCCGGCCTCGC
>JAFAEG010000054.1 GCA_023424095.1 Pseudomonadota bacterium | reverse complement strand
CGGCCCGCCCGGCCCCATCATGCCCTGCATCGCGCCCATGCCCTTCGCGACGCCCATCACCCGGAACTGGAACTTCAGCCGCTCGCCCGGCGTGAGCGGCTCGCCCGGAGGTACCGGCTGCCCTGTCGCCTGCTCGGGAGTGGTATAAGCCTCGTAAACGCCACCCGGCCGCATCAACAGGAGGAGGCTTTGCAGGCCCGGCAGCGGAAAGGTGTTGGTCGTGCCCTCGAACGGCTCACCGGTGCGCACCGTGCTGCTGATGACCGTGCCATTGGCCCGGCTGACCTCGAAATGCAGCCGCATCAGGTCATCGGGCGTGATCATATCGCCCTCGCCTTCCTCGATAACCCGGTAGCTGAGTCCCGCGTCGGTCTGCGTGAATTGCAGCTTGCTGGTGCCCAGCCAGGCAAGGCCGATTGCGAGCAGCACGACGAACAGGATGCCGAGCCAGAGCTTCAGGACAGTGCCCCTGGGGAGCGGCTGGAGCGGAACGGCGGTGACCGACGACATGGGCTGAAGTCCCCCGGGACGGGCCGCGTGCAGCGGCCAAAAAAGAAGAGGCGGCGAGATGTATCGCCGCCTCTTGCTTGTGCCAAGGGCGCTGTGCGCCTTGGTTTGGCCCGGCCGGAGCCGAACCTTAGCGAATCACCGAACGCCGTCGCGCTCGGCGCGCTTGCGCTCCAGCTTGCGGGCGCGGCGGATCGCGGCGGCACGCTCGCGGGCGCGCTTCTCGGACGGCTTCTCGTAATGACGGCGGAGCTTCATCTCGCGATAGACGCCCTCGCGCTGCAGCTTCTTCTTGAGGGCGCGCAGCGCCTGGTCGACATTGTTGTCGCGAACTTGAATCAGCATAAAGTTCCGTCACTCTTTCGTTGTTGTCCCTGGAGAAACCGGCGCGCAAAGGCCGCCGCAGAGCCAGGAAGAAACGCAAAATAATTGGCTATCGCCGCGAGACTCGCCCCACGTCGTCGCCGCGCCCCTAGCGCGACGAGCCTGCAAAGGCAAGAGCAGCGCCTCTCGTCAGTCGTCGAGCGGCCCGAATAAAGGGGTCTGCTTCGCCAGCCGCGCCTGCACCGCCGCGCCCAGATCGGCGCTGACGAGCGTGCCGGCATTCCACAAGGCGACGTCGCGCAGCCCCTCCTCGACCGTCCGGCCGCGGCTATAATTCAGGCTGCGCTTGGCGCCCGCGATCGCCAGCGGCGATTTGGCGGCGATCGTGCGCGCCAGGCTGATCGCCGCCTCCAGCGCCGCGTCGCGATCGGCGGCGAGGCCGTTGACCAGGCCGAGCCGCGCCGCTTCCTCGGCGTCCAGTTTGCGGCCGGTATAGGTCAGCTCGCGCAAGATGCCCTGCGGGATCAGATAAGTGAGCCGCTGCAGCGTGCCGAGATCGGCGGTGATCGCCACATCCACCTCGGCGATCTGGAAGAAGCTGTCCTGCGTCGCCACCCGCATGTCGCAGGCGGCGATCAGGTCCACGCCCGCGCCGACGCAGGCGCCGTGCACCGCCGCGATCACCGGCACCCGCGCCTGCTCGACCGCGTTGAAACTGTCCTGCAGCCAGTCGATATGCCGAAGCCGCGCCTCCGCCGCCCGGCCGGCATCCTGCACCGGCTGGAACTGGCTCGCGGCATATTCCAGGTCGAGCCCGGCGGTGAAATGCTTGCCCTGCGCGGCCAGCACGATCGCCCGCACCTGCCGATCGCGGCCGAGCGCGCGGAAGGCGTCGCCGATCGCGGCGAACATGTCGCCGTCCATCGCATTCATCCGGTCCGCCCGCGCCAGCTCGACGATGGCGATGTCGCCATCGTGCGTGACCGTGACCCGCTCAGCCATTTTCCACTCCCGCCATGATCTATCTGCGGTTAGGCTGTGATGATGCCCAGCCTCACCGTCAACGGCCAGCCGATCACCTATCGCATGGATCCGCGCACGCCCTTGCTGTTCGCGCTGCGGGAGGCGTCCAATCTGACCGGGACCAAGAATGGCTGCGCGACCGGCCATTGCGGTGCCTGCACCGTCCATGTCGACGGCCGCGCGGTGCGCAGCTGCACCGTGTCGATCGGCGCGCTGGAAGGCGCGTCGGTCACCACGATCGAAGGGCTGGCGCAGGGCCGGTCGCACCCGGTGCAGCAGGCCTTCCTGGCCGGCAATGTCGTGCAATGCGGCTTTTGCGTGCCGGGCATGGTGATGACCATCGCCGCCTTCATCGAGAACAATCCCGCACCGAGCGAGGCGGACATCGACGCGGCGGTGACCAACATCTGCCGCTGCGGCATCTATCCGCGCGTGCCGGAGGCGATCCGCGGCGCGCTCGTCGCCCGGCGCGGCCCCGCCCCGGTCGAGCCGCCCCCGGTCGCGCCGCCGCCCGCGACCGAGCAGCCCGGCGTCGCGCCGACCCCGATCGAGGACGGTCCGCCGCTGACCGAAGGCCCGGAGCTGGTCCCCGAATGAGGCGCGCATTTGGATTCACATCCGTAACGGTCTAGACCGTGAGAGCGCCAGGTCGATCCGACCCTTCAGAGGCGGACGCAGGCGCGTCTGACAGGGAGGGATATGATGCTTCGCAAAATGGCACTTCTATTTGGCCTGATCTTCATCGCCGCGGGCGTTGCCGGCTTCTTCTTGCTCAATCCGGCCGGGCCCGGCTCCACCGGCCACAGCCTGTCCATGGATCATGGCGAGGGCATGCTGCTCGGCCTGTTCCCGGTGAACACCCTGCACAATGCGGTGCACATCCTGTTCGGTGTCTACGCCCTGGCCGCCTCGCGCAGCGCCGGCGGCGCGCAGGGTTTCTTCAAATTCCTGTTCATCGCCTACGCCTTCCTGGCGATCCTCGGTCTCATTCCGTCGACCCAGACCCTGTTCGGCTACGTGCCGCTGCACGGCAACGACGTCTATCTGCACCTCGGCCTGGCGCTGGCCGGCCTCTATTTCGGCTTCGTGCACAAGGAAGGCGCGCGCGGCTGAATCAGAAAGGCGGGAGGGGCGGCGCGCCGTCGCCCCTCCCGATTTTGCTCAACCAAGCGCTGCGAAGGCCGGGGCGTAAGCGGCCGTGCCCCCCGCCGCGCGCTCGCCGCTGAGCCGAAGCGCCATGAAATGGGGCCCGGCATAAGGCGAGGCGAAGGGCGCAGCCTCCGCCGGATCGAAGCCGAAGCGGGTGTAATAGGCCGGGTCGCCGAGCACGAAGATCAGCTCCGCCCCCGCTGCTTTGGCCGCATCGATTCCCGCCTCGATCAGCGCCGCGCCAATGCCTGCGCTTTGCCGGTCCGGCAGCACCGCTACGGGCGCGAGGCCAAGTGCCTCGACCGGCACACCATCGGCGACGGCCCGCATCGGGCTGAAGGCGATATGGCCAAGAATCGCACCGCCCTCATCCGCGACGAGGCTGATCGCAAGGTCGTCTTCGCCCTCGAGCGCTTCGACCAGATCCGCCTCCAGCGCCGACGGGAATGCGAGCAGATGGACCCGCCGGATCGCATCGCGATCGTCCGGCCCGGCCTTTCGGACATGCATCAGCGGCTCTTCGTCACGCCAGCGGCGCCTTGGTGTCGCGCTTCAAGCAAGCGCGATGTCCGGCGCGTCTTCCTGCTTCATGCCGATCGTGTGGTAGCCGGCATCGACATGGTGGGTCTCGCCGGTGACGCCCGCCGCCAGTTCGCTGAGCAGATACAAAGCCGAGCCGCCGACATCGTCGATCGTCACATTACGGCGCAGGGGCGAATTATATTCGTTCCACTTCAGGATCAGGCGGAAATCGCCGATCCCGCTGGCCGCCAGAGTCTTGATCGGGCCGGCCGAGATCGCGTTCACGCGCACACCCTTGGGGCCGTAATCATTGGCGAGATATTTGACGCTGGTCTCCAGCGCCGACTTCGCCACGCCCATGACATTGTAATGCGGGATGACCTTCTCGGCGCCATAATAGCTCAGGGTCAGCAGCGACCCGCCGCCCTTGCCGGTTTCGGGATCGAACGGCGTCATCATCGCCGCCGCGCGCTTGGCGACCGCAGTGAAGCTGTAGACGCTGATGTTCATCGTCATCAGGAAGTCTTCGAGGCCGACATCGGCATAATGGCCGCGCAGCGCCTCCTTGTTGGTGTAGCCGATCGCGTGGACGACGAAGTCGATGGTCGGCCAGCGCTCGGCCAAGGTCGCGAAAGCCGCGTCCAGATTGGCCATGTCGGACACGTCGCAATCGATCAGGAAGTCGCAGCCGAGCTGGTCCGCGAGCGGCTTCACCCGCTTCAGCATGACATCGCCCTGATAGGAAAGCGCCAGTTCGGCGCCTGCGCCGTGCAACGCCTTGGCAATGCCCCAGGCGAGCGACTTGTCGTTGGCGAGGCCCATGATCAGCCCGCGTTTGCCCTGCATCAGCCCCGTCATTCCGTCTTCCCCTCGGCCTCCTTCGTGGCCGCTTTGTCTTCCTTGCGGCCGGCCTCTTCCTGCGCGACCTTTTCCACCGCCGCTTCCTGCGCGGCTTCGACCGCCACCTCGGCTTTCTCCTCGCGGACCGCGGCGACGACATCCTCTTGGCTGGGCGTTGGCGTCTCCGCAAGCGCGGCGTTCAGCTCCGCGCCGATCACCACGCCCATCCCGATCAGGAAGAAGAAGAGCAAGGCGATGGCAACTCCGGCCAGACTACCATAGGTCAGGTCATAGCCGCCGATCGCGGCGAGCGCCGGCGGCAGGAAGGCGGTGATCGTCACCCACCACACCGCGACGAACAAGGCGCCGGGCCATTTCGGGCAGGTGCGGACCCGGTACCGTCCCGGCGTCAGGGCCAGGAACAACACATAGACCGCGCCGAACAGGATCATCGCCGGTGCGAGCCGGATCAGGGTCAGCAGGCCGACGACGTCATCGGCCCCGGGGATGCGATTGACGATGAATTCCTGCACGGTCGACAGCAGCACCGTCGCGCTGAACGACAGCAGCATCACCAGCATCGCGCCGACGATCAGCCCCGCCGAGG
This sequence comes from Pseudomonadota bacterium, assembly GCA_023424095.1. Lineage (GTDB taxonomy): Bacteria > Pseudomonadota > Alphaproteobacteria > Sphingomonadales > Sphingomonadaceae > Allosphingosinicella. The sequence goes on along the minus strand of JAFAEG010000054.1, from coordinate 8,576 downwards.
CCAGCCGGTATTTCCAGAATGGGGTCGTGACCTGCACGCCATAAGCGCGGCGGATGATGTCGCGGATCGTCTCGATGAAGCTGCCGACGCTCCACAGGCCGATCAGCGCGCCGACCCACAATAAGGTGCCGGAGCGGGCCGCGACCACGTCCTGCAGCGGCTTGTCCAGCAAGGCCGCGACATCCGGCGGCATCGTCTCGAGCAAGGCGCGCAGCGTCTGCAGGCCGCCCTCGCTCTGCCCCACCAGGCTCGCCACCGCCGCCGCGACGATGATGAAGGGGAAGATCGACAGGATCGACATGTAGGCAAGATTGCCGGCGTGGATGAAGCCGTCCGTATAGACGCCGTAGGAAACGCGCTTCACCACCACCCAGGCGCGCGCATAGCCGGCGTGGCGGCGATGCGGCGGCCGCTCGCCCTCCGCTTGCGCCAGCGCGGCTTCCTTGAGCCGGGCTTCCGGGCTGAGAGGTGAGATGGGCTCCAAATCTCTAGCTCCAAAGATCGGTACCGATCAGGAAAAGAACACGCGCTAGACGCCCAGCGCCGCCCTTGGGTTGCCCTGCCCCCTGCCGGGCCAGCTTTCGAGGAAGGCTTTCAGGGCCGCATCGTCTTCCGGCACGACGATCTGCAGCGTCACCAATTGGTCGCCCCGAGTCCCGCTCTTGGCCGTGAAGCCCCGGCCCTTCAGGCGCAGCACCTTGCCCGAGCTGGAGCCCGCCGGAATCGCCAGCATCACCGGACCATCGACGGTCGGCACCTTCACCTTGCCGCCGAGCACCGCCTCGTCGAGCGAGATCGGCAGATCGAGCCGGATATTGTCGCCGTCGCGGACGAAGAAAGCGTGCGGCTTGACCGCGATGGTGATGATCGCGTCGCCCTTGCCGCCCGGCCCCGCCTCGCCCTGCCCGGTCAGGCGGATGCGCGCGCCATCCTCGACGCCCTTGGGCAATTTGATGTCGAGCGTCTTGCCGCCGCGCAGGGTCACGCGCTGCGGAGTCAGCAAGGCCGCCTCGGCGAAGCTCACCTCATAGCGATAGGCAACGTCCGCGCCCTTGGGCGGGGGCGGCGCACGCCGGCCGAAGCCACCCATTCCGGCCCCGCCGCGATTGCCGCGGGCGCCGCCGAACAGGCCTTCGAACAGATCGGACAGATCGGCCGCATCGGCCCCGCCCAGATCGAAATCATTGGGATCGACGCGCTGGTAATTGCCGCCGGGGCCGGCGCCGGGGCGCCCGCCGCCACCGCCGCCAAAGCCGAACGGCATGCGCGGATTGCCATCCTCGTCCAGCTCGCCGCGATCGTAGCGGGCGCGCTTATCCTTGTCGGTCAGGATATCGTAGGCGGAGGTGACCTTGGAGAAACGCTCCGCCGCCGCCGGATTGTCGCGGTTGCGGTCGGGGTGCAGCTCCTTGGCGAGCTTGCGATACGCCTTCTTGATCGCGGCTTCATCCGCGGAGCGTTCGACGCCCAGAGTGGAGTAGAGATCGGCCATCGCCGTTCTCGTTCTCCACCCGGACGAAAATGTCCAGCACCCCAGTGGCTAGCGGCAGCGAACCTCGCCGCGCTCCACTTCACGGCCCAGCACCGCGCCGGCCGCGCCGCCGATCAGTGCGCCGAGCACTTCCGAGCCGCCCGGGGCAATGAGCGCGCCGAGCGTTCCGCCGGCGGCCGCACCCACGATCAGGCCGGTCGTTCCGTCGGAGCGGCGGCAATAATAACGTCCGTCGCGGCCGCGATAGACGCGGTCATTCTGCTGCAGGCGATATTCCTGATAGCGCGGGTCGGCGCGGTAATAGCGATCGGCATAATAGCCGCCGTAGCGCGGGTCCGGCCGGTTGTAATCGTAGGCGCTGTAGCCGCCATAGCGATCGTCGCCATAGGTCGTGCAACCGCCGAGCGCCGTCGCGGCCACGGCCGCAGCGGACAAGAGCGCGATACGCATGCGCATTCTCCCTGTCTTTTCAGATGGGAGGATAATGTTTCGCCGCGGCGATGGTTGCGCCCGGCCTTTACTCCGCGGCCTGCGCCAGATGCCATGAAGGCGCGGTGTCGGCATCGCGCAGCCGCAATTCCTCCTCGAACAGATAGTCGCGGACCATCGGGATGGCGTCGCGCTTCTTCACATATTGCAGCTGCCAATTGACCAGGCTGCCGTGGATGAAGCTGCTCTCCGCACCGGCCAGGTAGAAGAGCCACATGCGGTAGAAGCGCTCGTCATAGAGGGCGACGATCTCGTCCCGCGCCGCGACCGTGCGCTTGTACCATTCCTCCAGCGTCAGCGCATAATGGTAGCGCACCGCCTCGACGTCGCTGACGATCAGGGCGTTCTTCTCCGCATGCCCGACCAGCTCCGACAGTGCCGGAATGTAGCCGCCGGGGAAGATATATTTGCGCGTGAATTTGTCGGTCGTCCCCGGCACGCCCATCCGCCCGCAGCAATGGGAGACCATCACCCCGTCGTCGGCGAGCAGCCGGTGGGTGTGCTCGAAGAAGGTCGGATAATGCGGCTGGCCGAGATGCTCGATCAGGCCGACGCTGATGATCCGGTCGAAGCTGCCGGTAACGTCGCGATAGTCCATCAGCTCGAATTTGACCCGGTCGGCGACGCCGGCTTCTTCCGCCCGTTCCTTGCAGAAGGCGATCTGGTCCGGCGCCAGCGCGACGCCGAGCACGTCGACGTCATAATGTTTGTGCAGATAGAGGGCGAGGCCGCCCCAGCCGCAGCCAATGTCGAGCACCTTCATGCCCGGCTTCAGGTGAAGCTTCGCGGCGAGATGCGCCTTCTTGTCGAGCTGCGCCTGCTCCAAACTGTCGTCGGGGCGCAGATAATAAGCGCAGGTATATTGCCGGTCCGCGTCCAGGAAGAGTTCGTACAGGCGGCGGGTGAGATTGTAGGTATGCTCGGCATTGCGGCGTGATTTCGACCGCCAGTTGATTCCGTCCAATTTGCCCGCGAGCGTTTCCAGCGCGCGGCGCAGCGGGTTCTTCGGCTTCAGCGATTCCTCGCCGCCGCCGCTCGGCACGTTGGAATGGACGAGCAGGATGAGGTCGCGAATGTCGCCCTCGATCACGTCCATCCGCCCGTCCATATAGACTTCGGCGGCGCCAACCTGCGGGTGGCGAACGACATGGCCGGACGCGCTCTTGTGGTTGAAGCGGACCTTGACCGGGGCCTTGCCCTCGGCCGGCGCGCCATAGCGATATTCCTTGCCGTCATGGTCGACGACGATCAGCTCACCTTGCCTGACGACCCGCTGCAACAGCCTGTCGAGCACCCACATGACGCTTACTCTCCCCTCCCGAGCCACGGCCGCCTGTGACGGTCCGCACGGCCAGCTTAGGCAAAGTGCGGCCAAGCGCAACGGTCGACCGGACGCGCCGTCCCGACTAGAGTTGGGCCATGACCGATCCTTTCTCCCTGTTCGCCGCATGGCTCGCCGAGGCGCGCGCCAGCGAGCCGAACGATCCCGAGGCGATGGCCCTCGCCACGGTCGATGCGCGCGGCCAGCCCGCGGTTCGGATGGTGCTGCTGAAGGGGCACGGCCCGGACGGCTTCACTTTCTACACCAATCGCGAGAGCCGCAAGGGCAGTGATCTGGCCGTGAGCCCACGCGCCGCCCTGCTGTTTCACTGGAAGTCGCTGCGCCGCCAGATCCGCATCGAGGGTGCGGTGAGCCCGGTCAGCGATGCCGAGGCCGACGCCTATTTCGCCACGCGCGCCCGCGATTCGCAACTTGGCGCCTGGGCCTCCGACCAATCCCGTCCGCTCGACAGCCGCGCCACCTTCGAAGCCCGCTTCGCGGCCGAGGCGGCGCGCTTCGAGGGCGGCGACGTGTCCCGCCCGCCTTATTGGTCCGGCTTTCGAGTCGCGCCCGAGCGGATCGAATTCTGGAACGATCGCGCCCATCGCCTGCACGAGCGGCGGCTGTTCCTGCCGGACGGCGCGGGCGGCTGGTCGGAAGGCCTGCTCTACCCATGAGTTCGCGCGCGACGGCGACGACTTCGGCGGCTCTCGCCAGCGTCAGCGTCGCCTTGCTGCTGCTCGCCCTGAAAGGCTGGGCCACTGCGGCGACCGGCTCGGTCGCCCTGCTCGGCTCGCTGATCGACAGCGCGCTCGACCTGCTCGCCTCGCTGGTGACGCTCTGGGCGGTGCGGATCGCGGCCGCGCCGGCGGATGAGGATCATCGCTTCGGCCACGGCAAGGCGGAGGCGCTGGCGGCTTTGCTGCAGGTCGGCCTCGTCACCGTCTCGGCGCTGGGCATTCTCTGGCGGGCGGTCGACCGGCTGGTCGCCGGCAACAATGTCACCGACGCGGAATATGGCATCGCGGTCAGCATCGTCGCGATCGGCGCGACTTTGGCGCTCACCGCCTATCAGCGCAGCGTGATCCGCCGCACCGGCTCGGTCGCGATCGAGGCCGACCGGGTCCACTACCAGTCCGATCTGCTGTTGAACGGCTCGGTGATTGCCGCACTTGTCCTCGATCAGTTCGCCGGGCTGCACGGCGCGGACCCATTGTTCGGCATCCTGATCGCGCTCTATCTGATCCGCAGCGCCTGGCGCGCTTCGGCCCGTGCGATCAACCAGTTGATGGACCGCGAATGGACTCAGGAGCGGCGCCAGGCCCTGCTCGCCATCGCCGCACGGCACCCTGCCAATCGCGGCACGCACGATCTGCGCACGCGCAGCAGCGGCGTCCACGACTTCGCGCAATTCCACATCTGGGTCGATCCCGCGCTGACGGTGGCCGCCGCCCATCAGGTGATGGACGAGATCGAAGCGGCGATCCGGCAGGATTTCCCCACCGTCGAACTGCTGATCCACGTCGACCCGGAGGGCCAGGTCGATCAGCCCGGCAATGATCTGGCCGAGACCGACGAGGTCCGCGCCTTGCCGCCCGCCCTAGAGGAGACAGATTGATGGAATTGCGCCTCGTCCAGGTCGATGCCTTTGCCGACCGTCCCTTCACCGGCAATCCGGCCGCGGTGATGCCGTTGGACGCCTGGCTGCCGGACGCGGTTCTGCAGGCGATCGCGGAGGAGAATAATCTGAGCGAAACCGCCTTCACCGTGCCCGATGAAACGGGCGAGGCGGATTATGAATTGCGCTGGTTCACCCCCGCCACCGAGGTCGTTTTGTGCGGCCACGCCACGCTCGCCAGCGGCCATGTGCTGATCGACGGCTGCGACGGGCCGGCCAGCATCCGCTTCCGCACCCGCCGTGCCGGCCTGTTGGAAGTTGCCTGCGACGGCGATGCTTATGCCATGTCCCTGCCCGCCTGGCGGCCGGAGCCCAAGCCCCTGCCGGACATCCTCGCCGCGCTCGGCATCGCCGAAGCGGAGACGCTCTGGCACCCCCATCGCTATGGCCTGGTGGTGCTGCCGGACGAGGCTGCGGTCCGCGCGCTCTCGCCCGATTTCAAGGCGCTGGCGGCGGATGGCGACGTGCTGACCATCGTCACCGCCCCCGGCCGCGACACCGACGTGGTCAGCCGAGTCTTCGCGCCCGGCGCCGGGATCGACGAAGACCCCGTCACCGGCTCGGCCCATTGCGTGCTGACGCCTTATTGGACCGACCGGCTCGGCCGCGACTCCTTCACCGCCTTCCAGGCCAGCAAGCGCGGCGGCCACGTCGCCTGCCGCCTCGAAGGCGACCGGGTCATTCTCGGCGGCCGCTGCGTGACCGTGATCGAAGGGGTGATGCAGCTCTAGGAGCGCTAGCGCACCGCCGCGAAGAAGATCGACACGCGGCGGCCGACATGGCCCTGGTCCTGGCCCTGTTCCTCGAACCGCGCCTCGAGCGCTCCCGAGCGGACGATCACCAGATTGCGATGATCGCGGCGCTCGCTCGTCCGCGTCGCGCCGGGCAGGCAGGCCGCGACCCGGGTCGCATAAATGTCCCGTGTCTCGTTCGGCCGGGCCAGATTGTGCGCGCACAGATAGCCGCCGGCGGAGGTGAAGAAGCAAGCGAGCCGGTCCATCCGAAACTGCGTCTGCGTGGCGCGCATCGCCTGGAACGGCGTCGCCTCCGCCGCACCGGCGGCCAGCGCCCGCACGCCCGCGCAGAAATCGCCCGCCGGAGCAGCCGGCGAGGCGGGCTGCGCGAGCAACGCGACGGCAAGTGCAATCGACTTCATGGCCACCCTCTCTAGCTCTGAATTTCCCTTTGCATCGCCGTTGGTTGCCTCCGCGTGAACGGTTCGGCGCAGTTCGGGAATCATCTGCCGCAAATTGCGGCCCCGACGATTCCCTTGTGTCGCGATTTGCCACCTATTCGCCCTTGAGGAGGGCGCGGCGGTGCTGAAGATCCTGATCGTCGAGGACGAAGCCTTGTTTGCGGAGACGCTTCGAGACCTCGTCCAGCTCAATCCCCGCTACATCGTGACCGGCATCGCCGAGGATAAGGAGCGGGCGATCGCGCTCGCCGACGCGGAGCCGCCGGACCTTGCCCTGATCGACCTCCAGCTCGCCCACGGCTCAAGCGGCTTCGCGGTCGCCGCCAAGCTCGCCGAACGGCAGATCGCCTGCCTGTTCACCAGCGGCAAGGCGCCGAATTTCCCGCTGCCCGACCTCGCATTGGGCTGCCTGCTGAAGCCGTTCAGCGAGGAGGATCTGGTCCGCACATTGCGCACCGCGGAAGACACGATCCGGGGCCGCGTCGCCTTTCGGCCGACCCGTCCGGCGAACCTGCGCCTCTATGGCGAGGAGCAGGCCGCGTTCGAGGCCTCGCAGCTCCCCGCCCCGCGCCCGCGCCGGCGCGGCTGGAAGGATTGGCTGCCGCTCGCCCGCGCCGGCTGAGCCCGCTTATTTCTTAACCGCGCCGCTCCTATGTTATCCTGCGCAGGCAGGAGGCGTGGTCGTCATGGCGAAGAAGAAGACCGGCAAGGCAAAGACGCCGAAGCTGCCCAAGCGAATCGCCGGCGTGAAAGTCCCCAAGGAGCTGCGCGAACCCGGCGGGCGCCTGCTGGAGGCGATGCAGAACCGGTTGCTGGTCGATGCCGCGGCAGCGGCGCTGGCGGCGGCCGCCAGCCGCTTCGCCGAACCGCGCCGGACGGCAACACCCGCCCCGGAGGCGCCAGAAGCGCCGAAGGGCCAGCCCGCCGACCTCGCCGCCATCCTGTCGTCGCTGGCCGTCGAAGGAATCCGCCGCTTCGGCGAGGCGACCCGGGCCGAACCGGCCCCGCCCGCACCGCAGCCCCCCAAGCCGCCCGCCAAGCCGCGCGGCGCTTAAGGACGCCGCCGGCCTGCACGGGGCCTATTTCGCGCTCTCGGTCTGCGCGCCATTGCCCTGCGGCGCGGCGCCATTGGCAGCCCCGCCATACATTCCGGAATCCATTCCAGGCTGCGGGCCGTAGCCCGGCGGTTGCATGCCGGGACCCGGCATGCCGTAGCCGCCCGGCTGCTGCATCCCCCCAGGACCCATCCCTCCTGGCCCCATACCGCCCGGCCCCATGCCGCCCGGACCCATGCCGCCGGGCTGCTGCATCCCGCCCGGGCCCATGCCGCCAGGCTGCATGCCGCCGCCGCCCATGCCGCCCGGTTGCTGCGCGCCGCCGCTTTGCATGCCCGCCATGCATTGCTGCATCGCCTGCTGGGCGAACATCTGTGCCTGCTGCTGATTGGCGTTCAGCGCCCGCAGCTGATCGATCGGCAGCGCCTTCATCCGGTCGCCGATACAGCCGCAAAGCTGCGCGGCCATCGGATTGCCGCCAGCGCTTTGCGTACAGGCGCTGACGAACTGATCGGCCAATTGCGCCTTCTCCTTTTCCTCCGCCGAGCTGCACGCGCTCAGGGCCAGGATCGACGCGAATGAGATCAAGGCTGCTTTCATGTCATGTCCCCTTCCACAGGCTAAGGCGGGACAGGCATGAAAAAGGGGTCATGCGGACCGGCGAACGGTGCGCATGACCCTGCAAAAGCGGCGGCCGAACCCGGCGCGCGATCAGTCCTTCAGCGACGCCGGCACGATGCCGCCATTCTTCTCCAGCTCGCTCATCACATTCTTGTAGAGCCAGATGTTCATCTCGGCGCTGCCGTCCTTGGCGCCGGTATAGCCGAGCTCGGTGGCCAGCTCCTTGCGATTGTCGAGGCTGGGATCGAGGTCGAGCAGCCGCATCAGATCAGCGATCGAGGTCCGCCAGTTGAGGTTCGGGCTGCCCTTGGCCTTGTGAATCTCCGCCAGTTTCTGCTCGACGTCGACCGGCCCGGCGGCGCCCGCGGCGCCGGCGGCCAGGCCCACACTCGTGGCGGCGGCGGCGGCGGCATTCGCGCCGACAATCTGGGCCTGGATCGTGCTGAAGATGCTCATGCGACTCGTCCTCTCGTGGTCAGTGGAGCCTATATACGCGCAATAGGGCCTGTTGGATGCGCCCGAAACGTTCTCCTGTCCGCCCGCGCCGTCATCCGCTTCACTCGGCCTATCTCCGCTCGCCCGGCGCGGCCTTCTCGTCGCGCACGGCCGGCTCCGGCTGCGGGGTGAAGCCAGGCGGAACGGGGCGCGGCGTGGCGGGCGGCGTCGCACGCGGCGGCGCGACCGGCTGGGTGGCGGGCTGCGGCGTCTCGCGAACGTCCTCGAGG